>NZ_JBEZDS010000017.1:0-200381 GCF_040648435.1 Dactylosporangium sp. NPDC049140 | reverse complement strand
AGACGAACCAGCCGCTGCATGACCCAACACAAACCACCGCGGCTCCGCCCCGGTGCTGCCGCCTGCCCCACGCACTCAAGATTTTCGAGTCAGCCGTTGCGCAGCTCCGACCACCTCTTGCCGCCCGCGCTGTCGGCGTTGAACGGGATCGGGCCCAGCTCGTCGGGCTCGTCGATCCACAGCCCGTCGCCGGGGTAGTGCAGCGCCGGGTTCAGGGCCTTGGCCCAGAAGACGCTCCACACCCAGGCCCGCGTGGCCGGGTTGCTCCAGTCGGGTACCGAACCGTTGTCCGCCACCGCGGTCAGGTCGGCCGCCTTGAAGCTGTAGCCGGGCGGCGGCCCGCCGACCCAGCCGGCCATGAGGCTGGAGTTGTTGCGGTTGTAGTCCAGGGTCATGGTCACGCCGTTGTCCGCGGCCCACGCCTGGTACCCGGCCGGGTCGGGCCACCGCACGGAGCTGAACTCGAACCACGACCCGCCCCACGCGCCGGTGCCGGCCCGCCAGCGGTTGTCGTTGACGTGGTGGTCGAAGGGGAAGCCGGCGTTGCGATGCTGGGTGATCTTCGTCCGCCACCAGTTCTGGTCGCTGACGTCGGGGAAGTTCTTGTCGGTCATGTGCAGGCCGAAGATGGCCAGCCGGGGCAGGCGCGGGCGGCCGGTCAGCTGGGTGTACCGGTCGAGGAGCTTCGCGAACTCCGGGCCGTTGATGAGGAAGTAGTCCATCTGCGGCCGGGCGCCGGCGGTGGCGTGGTCGTCCGCGGAGAACGCGTAGTCCTTGGCGGTGCCGCTGGCGAAGGAGTAGGTGACGTCGAACGTCGTGTTGAAGAAGACGCCGTAGCCCTTGGTGGACAGGTAGAGCGGCACGATCGCGGGCGCCTGGTCGCCGCGGACGGAGCCGTAGTTGTGCGCCACGACGTCGCCGGTCCGGTCGACCCGGGGCGAGCGCCCGTAGAACCCGTGCCCCGCCTTGACGAAGTGCTCGTCGGCGGGCGGCGGGACGAAGGCCTCGGTGACGACGCTGTTGTTGGTGCCGCCCCAGGTGATGCTGCGGGTCGCGTCCTCCTTCGCCAGCAGGGCCCCGGTACCGCGGTGGTAGAACTCCAGCCGCAGCGGGTTCTTCTGCAGCACGATCCGGACGCCGTCGGCCGCGCCGGTGACGATCGTCAGCGCGGTGCCGGAGTCGGTGACGCTCAGGCTGCCGCCCATGCCCGCGTGGTTGGCGGGCACCACCATCTCGTACCGCGAGTCGGCGAAGAACGTCTCCCCGCCCCGGATCGCGCGGACCCGGACGATCTGGTCGCCGTACGCGGTGATCTTCAGCCGCTGGCCGGTGGCGCTGGTGACGGTGATGCTGCGGGCGTCGGTCACGTGCGACGCGTAGTTGCCGAGCTGTTCTCCGGTGGCGGCCCCGGCCCGGCCCGGCGCGGCGACCGCGCCGATCGACAGTCCGGCGGCCAGTCCGAGCACGTTTCTTCTCTTCATCGCATCGACTCCTCGTAAGGTGCGGCGATTCGGTCTCCGGGCAGGGTTGGCGGACGCTGCGCTGCGGAAACGGTTCCCACCCTGATCCCGCCGAGTCGGCTTGTCAACACCCATATTGCATCGACACACATCGTGCTATCGTCGGCCTGCTGACAAGATCTGGAACCGTTTCCAGAGCCGGCGTCAGGAGGCGGGCATGGCCGCGACCATCAAGGACGTCGCCCGGCTGGCCGGCGTCTCGCAGTCGTCGGTTTCCCGCACGCTCGCCGCCCCGGACCAGGTGCGCCCCGAGACCCGGGAGCGGGTCGAGCGGGCCGTCGCCCGGCTCGGGTACCACCCGAACCGGATCGCCCGCGGCCTCAGCACCGGACGCGCCGGCGCCATCGGGTTCGTGGTGCCCGACATCGCCAACCCGTTCTTCCCGGGCATCGTCAAGGCCGCGCAGTGCCGGGCCCGGGACTTCGGGCTCGCGGTACTGCTGGCCGACTCCGACGAGGACCCCGCCACCGAGACGGACCTCATCCGGACGCTTACCAAACAGGTCGACGGCTTCGTGCTGTGCGCGCCCCGCGCCGGCGACGACGAACTGCGCTCCGTCTGCGGTGACGTCCCGGTCGTCCTGCTCAACCGCCGGGTCGGCCAGCTGCCGTCCATCATCTTCGACAACGCCGACGGCATCCGCCAGGCGCTGGCCCACCTCGCCGCGCTCGGCCACCGGCGCGTCGCCTACGTCGCCGGCCCCCGCGCCTCCTGGGTCAACCGGGAACGGGCCCGCGCCGTGCGGACCGTCGCGGCCGGCCTGGACCTCACGGTGGTGGAGGCGGGCCACGTGTCGCCCGACTTCGAGGGCGGCGTGGCCGTCGCCGACCTGGTCCTGGCGGGCGGCGTCACCTCGGTGATCGCCTACAACGACATGATCGGGCTGGGCCTCATGAGCCGGTTCGGCGCCCGCGGGGTCAGGGTGCCCGACGACGTGAGCATCGTCGGCTTCGACGACATCCCGGCCTCGGCCCTCGTCAGCCCGGCGCTGACGACCGTGAGCCAGCCGAAGGACCAGTGCGGCCGGGCGGGCGTCGACCTGCTCGTCGACCTGCTCAACGAGCGCCCGCGGCCGGGCGGCGCCCGCACCGCGCTGCCGACCCGGCTGATCGTGCGCGCGTCCACCGGCCCGGCACCGCAACCGCGTCGATGACCTCACCCCGGTCAATGGCAAAAAGCAAAGGCAGGGAGATCGCACTCCCTGCCACTTCTAACGTATAACGCACCGGGGGGCTTGCGGCAAGGCCCGGGTCGGGCCGCAGAATCGACGGCCGGACCGAAACGGACTGGTCGGAGGTAGTGCGTGAGCGAGCGGTACGCGGTGGAGCTGCACGAGATCGACGAGGCGCGGGTCGCGCTCGCCGGGGGCAAGGGCGCGCACCTGGGCGGGTTGACACGGATCGAGGGCATCCGCGTGCCGGCCGGCTTCTGCGTGACGACGGACGCCTTCCGGCGGGTCATGGCGCAGGCGCCGTCGATCGACGAGGGGCTCGACCGGCTGTCGCGGCTCGGCCCGGACGACCGCGAGGCGACCCGCGCGATCAGCGCGCAGCTCCGCCGGACCATCGAGGAGACCGCCGTCCCGGGCGAGATCGCGGCGGCGATCATCGGCGCCGTGGGGCGGCTCGGCGAGCGGGTCGCCTGCGCGGTCCGGTCCAGTGCGACGGCGGAGGACCTGCCGAGCGCCTCCTTCGCCGGCCAGCAGGACACGTACCTGAACGTCGCTGGCCCGGAGGCGATCCTCCGGCACGTCAGCCGGTGCTGGGCCTCGCTGTTCACCGAGCGCGCGGTGACGTACCGCCGGCGCAACGGCATCGACCACCGCACGGTCCACATGGCCGTGGTCGTGCAGCGGATGGTCTTCCCGGAGGCGGCCGGCATCCTGTTCACGGCCGACCCGGTCACCGGCAACCGCCGGGTCACCACCGTGGAGGCCGGCTTCGGCCTCGGCGAGGCCCTGGTCTCCGGCCTGGTGAACCCGGACGTCTACCAGGTGCGCGACGGCGAGGTCGTGGCCCGGGCGGTCGGCACCAAGCGGCTGGCCATCCACGCCGACCCGGCGGGCGGGACGCGCGAGGAGGCGATCGGCCCGGAGCGGCAGGACCGGCCGGCGCTGACGGACGCCCAGGTCCTGCGGCTGGTGCACCTCGGCCGCCGGATCGAGGCGCACTTCGGCCGCCCCCAGGACATCGAGTGGTGCCTGGCCGGCGACGACTTCCAGATCGTGCAGAGCCGGCCGATCACCACGCTGTTCCCCGTCCCCGAGTCCGGCGACGGCGAGAACCACGTGTACCTCTCCGTCGGCCACCAGCAGATGATGACCGACGCCATGAAGCCCCTCGGGCTCTCCTTCTGGCAGATGACGACCCCCGCGCCCATGGCCGAGGCCGGCGGCCGCCTGTTCGTCGACGTCACCCAGCGGCTGGCCGCGCCGGCCACCCGCGAGGCCCTCCTGGAGCTCATGGAGAGGGCCGACCCGCTGACCACGGACGCGGTGCGCGGCATCCTCGAGCGCGACGGCTACATCCGGCCCCTCCCGGACGCGGCGCCCCCCGCGCCGCTGCCGCGCGCCGCCCCGGACCCGATCGAGACCGACCCGGCCGTCGTCACCGAGCTGATCCGGCTCGGCGAGGAGTCCGTCGCCGCCGCGGAGCGCGACATCCGCACGAAGTCCGGGCCGGCGCTGCTCGACTTCATCGAGGCGGACCTGCAGGAGCTGCGACGGGTCCTGTTCGACCGGCGGAGCCATCAGGTGTTCATGTCGGCCATGGAGGCCGCGTGGTGGCTCAACGACAAGCTGCTGGAGTGGCTGGGCGAAAAGAACGTGGCGGACACGCTCACGCAGTCGGTTCCCAACAACGTCACGTCGGAGATGGGGCTGGCCTTGCTGGACGTCGCGGACGCGATCCGCCCCCACCCGGACGTGGTGGCGTTCCTGCGCGACGTCGCGGACGAGGACTTCCTGGACGAGTTGCGGAAGCTCCCGGGCGGCCCGGAGGCGCGGGACGCCATCGAGGCGTGGCTGGAGCGGTACGGCATGCGCTGCGTCGGCGAGATCGACATCACCCGGCCGCGCTGGAGGGAGCGCCCGTCCACGCTCGTGCCCGTGATCCTCGGCAACATCCGCAACTTCGAGCCGGGCGCCGGCGTGCGGCGCTTCGAGCAGGGGCGGCTGGAGGCGGAGGCGAAGGAGCGCGACGTGCTGGAGCGCCTGCGCGCGTTGCCGGACGGGGAGGGCCGGGCCGAGGAGACCAAGCGCATGATCGACCTGGTGCGGACCTTCATCGGCTACCGGGAGTACCCGAAGTACGGCATGATCAGCCGCTACTTCGTGTACAAGCGGGCCCTGCTCGAAGAGGCCGGGCGCCTCGCGCTGCGCGAGAAGGAGGACATCTTCTACCTCACGTTCCCGGAGCTGCGCGAGGTTGTGCGCACGAACCGGGTGGACGACGCGCTCATCGCCCGGCGCAGGGAGGCGTTCCGGTCGTACCAGGCGCTCATCCCGCCCCGGGTGCTCACCTCGGACGGCGAGGCCCTCACGGGGGAGTACCGGCGCGACGACGTGCCGGCGGGGGCCCTGGCCGGCCTGCCGGTCTCGGCCGGGTCCGTCGAGGGGCGGGCCCGCGTCGTGCTGGACCTGGCGCAGGCCGCCCTCGAACCGGGCGACATCCTGGTCACGGCCTACACGGACCCCAGCTGGACGCCGCTGTTCGTGGCGATCGCGGGCCTGGTCACGGAGGTGGGGGGCCTGATGACGCACGGCGCGGTGATCGCCCGGGAGTACGGCCTGCCGGCCGTCGTCGGCGTGGTCGGCGCCACCCGGCTGATCGCCGACGGGCAGCGGATCAGGGTGCACGGAACCGACGGGTACGTCGAGATCCTGCCCTGATCCGCCGCCTCACGGTCAGGCCAGGGTGCACGCGGCGAGGGACTCGGCGAGGCCCTCCGGGCGGGCTGCGTTGCGCCCGATGGCGGTGGCGATGCGGTTGATTGTCGCGACCCGCTTGTCCTTGAGCGGCCCCAGGATCGCGTTGTTGACGAAGTTCGGGCCGCCCTGGCCCCGGCTGGTGGCGAGCCGCTGGTTGGCCTCGGCGATCTGGGTGTCCAGGAGGGCCAGGTTGCGGTCGACCTCGGCCTGCGCCTGGGCCGGGATCGCGGGCAGCTTGTCGGCCACCGACGGGCAGACGATGGCGGAGCCGTTGCCGGTGTTCACCGGCGCGGCCGTGGTCTTCGCCGGGGCGGCGGTGGTCCGCGCCGGCGCCGGGGCCGCGGTCGTCCGCGTCGCTCCGGCGGCCGGCACGACGGCGGTCGCGGGCGGCTGGCCCTGCACCACCCGGCAGGCCGCCAGCGCGTCCAGCCCGGTCGGGCGCGCCGCGTGGCGCCCGATCGCGATGGCGATGCGGTCGATGGTCGAGGCCCGTTTGTCCTTGAGCGGGCCCAGGATCGCGTTGCTGACGAAGTTCGGGCCGCCCTGGCCCCGGCTGGTGGCGAGCCGCTGGTTGGCCTCGGCGATCTGGGTGTTCAGCAGGGCCAGGTTGCGGTCGACCTCGGCCTGGGCCTCCGCCGGTACCGCCGGCAGCTTGTCGGCCACCGACGGGCAGACGATGTTGCCCGGCGCGCCGCTGTCGTTAGTCTGCGCCGCGGCGACGCCGAGCCCGAGCCCGACGCTGAGCAGCGCGAGCACTCCGGTGCCGAGCAACAGCCATTTCCGCCGGGCTCTGGGATGAATGTCTACAGTGGACATGCGACGGCCGACCCTTCGACGGTGGACGGAACTCGTCGCGTGGTACGGCGACCCCCTACCGAGGGTTCAACCGATTCTGCGGGGTCCGGGTGCCCGTGCGGATCGGCCTGAAAATTTCAGGCGGTGCGCCGCAGGTGGACGATCGTCGTCGTGAGGGGCGCCGGGGGCGGGACCGGCCGGCCGATGCCGGCCAGGGCCGCGCCGCTCAGCGGGCCCGGCGGCGGCTCGTAGGCCGGGCGCGGGCCCGGGTCGAGGCGGGCGACCGTGTAGCGGCCTGCGGGCGTCAGGCCCGGAATCCGGAAGGCCGGCGGGGGGCCCAGAACTGCCACCTGGGGATCGCCACCGCCCCGGTGACGTTCACCGACTGGGCCCGCGGCGCGGCGGTGGTCGGCATCCAGAACGTCCTCGGCGCGATCTGAGGCCCTACCAGGGGCTGGTCTCCGTGATGGGGGGCGGGGCCTCGGGGAAGTACCGGCCGCGGTTGCGGCGGGCGGCGCGCACGAACCCGGCGATGCAGGCGATGGCGCCGCCGACCAGCAGGATCACGCCGACCGCGGTGCTCGCGATGGAGGTGCCGGTCAGGGCCGCCTTGGTGTCGGGGGCCTTCAGCCGCATCGCGTCGACGGCCGGGCCCGGCGGGTTGGCGTTGTCGGCCGGCGGGGCTTCGCTCGCCGGCGGGTCGGACGTCGTCGCGGTGTCGGCCGGCTGGGTCGTCGTCCCGGTGTCGGCCGGCTTTGTCGTCCCGGTGTCGGCCGGCGCGGCGGCCTGGCCGGTCTGCGCCGGGTGGGTCGGCTGGGGCGGCCGGGTGGTCTGGACCACGGTCTGCGGTGGCCGGGTCGTCTGCACCACGGTCTGCGGTGGCCGGGTCGTCTCGACGACCGTCTGCGGGGGCTGCGAGGTCGTCGTGTGCGTCGGCTGTGTGCTGTGCTCCGGCGGCCGGGTGGCCTGCGTCGTCGCCGGGGTGGACGGCCGGGGCGGAAGGGCGAAGCGGGCGCTGACGACCACGCCCTTCTTGTCGGTGGTCACCGTGACCGGGTTCTTCGTGCGCAGCAGCCGCGGGCAGCCGAGCTCGTCGTAGGCGCCGCTGAAGCGCTGGGCCAGGAACGTGAACAGGCTGTTCGCCGCCTCCGGGTCCGGCGAGGCGGCGCGGACGGTCAGGCTGCGGTCGAGCTCGATGCGGTCGGCGCCGACCTGGAGCAGGCCGGTGCAGTAGGCCTTGGGCGTCTCGGCCGCGGCGTCGATGGCGGGCTGGCCGACGCCGGCGCGGTACAGGTCGGTCTTCGCGACGCTGGTCTTGTCGCCCAGCTTCGTCATCGGGTCCGAGGTCGGCACCAGCGCCACCGGGGCGGCCTGGTGCGCGGCGGCCTGCAGCTCGTTGAGGGCGAGCGACGTGGCCGGGACGCCGCCGTCGGCGAGGTCCGGCGCGTGGAACGGCGTGCAACCCAGCGCCGGGAAGACGTGCGCGTCGAGCAGGGCGTTGTCGCTGCCGTTGACCGCGACGCGGGCGCCGCGCCGGCCGAGCGTGGTGCGGTTCGCCTTCGTGTTCTGGGCGGTGGTGCCGTCGGCGAGCACCAGGTAGGTGGTGGTGACGTTGTCGCTCTGGTCCATGTCGACCAGACCGAAGTCGCGCGTCGTCGGGCACGGGCGGCCGTCGGCGGCGGTGCCGAGGCCCGGCACGGTGAGCTTGCCGGCCGCGATCGCGGTGTTGGCCGCGCTGAACAGGGCGGGGGCGTTGCAGTACGCGAACTGGCCGAAGATCGACTTGTCCAGTCCGTTGACGCATTTGCCGGCCGCGAGGCTGCCGTGGTCGCCGGCGAGGCGCAGGTTGTCGCCGTTGAAGCCGAACCACAGCCCCACGACCGCGCCGGCGGGCAGCTTCGGCGGGGCGGGCGGCGCGGCCGGGCGCATGCCGGCGTCGACGACCAGCGGGTTGTACACCGACACGGCGCCGGTCGCCGGGTCCACGATCGTGGCCTGCACGAAGGCGGCCGAGCCGGCGTCGGCCTCGTGGCAGGGCGCCTCGAGGCGGTACGCCGTGGCCAGGCCCTTCGCGCTCAGCGGGTCGGCGGGCACGGTGAGCGTGCACGTGACCTCGGGCGCGTCCTGGCCGGCGAGGGCGACCTGCGACGTGAGTACGATGCCGCCGAGCGCCGCGACAAGCACGGGCACGCCCAGCGTCAACAACGGTCGGCCCAGCCCCCGGCGACCGGTGGACCCGGGCTCCGAGCTGCGATGACCCGGCTTCCACGCCGGGCGTTTGTCGAACACGCCGTGCTCCTTGCAATGGCGGCACACGGGCTCCCGGCGTGGCCGGGAGCCCGTGCGGCAACCTGAAGGCTACGGCCCGACCGTACTGCCGCGGAAAAGGCCGGGAGGGGCGGCGAAGGAAGGCATAACGCTAATTTGAACCGGACCACAAGTAGCGGCGCGTGCCCATGACGTCACGGCGGCACCAGCCCCGGTTGTCGAACAACGCCCCGGTCGCCGCGGGCAGGGGCTGAAAGTTTCCCGCCGGTCCTGGGCGGCCGGACGCCGATCGGCGAAAGACGTAATGCGGTCCGTGGGCTGGCATCTGTACGGGTGGCGACCCCCCACCCGGCAGAGAGGCCACCATGTCAACGCCACGAACACGAACCGCCCTCGCTCTGGCCGCCGCCGCGGCGCGACGGCCGGCGGCAAGGCCATCACCGGCGGGACGGCGAGGTGGACCCTCGCCGGCGGCCAGTCCATCAGCCAGGTCTGGAACGGTCTGCTCAGCACCAGCGGGTCGACCGCGACCGTGGCCAACGAGTCGTACAACGGCGCGCTGGCCGCCGGGGCGTCGACGACCTTCGGTTTCCTGGCGACCGGCACGGCGACCACCCCGGCGGTGAGCTGCTCCGGCACGTGACGCCGGGCCCGGCCGCCCCGTCCCGGCCGGGTGCGGCGGCCGGGCCGCTCCCGCCGGCCGTCAGGACGCCGGCCGCTGGTCGCCCAGGTACTGCCGCAGGATCTCGACGAAGCGCCGGAAGCTGCCGGCCATGTCCAGCTGCCGGTCCAGCAGCCACTGGACCTGCAGCCCGTCCATCATCGCGATCACCATTGCCGCGATCGTCTCGGCGTCCGCGTCGGACCGGAAGGCGCCGGTCTCCTGGCCGTGGCGCACCGCGTGCGCGATGCGGTGGCGGATGTGCTCGTAGCGCTCGACGAAGAACCCGTGGGCCGGGTGCTCGGCGGCGACCGCCTCGCCGACCAGCACGGTGAACAGCTGGACGAGCTCCGGCGTGTCGGCGTTGTGCTCGACCAGCTCCTCCAGGGCGTGCAGGGCGGCGACTCCGCCTTCCCGCAGGGCCTCGCGCATGGCCTCCCGCGACTCGCGGTCGCGCTCCTCCAGCACCGCCATCAGGAGATGCTCCTTCGACGGGAAGTGGTGCAGCACCCCGGGCTGGGTCATCTGGGCGGCGTCGGCGACGGCGGCCAGCGGCGCGCCCCGGTAGCCGTTCTGGACGAACAGCGGCACCGCGGCGCGCAGGATCTCGGCGCGGGTGCGCGCACCCCTCTGGGTGCTGGACGCCCGAGGGACTCGTGTCGGCATCCCGTGAGTGTAGTCACGACCTGCATGTTTCCCGGCCGTTACCAATTTGTTACTACCGAGTGGTCGGTAGGTCTTCCCCGGGTATTGGCCGCCCAATATGTTGTGGGCGACACCAAACACCCGGGAGGAACCTAATGAAGCGCCTCCGAAAACGAACTTCAGCGGCGGCGGCCGGCCTGGCGCTCGCGCTCATCACCCCCTCGGCCGGCCCCGCTCAGGCCGCCACCACCGACCCCAACCCCAGCCAGCTCGAGCTGGCCAACGCCGCGCTGTCCAGGAAGGCCGCCACCGAGGGCATGGTGCTGCTGGACAACCGGGGTGGGGCCCTGCCCATGGCCCGCTCCGGCAACGTCGCGCTCTTCGGCGTCGGCGCGTACAAGACGGTGAAGGGCGGCACCGGCTCGGGTGACGTCAACAACCGCTACACCGTCAACGCCCGGCAGGGCCTGGAGAACGCCGGCTACCACGTGACGACCGGTGACGCGTACTGGTCGGCGATGACGAGCGCGTACGACACGAAGTACCCGCCGCCCGCGCCCGGCACCATCTTCGGCCCGGCGGTCGACTACGCCTCGGTCGAGCAGGTGCTCACCGCCGCGAGCGTCCAGCCCAAGGCGCCGACGGACACGGCGCTGTTCGTCGTCGCGCGCAACTCCGGCGAGGGCAGCGACCGCTCCTCCGGCCCCGGCGACTACCAGCTCACCGACACCGAGAAGGCCGACCTGGCCCTGATCGGGCAGACGTACACCCACGTCACGGTGGTGCTCAACGTCGGCGGCGTGGTGGACACGTCCTTCTACCCGGCCGTCAACGCCGCCGCGAAGGACCCGCACGGCGGCTCCGCCCTCGACGCGCTGCTGCTCATGAGCCAGGCCGGCCAGGAGTCCGGCAACGCGCTCGTCGACGTGCTCAACGGCACCGTCGACCCGTCCGGCCGGCTCACCGACACCTGGGCCTCGAAGTACTCCTACTACCCGGCGTCGGCGACCTTCGCGAACAACGACGGCGACGCCACGAGCGAGCAGTACAGCGAGGGCATCTACGTCGGGTACCGGTACTTCGACTCGTTCTTCAAGTCGCTGAACCCCGCCGACCCGGCGAGCGTGGTCAACTACCCGTTCGGCTTCGGCCTGTCCTACACGAACTTCCGGATCGAGCCGCGGAAGGTCGAGGCGGACGCCGGGACCACCAAGGTCAAGGTGACGGTCACCAACACCGGCAACCGCAGCGGCCGGCAGGTCGTGCAGGTGTACTTCTCCGCGCCGCAGACCGGCCTCGACAAGCCGTACCAGGAGCTCGCCGGCTACGCCAAGACCGACGAGCTGCCGCCCGGCGCGTCGCAGGACCTGACCATCGCCTACGACACCACGCAGATGTCCTCCTACGACGAGGCCCGCGCGGCGTACGTCATGGACGCCGGCGACTACGTCGTGCGCGTCGGCTCGTCCTCCCGCGACACGCACGTCGCGGCGAAGCTCAGCCTGTCCGCGACAGTGGTGACCGAGCGGGTCGCGAACGAGGCCGCCGACCAGAAGCCGGCGACCGAGCTCACCAGCTCGCCGGCGAACTTCTTCGGGTACGCGGGCGAGCCGGCCGAGCTGGCCCGGGCGCCCCGGATCGAGCTCAAGGCGAGCTCGTTCCGCCCGAGCGACAGCCGCTCGCCGTACGAGCAGTCGGTGCCCGTCCCGACCGACTCGCCGTACTACGCCGTCGACGGCAGCCCCATCGGCGCCACCACCGCCTACGTCGACCCGCGGCAGAGCAACTGGGAGGGTACCGGCGCGCCCTACTCGCCGAAGACCGGCGAGCGGGTCCGGGCCGTGCGCCCGGTGACGAACGCGACGCTGTACCACGTCGCCAAGGGCCGCGTCAGCATGGAGCAGTTCGTCGCCGGCCTCGACGTCACGCAGCTGGCGAACATCGTGGAGGGTGCGAGCGCGGCCGGCACCACGCCGACGGCGGTCGGCGCGGCCGGGTACACCACGGCCAAGTACGAGAACCTCGGCATCCCGGGGATGACGGCCTCCGACGGGCCGGCCGGGCTGCGCATCACCCAGCAGATCCCGACCACGCCGACGACGTACCAGTGGGCCACCGCGTGGCCGATCGGCACCATGCTCGCCCAGACCTGGGACCGGGACCTGGTGCAGCGGGTCGCCACGGCCGTGGGCCAGGAGATGGTGACCTACGGCGCCACGCTGTGGCTCGCGCCGGGCATGAACATCCACCGCGACCCGCTCAACGGCCGCAACTTCGAGTACTACTCCGAGGACCCGCTCATCGCCGGGCTCACCGCGGCCGCAACGACGAAGGGCGTGCAGAGCCACCCGGGCGTCGGGGTGACGCTGAAGCACTACGCCGAGAACAGCCAGGAGACCCTGCGCAACTCCTCCAACGCCGTCGTCGGTGAACGCGCGCTGCGCGAGATCGAGCTCAAGGGCTTCGAGTACGCCGTCCGGTCGGCGCAGCCGATGGCCATCATGACGTCCTACAACAAGATCAACGGCACCTGGGCGTCGCGCAACTACGACCTGGTCACCGACATCCTGCACGGGGAGTGGAACTTCAAGGGCCTCGTCATGACCGACTGGGGCGGCAACCACGGCGCCACCGGCACGATGTACGCCGGCAACGACCTCATCATGCCCGGGAACAACCCGAACGAGGTCATCAACGCCAGCCGCAAGGTCACCCCGACCATCGACGTCGGCGGCCTGCCCGTCTACAACAAGACCATCCGGGTGCGCAACGGCACGACCACCACCACGTACTCGTGGTCGCTCGGCAACCTGTCCCTCACCGCCACCGGCGGCCAGAGCGTCAGCACCACTGTCGACGAGCACACCGACCTGACCCGGGTGCCGCTGTCCGGCACCACCGCCCCGAACGCGGCCGGGCAGACGGTGTTCACGCCGAACGCGCCCTTCGCCTCGGTCCAGGACGCGTACGCGGCGGTGCAGGCGCTGCTCGACCCGGCGAGCACCGCGCTCACCGCCGACCAGAAGGCCGCCATCACGGTGACCGGCGTCGTGCACCAGAACCCGGCCGACGCCACCAGCCCGGTGACGGCCTACACCCTGGTGCTCAAGGGCAACTACCCGGCGAGCTACGACATGCGCCTGGGTGACCTGCAACGCAGCGCGATGCGCATCCTGAACGTCGCGATGCAGAGCCTGCCCTTCCAGCAGCTGGCCAGCCTGCAGCACGTCCGCGGCATCGCCGTCGGGCCGTACACCAGCCAGTTCCGCCACCTGCCGGCCTACGTCACGGTCGACAAGGACCGCGTGCAGCGGCACGGCTGACGAACGCCGGGCCCCGTACGGGTGAACGGCCCATCACCAGGCCCGGCCGACGCGCACCGTGTGCGCCGGCCGGGCCGCCGGTGGTCACCAGATGGCGCGTGTGACCACAGTGGACATGTTCCCGCACGGTGACGACGCCGATTGTCTCTGCGGCCGGGAGCGGCAACAATGGCCAATACATCGGCCGTTGTCGAAGGGATGCCCCATGATTCGCCGTACCCTGCTCGCTGTGCTGGTCGCCGGCGCCGTCATCGCCGGCGCCGTGACCCCGGCGGGCGCGATCCCGCCACCGCCGCCCGGCGGAGACCTGCTCATCGTCTTCGCCTACTACGCCGACTCGGCCAAGACCCAGGTCATCGGGCAGTCGTGGACCGGCTGCGGTCAACCCGCCGGCAGCTGGGGCGTGACGTCGGGCATCCGGCAGGTGTTCTTCACGCCCTGCTGAGGCGATTCCGCCTCATGACGTCCCGGCGGGGGCCGGCATCTCGAGCGGGATGCGGGTCTGATCAATGGCGTCCGGCCGCGGCGATCCGGCTCGAGCTGGATCGCCGCGGGCCGGTCAGCCGTTCGACGTCAGAGCCAGCACGAAGATCAGGACGATCAGGACCAGCGGGATGGCCAGGCCGATGATCGCCATCGGGCGGGCCAGCAATGGCGGGCCCGGGTCCATCGGCGGGCGGCTGCCGCCGGTGGGGGACGGCTGCGGCGCGGGCAGGCTCGCCACCTTGTCGCGCTTGACGAGGTTGATGAGGACCGTGATCGGCGTGATCACGAACGACGCGTAACCCCACCAGCCCTGCACGAGCGTCCGTGCCGTCATCTTGCGGAAGGTGGCCAGGCCGCAGTCGCGGCAGAACGGGCCGTCGAGGGACAGGAACCGCATGAGCAGGATCATGCCCTGGTGCCCGCGGAACTTGACGTGGGCGGCCGGGACGCTGCCGCAGAAGCGGCACTGCACCAGCGGCAGTCCCTGCGGCTGCGGCGCCGCAAAGGGCTGCTGGGGGTACTGCGGGGGCGGGGCGTACTGCGGCTGCGAGGGGTACTGCTGCTGCGTCATCTTCACCTCATGGAGCTCCAGGGACGCGTCATCGTACTGCCGCCCGCCGATCCGCGTTGTCCCCTGACGAGTCCGTTCAGATGCGCAGTCCCCGCTCGACCAGCTCGGTCGGCAGCACCACCGTGCGCGGCCAGGACCGGTCCCCGTCGATGCGCCGGAAGAGCAGCTCGGTGGCGGTGCGGGCCAGCGCGCGGGTGTCGTAGGCGATCACCGTCAGCGGGTACGGCACCAGCCGCGCCAGCTCGAAGTCGTCGAAGGCGAGCAGGGCGGCGTCGCTGCCCCGCCGGTGGAGCTCCTCGATCACGCCCAGGGTGATCCGGTTGTTGAGGCTGAAGAAGGCCGTCGGCGGGTCCGGCCGATCGAGCAGGTCCGCGACGACCCGCCCGGCCGCCGCCGGGTCGCGGACGCCGTCGCGCACGAGCCGGTCGTCGTACGGGGCGCCGGCCTCCACCAGTGCGTCCTGCGCGCCGTCGAGGCGCTCGCGCATCGTGTAGACGCCGATCGAGTCGAGCAGGACCGCGATGCGGCGGTGGCCGGCCTCGATCAGGCGGCGTACCCCTCCGCGGGCGCCCCCGCGGTTGTCCAGCAGCACCGTGTCGGCGCGCAGGTTGCCGGCCGGCCGGTCCAGGAAGACCACCGGCGTGCCCAGCTCGACCTCGGCCCGCAGGAACGAGTGGTCGTGCCCGGCCGGCACGACCAGCAGCCCGTCGACCCGCCGGGCGCACAGGTCCCGCAGCAGCTGCTGCTCGCGGGCCGGGTCCTCCTCGGAGCTGGCGATGATGAGCATGGTGTCGCGGTGCCGGGCGATCTCGGCGGCCGCGCCCGCGATCGTCGCGTAGAACGGGTTGGCGATCTCCTCGATGAGCAGCCCGATGGTGGCCGTCGCCTGCCCGGAGCGCAGCGAGCTGGCCAGGTGGTTGCGCCGGAAGCCGAGCTCGGCCACGGCGGCGAGCACCCGCTCGGCGAGCTCGGGCTGGACGTAGGGCGCGTCGTTCACGACCCGCGACACGGTCTTCAGGCTCACCCCGGCCCGGGCGGCCACGTCCGCCATGGTGGGCCGCCTGCTGCGGCCCAGCTCACCTGTCACGCGACAGACGATAGCCGCCGCCGGCCGACTGCGTCTCCGCCGACGAGGCCTGTGTCGCCTGAACAGCGGCAGATCGGCCGTCATTGACAACGTTGCCAGAAGATCCGCGATTACACACATGGATCTTGACAACGTTGTCAGGCCAAGCCAGGCTGACGCTCGCCACCGGGCGTGCCCCTGCGCCCGTGATCACCCCTGGAGTTCTGCATGAAAGTGCCCAGGACCAGCCGGCGGACAGCCGGGGCAGTTGCGTTGCTGCTGCCCCTCGGGCTGCTCGTCGCCGCCACCACCGCGAGCGCGGCCGCGCCCCCCGGCGATTTCGGCTCCTCCTTCGAGTCCACCGACCCCCAGCCGGCCGCCACCACCGTCGAGCTCGACCAGAGCGGCCGGCCGATCCAGGGCAACCTCTCCGGATCGAGCCCCAGCGGGCTGCCCGGCAGCCTGCTCGCCCAGGTCGCCGCGGTGACGGCCAGCGCCGAGAACCCGCCGAACGAGATCGCGGCCCGGCTCGCCGACGGCAACCCGTCGACGAAGTGGCTGGCCTTCAACCCGACCGGCTGGGCCGTGTACCAGCTCAAGGCCCCCGCCGCGGTCGTGCAGTACTCGCTGACGTCCGCCAACGACGCGCCGAGCCGCGACCCCCGGGACTTCACGGTGCAGGGGTCCACCGACGGCAGCCAGTGGGTCGACCTGGACCGGCGCACGGGCCAGACCTTCAGCGGCCGGTTCGCCACCAACACCTACAGCTTCACGAACACGACCGCCTACGGCTTCTACCGGCTGAACGTCACCGCCAACTCGGGTGACTCGCTGATCCAGCTGGCCGACTGGGACGTCAGCGACGGCACGAACACCCGCCCGCCGGCCACCCCGATGGTCAGCGTCGCCGGGGCCGGGCCCGTCAGCGGGTACAACATGAAGCCCAACGCCGGGTTCACCGGCCTGGCGTCGCTGCGGTACTCCGGCGGCGCCGAGGCCGACGGCCGCTCGTACGCGACGAACAAGCTGTTCGACGTGAACATCCCGGTCGGGCCGAAGACCCGGCTGGCCTACAAGATCTTCCCGGAGTACACCGGGCAGGACGCGCAGTACCCGTCCACCTACGCCGCCGTCGACCTGCACTTCACCGACGGCACGTACCTCAGCGCCCGCTCGCCCGTCGACCAGCACGGGTACGCGCTGACCGGGGCCGGCCAGGGCGCCTCCAAGGTGCTCTACGCCGACCAGTGGAACGCGGTGCAGTCCGACGTCGGCACCGTCGCGGCCGGCAAGACCATCGACCGGATCCTGCTGGCCTACGACGACCCGCAGGCCACCGCGGCGACCCGGTTCCAGGGCTGGATCGACGACGTCACCGTGACCGGCACGCCGGCGGCGATCGACGGCGCCAGCCTCACCAACTACGTCGACACCCGGCGGGGCACCAACGCCTCGGGCTCGTTCTCGCGCGGCAACAACCTGCCGATCTCCGCGGTACCGAACGGCTTCAACTTCTTCACGCCGGTCACGAACGCCACCTCGGACTCGTGGGAGTACGAGTACCAGCGGGCCAACAACGGCGCCAACCTGCCCACGCTGCAGGGCCTCGCGATCTCGCACGAGCCCAGCCCGTGGATGGGCGACCGCAACCAGATGTCGGTCATGCCGGTGGCGGCCGGCGGCAACCTCACCGGGGCGCCGAGCAGCCGGGCCCTGTCGTTCAGCCACGCCGACGAGATCGCGCGGCCGGACTTCTACCAGGTCAAGACCGGCAACGGCCTGACCGCGCAGCTGTCGCCGACCGACCACGGCGGCATCATGCAGTTCACCTTCCCCGCGGGGCAGGCCACCGGCAGCCTCGTGTTCTACAACGGCACGTTCACCATCGGCGCGGACGGCACCTTCACCGGCTGGGTCGACAACGGCAGCGGCCTGTCGGCCGGGCGCAGCCGGATGTTCGTGTCCGGCACCTTCGACCGGGCGCCGACCGCGACCGCGGCGGCGTCGGCCACCTTCGACACCTCGGCCAACCCGCAGGTGACGCTGCGCATCGCGACGTCGTTCATCTCGCTCGACCAGGCCGGCAGGAACCTCGGCCTCGAGGTCGCCGGGCGCAGCTTCGAGCAGGTCCACGCGGCCGCGACCGCGGCGTGGAACGACCGGCTCGGCCGGGTCGAGGTCCGCGGCGCGAGCGAGACGCAGCTGGTGACGCTGTACTCCACCCTGTACCGGCTGAACCTGTACCCGAACTCGCAGTCGGAGAACACCGGCACCGCCGCCGCGCCGCACTGGCAGTACGCCAGCCCGGTCTCGGCGCCGACCGGCTCCTCGACGCAGACCTTCACCGGCGCCAAGGTCGTCGACGGGCTGATCTACGTCAACAACGGCTTCTGGGACACCTACCGCACCGTGTGGCCCGCCTACACGCTGCTGTACCCGGACGTCGCGGCGAAGATCGCGGACGGGTTCGTCCAGCAGTACCGCGACGGCGGCTGGATCGCCCGCTGGTCCTCGCCCGGCTACGCCGACCTGATGACCGGCACGAGCGCGGACGTGGCGCTGGCCGAGGCGTACCTCAACGGGGTGGCGCTGCCCGACCCGATGAGCGCGTACAAGGCGGCGGTCCGGGACGCGACGGTCGTGTCCGCGCAGAGCGGCGTCGGCCGCAAGGGCATCGAGTCGTCGCAGTTCCTGGGCTACACGCCGACCTCCACCGGCGAGTCGGTGTCGTGGGCCCTGGAGGGCTACATCAACGACTACGGCATCGGCAACATGGCCGCCGCGCTGGCCAAGGACCCGGCCACGCCGAAGGCCGACCGGGACCGGCTGAAGGAGGAGTCGCAGTACTTCCTGCAGCGCGCCCGTAACTACGTCAACCTGTTCGACCCGAGCGGCAAGTTCTTCCAGGGCCGGGACGCGGCCGGCAACTTCCTGGGCGGCGACCCGCTGGACTGGGGCGGCGTCTACACCGAGACCGACGGCTGGAACTTCGCCTTCACCGCCCAGCAGGACGGGCAGGGACTGGCCAACTTGTACGGCGGGCAGGACGCCCTGCGCCAGAAGCTCGACGAGTTCTTCGCCACGCCCGAGAAGGCCGACCACCCGGGCGGCTACGGCGGCACGATCCACGAGATGCTCGAGGCGCGGGCGGTCCGCCTGGGCCAGCTCGGCATGAGCAACCAGCCCTCGCACCACATCCCCTACATGTACGACTACGCCGGCGCGCCGGCCAAGACCCAGGCGATCGTGCGGGAGATCCTGCAGCGGCTCTACGTGGGCAGCGAGATCGGCCAGGGCTACCTGGGCGACGAGGACAACGGCGAGCTCTCGTCATGGTACGTGCTGAGCTCGCTCGGCCTCTACCCGCTGCAGGCCGGCTCGTCCAACTGGGCGATCGGCTCGCCGCAGTTCACCAAGATGACCGTGCACCGCGAGAGCGGCGACATCGTCGTCAACGCGCCCAACAACAGCACGAAGAACGTGTACGTGCAGGGCGTCAAGGTCAACGGCAAGAAGCTCAAGGACGTCTCCATCGACTCGTCCGTCCTCGCCCGCGGCGGCACCATCGACTTCGACATGGGGTCGAAGCCGTCGTCGTGGGGCACCGGCAAGAACGACGTACCGCCGTCGCTGACCAAGGGCGACGACGTACCCCAGCCGCTGCAGGACACCACCGGCCCGGGCCTCGGCACCGCGACCGCGACCGGCGGGCAGGACGCGTCGAAGCTGTTCGACGACACCTCGGCCACGCAGATGACGTTCGCCACCGGCACGCCGCAGATCAGCTGGGCCTACCGCGGCGGCAAGCAGAAGCCGACGTACTACACCATCACCTCGGGCGCCAACCCCGGCGACCCCGCCGACTGGAAGCTGCAGGGCTCCCGGGACGGGGTCAGCTGGACCACGGTCGACTCCCGCAAGGACGAGGTGTTCACCTGGCGCAACCAGACCCGGCCGTTCCAGGTCGGCCACCCGGGGAAGTTCACCCAGTTCCGCCTGGTCGTCACGAAGACGGTCGGGGGAGCGCAGACCAACCTGGCCGAGATCGAGCTGCTGCGCGGCGGCGACGTCGAACTCGGCGGCGGCGACGTCACCGTGACCCCGGTGGGCTCCGTGCCCGCGATATCCGGGGCGGCGGTCTCGGTACCCCTGGCCACGGTCACGGGCGGCACCGCGACCGGCTACCAGGCGACCGTCGACTGGGGTGACGGCTCGCCGGTGACCACTGGCACCATCACCCTGAGCTCGCGGGCGGTGTACAACGTCGGCGGCTCGCACACGTACGCGCAGCCGGGCTACTACCAGGCCGCCGTCACGGTGACCGACGGCACCAGCCAGGACACCGCGACGGTCGGCATCGACGTGGCCTACACGCCGGCGTCGGCGCTGCCGGCCGCCTTCGACACCGTCTGCATCGGCGACGAGGGCGTCCTCGCGGCCAACTGCGACGCCAAGAACTGGGCGTACTCCCGGGCCGCGCTCGCGGCCGGCGGCGTGACCCAGGGCCAGGCGCACGACGTGCCGGGCACCGCGCTGCACTTCACGCTGCCGGCCACCCCGGCCGGTCAGCCGGACAACGCCACCGGCAACGGCCGGACGATCGCGCTCAACCTGCCCGCCGACGCCAAGACCATCTCGTTCGTCGGCGCCGGCACGCAGGGCAACCAGAGCACGACCGCCACGGCGACGTTCAGCGACGGCACCACGGCGAGCATCCCGATCCAGCTCAGCGACTGGACGCTGGGCGGCAACCCCAACGGCACGCCGTCCTACGGCAACATCGTGGTCGCCAAGACCGCATACCGGTTGCTCGGCACGAGCCGGGACGGCGCCCAGCCGTTCCTGTTCGCCACCGCGCCGTACCAGATCCCGGCGGGCAAGACGCTCGTCTCGGTGACACTGCCCACGCAGACCGGCGACCCCGGCTCCGCGGGCCGGATCCACGTGTTCGCCATCGCCGACGACGGCACCCCGCCGCCGGCGCTGGCCACCACGGCCCCGAACAGCCAGACGGCCAACGCCGGCCAGGCGTTCACCGCCGCGCTCGGCACGGTCACCGGCGGCGTCCCCGACGCCACCGGCTACCACGCCCGCGTCCAGTGGGGCGACGGCACGACCCCGCAGGACGCCACGATCGGGGCCGGTGGCGCGATCGGCGCGCAGCACACGTACGCGGGCAGCGGCACCTACACCGCCCACGTCACCGTGTGGGACAGCCGGTCCAGTGCCACGCTGACGTTCACCATGACGGTGGCGGGCGGCGGCAAGCAGCCCACGATCACCGCCGCGCGGACGTCGTCGTCGGCGGTGGCCGTCGACGGCACCGGCTTCACCGCGGGCGAACAGGTGAGCGTCAAGCTGGGCACGGACGACGTGACGGTCAAGGCCACGCCGGCCGGCACCGTGCACACCTCGCTCGCGGTACCGGAGCCGGGCTTCTACGCGGTGACCGCCGAGGGCGCGTCCTCGCAGGCCCCGGCCACGGCCACCATCGAGCTGGCTGCCCCGGCCACGGCGTCGGGGCCCCAGCCGCAGATCACCCTGTCGGCCACCGAGGGCTCGCGCGGCACGGCGCTGACCCTCGACGCGTCCGGCTTCGCGCGGAACGAAACGGTCACGATCACCTTCGGCGACGGCCTCGCCGCGCTGACCGTCCACGCGAACGCCGACGGCATCGTCTCCGCCGCGTCGTTCAGCGTGCCGGGGAACGCAGTGGTCCCGAGCGCCACCAGCATCCAGCTGGCCGGCGCCGATTCGAAGATCCGGGTCGAGGTGCCCTTCACGGTCACCTACTGATCCGATTCGCCTGAAGCCGCCGGTGGGTTCGCCCGCCGGCGGCTTCGGCTGACCTCAGGGCAGTGGCGGGCCGGACGCGTCGAAGACCGTTCGTGGCGCCGGCGGGGCGGCGGGGTTGACCATGACGAGGATCTGGTCGCCCGCGCGCAGCAGGGTGGCGCCGCTGACCGGGATGAGCTCGCCGTCGCGGGTGACGTTGCTGATCCAGGTGTCCTCGCCGAGGTCGAGGTGCTTGATCGCGGAACCGTCGGCGGGCGAGCCGGCCGCGACGACGTGCTGGCGCAGGCCGGTGGGCTCCTCGCGCAGTCGCAGGCTCAGCGTCCAGGGCTCGGGCTCGACGGTGCGCATCGGCACGCCGCACCACCGCGCGACCGCGGGGACGAGGCCGCCCTGCACGATGACGGAGAACGTGACGACGACAACGACGATCTGGTACAGCCGCAGGGCGCCCGGAACCTCGGCCGAGAGCAGGTAGGTCCCCAGCAGGATCGGCACGGCGCCCTTGAGGCCGCTCCACATGACGAACAGTTTCTCGCCGCCGGACAGCCGCATCGGCAGCAGCAGGCCGCCGACGAGCAGCGGGCGGATCACGAGGGTCAGCAGGGCGGCGATGCCGAGACCGACGAGCCAGGCGTTGCCCCCGGCGAGCGACGCGATCGACACGGTCAGGCCGAGGGCGGTGAAGGCCACGATCTCGGCCAGGCTGGCCAGTGCGGAGTGGAAGCGTTCGATCTCGGCCTTGTACGGGGCCCGGATGTCGCCCACGACGATGCCGGCGACGAAGACGGCGAGGAAGCCGGAGCCGTGCGCGACGGTGGCGACGCCGTAGATCACTCCGGCGGCGAGCAGCGTGCGCAGCGGGTAGAGCGATCCGCTGGGCAGCGCGAGGCGGCGCATCGCGACGGCCAGGGCCTTGCCGCCGAGGAGGCCGACGGCGCCGCCGATGCCCATCTGCAGAGCGAACTCGCCGGCGCCGTGTCCGAGCGCCGACCACCCGCCGTGCCCGGCCGCGCCCAGCACGGCGGCCATGGCGGCGATGCCGACCGGGTCGTTGGCGCCGGACTCGCCCTCCAGGATGGTGCCGGAGCGGCCGCTGATCTCGCGCCGGCCGAGGACCGAGAAGACCACGGCCGGGTCGGTCGGCGCGAGCGCCACCCCGAGCAGCAGGGCCGACCGTCCGTCGAGGCCGAACACGAGATGCGCGGCCAGCGCGACACCGGCGGTGGTCAGCAGGGTGCCGGCCACCCCGGTCCACAGCACGGGGCCGGCGGCGCCGCGGAACCGTCGCCAGCCGATGTGCATCCCGCCGTCGAACAGCAGCAGGATCAGCATGACGGTGACGAGCCGCTGGACGTCGACGGTCGGGAAGTGGCCGAGCCGCGTGATCACGTCGGAGGCGACCGCGGCGGCGATCAGGAAGACGGCCGGCGCCGGTACGCGGATCCGTTCGCTGAGCCGGTTGGAGACCACGGCGAGCAGGCCGGCGACGCTGACGACGCCGACGATGACGCCGAAGCCGAAGACGTCGTTCACGGCACGAACCCGGTGGGGCGGTTGGGCATCGGGACTCCTCGGCGCAGGCGACAGTACGACGCCGACCAGACTTCCCGGCACACCGAGGAGCTACGATACCCCGCGGGCGCGCCTGGACGTGGGCTCGGCAAGCGCGAGCGGTTGCCGGTGGCGTCTCGTCCGCGCAACTCATCCGGTTGAGCCGGGAACGGCTCGCCGTGTCCGATCCCGACGGGGCCCGCGAGCTCGCCGCCGTCGCCGCCGACGACCCCGCCGCGCGGGCCGGGGCGCTCTCGATCGTCGCGATGTGCTGGCGGCTGCGCGACGAGTACCCGGCCGCGCCGGCCGCCGCACTCGACGCCGCCGGGCTGGCCCGGGCCGGCGCCGACCCGGCGATCGAGGCGCGCGCCCGCAGCGAGGTGGCCCGGGTGCTGCTGGCCACGGGTAAGACCTCCGAGGCCCTTGAGGAGAGCATGGCCCGCCTGGTGGGCGACGAACTGGCCGAGGGGCCGGCCTGCAGGTCACGGTGAGCATCGGCGTCGCGTCGGCCCGGAACTGCTCGCGCTCGCGGACCTGCGCCCGTACCAGGCCAAGAACGCCGGCCGCAACCGTGTGGTCGGGCCGGACCGCCGGCCGGTGCTCCAGGGTCTCAGCCCCCGGCCGCCCGGCGGGCGGCCGGAGCGCGAATGAGGCCGGCCGCAGGTGCCGTATCGACGACGGGCGTGAACCGGCCCGTAGGCTGTCGCAACATGATCTACCACATCGCGTTTGCGTCCGATTGGGAGAAGGCCGGGGAGCGGGGCGAGTACCGGCTGTCGACGAAGGGGCGCACCCTCGAAGAGCAGGGGTTCATTCACGGCGGTACCGCCGCGCAGGTCGCCCCGGTGGCCAACATGATCTATGGCTCGGACGAGGGGCTGGTCGTGCTCGCCGTCGACGAGGAGCGGCTGTCCGCGCCGCTGCGCTACGACGACGCGCCCGGCTGGGACGAGCCGTTCCCGCACATCTACGGGCCGCTGAACACGGACGCGGTCGTCGCGGTGCTTGCGCTGACCAGGGGCGCGGACGGGAAGTACGAGTTCACGCCGCCCGAGGGGTAGTCCGACGCCCGCGGACGGCGATGACCTGGCCGGTATCGCCTAACGGACGGGACTTCCGTTCCGCTCAGCGGATCTTGACGCTGTTGCCCTTGGCCATCGACCCCGATGCCCGGTACAGCGGCGCGGCGACGAGCGGGTCGGACCCTGTCGGGAACACCGTGAGGACGAGGGTGTCGTCGGTGCTCGGGGCGAGCCGGTCGCCGTCGATCGCCTCGACCGTGAACGGGTGCACGGTCGTCGTCCCGTCGACGGTCACCGTCGCGGTGCCGGTGAACCTGGCCCGGGAGTTGCCGGGGCCGTCGACCACGAGCCAGGCGAAGCCGTCGGCGTTCAGGGCGAGCGTGTGGCAGCCCTGCGCATTCGGGGTGCCGCAGTGGGTACCGGTGCGGTACGTGAAGGCGAAGTCGTTGCGGGGATCGAGCGTGCCGTGCTTGTGCTGGACCGTGAAGCCGTAGTCGGCGGCGTCGGTCTGGCCGGCACTGCCGAGGCCGGGCAGCACGTCGCCGTTGGCGAGGCTGGGCACGAGGTCCTTCTTGTTCTTGCCGGTGGCCGTCAGGCCCGACGCCGGGTCGTACAGGACGAGCATGGTCGTCGTCGTGGTACTCCAGTTGCCGGCCGCATCGCGGGCGCGCACGCCGACGGTGTGGACGCCGACACCGAGGCCGGCCCCGACCGAGGCGGACAGAAGGCCGCCGCCGTAGGCCATCGGCGTGCCGTGGCCGGGTCCGGGGTCCGTGCCGATGAAGTACTCACCGCCGGCCACACCGGACAGCGCGTCGCCGGCGGTCGCGGTGAGGATGGCGCTGCCGCCGACGAACTGCGGGTTCGCCGACCACACGGCGGCGCCGGTCGACGGCGCGGTCCGGTCGATGCTGATCGTCACGCCGCCCCGGAAGGAGGTGTACAGCAGCACGCCGGCGTCCGCACTGAGCTGCAGGCGCTCGCCGTACTGGGTCGGGGCGACCAGTTGCGTGGTCTCGCCGGTGGGCCCAGGCATACAGCGCGGGCACGGCGAACGTCTGCGCCGCGGCGATCGTGAGGGCCGTCGCCACCGTGGCCAGTCTTCGCATGAGGCCTCCTGCCGACGCGTACGACCGATTCTCCGACGGCGCCCGGGTCCGCGGCTCGGTTGAACGGCTCGCGTGGCGGCCGACTCGGGCCACCCGTTCCGTGAGGCGAAACCGCCCGGCAGCGCCTAGTTCCGGAACAGGGCGATCGGCTGCCCGTCCTTGGGGAACGGCAACGAGTGGTGGTCCAGCGGCGCGACGTAGCCGGGGTCGACGCTCCAGTGGTACCCGCGCAGCAGCCGGTGCATGATCGCCTTGACCTCCAGGCCGGCGAAGTACAGGCCGATGCACTTGTGCACGCCGCCACCGAAGGGCTCCCACGCGAAGCGGTGCGAGCGGTCCTCGCGGCGCTCGGGCGCGAAGCGCTCGGGGTCGAACGCCGCCGGGTTGCTCCAGTAGTCGTCCATCAGGTGGGTGAACTGGAGGCCGAGCATGCAGAGCGTGCGCGCCGGGATGCGGACGCCCTGCACGACGGTGTCCTTGACGGTATAGCGGACCAGCACCGGCACCGGTGCGCGCAGGCGCAGGGCCTCGCGCATGACCAGGTCGATCGAGACGAGCGACTCCAGTTCGGCCATCTCCGGCGCCGGTCCGAGGGCCAGCGCCTCGGCCCGGCAGCGCTCCTGCCAGGCCGGGTGCTGCCCGAGGTACTGCAACATCGTGGAAATGGTGATGGTCGACGTGTCGTGGGCCGCCATCATCAGGAAGATCATGTGGTTGACGACGTCGTCGTCGCAGAAGCGGTCGCCGTCCTCGGTCTCGATGTGACAGAGCACCGAGAAGATGTCGTCGGTCGCCTCGGCCCGCTTGACGGGCAGGTACCCCCGCAGGAACTGCTCGAGCACCTTCCGGCCGCGGTACGCCCGGCCCCAGCGCGTGAACGGCACGTCGGCCCGGACGATTCCGGCGGCGGCCTGCACGCAGGCGATGAACGCCCGGTTGACCCGCTCCATCTCGGCCGGGCCGGTGTTGCGGGCCCCACCCATGAACAGATCGGCGGCGATGTCGAGGGTCAGTTGCTTGAGGCGACGGTACGCCCGGAACTCCCGCCCGGCCTCCCAGTTCGCCATGCCATGCTCGACGGCGGGGTGCAGCCGGCGGGTGTAGCCGTCCAGCCGCCGCCGGGTGAACGCCTCCTGCATGATCCGCCGATGCCCGCGGTGCTCGTCGAAGTCGATGAGCATCAGGCCGCGGTGGAAGAACGGTCCCACCAGCTGCGACCAGGCCGGCTCGTTGGCGAACGCCTTGTCCCGGTTCTGCAGCGCCTCGCCGCAGGCGTCCGGGCCGAGCAGCAACACCGTGTCCTGGCCGAGCAGGTACGACGGCGCGACCGGGCCGTAGTGCTCCCAGTGGCGCCGGTAGAGCCGGATCGGGTCGCGCTGGTAGTCGAAGATCTGGCCGAGCCAGGGCAGGCCGCGGTCCTCGCGGCGCAGCTCCGCCAGCGGACGGGGGCCGGCGGTGGGCGGCTCCGTAGGCCGGGCCGTCATGGCTCACCTCGCGATGGCATCCTCGTTCCACCCAGCCTGATTCCGGGCGGCCATCGTGTCAACCACCATGTCCGCCCCCGGGCCTGGACGTCGGACTGTCAAGGGTGTCCGCCGTCGAAGGCCTGCATTTGTAGGAGGGGTGGGGTGGGGCGGACGGGGTGGGCCGGTGGATGTACCGACCAGTAATGTCCACGTGTCTGAGCTGGTCGTTTGCCATCGCCAGATGGCGCCGGCCCGGACCCGTCGAGTCGCATCGTTGCGAGCCGGGGACCCAAGCAGTCCCGGGGTGAATCCGTCGGCCTCCTCACGTAGGTCGTGGTAGGGCGTGCTTCCCGCCCGAATCCGTCAGCTAACCCGGTAGACGGCATCGGAAGGAGCCTTGATGCACCAACGCTTCACCGCGCTGTTTCGCCGCCCGATCCCCGCACTGCTCGGGACCGCCTCGCTGGTGGTGGTCTCCGTGGCGACCGCGGCACTGCTCAACGGGGGCGCCGCGCCGGCCGACGCGCACCCCGTCGGCACCGCGGCGCTGAGCACCGCGACGCCCGTACAGCCGGAGGCGACCACGCCGCCGGCCCCCGACCTGCTGGACACCGCGCCGGCCGAGAACACGGTCAACTTCGACTTCCAGTTCCAGCCCAACTTCTACTACTGCGGCCCGGCCTCGACCCGCATCGCGCTGACGTCGGTGGGCGCCGACCTGTCGCAGAACGACGTCGCCGCTCGCCTCGGCACCACGGTGAACGGCACCAACTCGGTCGCCGACGTGACCAGGGCAATGAACGGCGTTCTGGGCAAGGAGGTGTACCAGGCCCGCTTCATCGCTGGCCAGCGGGCCTCGGCCGGCGAGGCGCGCGAACTGCAGTACGACGCCGTCCGTGCGCTGAGCACCGGCCGGGCCCTGGTCGCCAACATCGTGGGCGGCGCCACCGACCAGGCCGGCACCTACCACGAGTTCCCCGGCGGACACTACATCTCCCTGGTCGGCTACCGCGACCACGGCCGCGCCGTGCTCATCGCCGACCCGTCGGGCATGTTCGGCCCGCGCACGTACTGGATGTCCACGGACGCCCTGGCCAACTGGGCGGCGGCGCGCGGCTACGTGGCCTGAACCACCTCCGTGAGCGGCGGCAACGTTTCGGGGAGCATTGTTGCCGCCCTCACGGTCGGGCCAGGTCGGGCCCGTTCAGTCCTTGGCCAGGACGATCACACGGTCGTCCGGGGCGAACGTCACGCTCGCCGCCTTGTCCGGGTTGAGCACGATCCCGTACGCGGGCGCGGCCTGCGCGTTCGCGGCCAGCCGGTAGCCGACCGCCGACTCGCCGCGCAGGCGGGCCGCCTCCAGCACCGTCTGGAAGTTGAGCGGGTGGCCGGCGCGGACGTACAGCTCGGCGGGCTTCAGGTAGATCTCGCTGCCGCCGGCGTCGAACAGCCGGCCGAACACGTCGGCGAGGTGCGGGTTCTCCGAGACCTGGGTCGTCATCAGGCTCAGCAGCTTGTCGCTGACGATGAAGTCGTCGGCCTGGGTGACCTGGGCCAGCTGGCGGTTGCGGTCGTCGCCCATCTCGCTGACGATCGAGAACTTCCCGTCGAGCTTCTGCTCCATGTCGCGCAGGTGCAGCAGCGTCACGAGGGTCCGCGAGTCGGCGACCTGCCGGTCGACGTCGTCGTAGCACAGCGCGATGACGTGGTCGAAGTCGTCGATGCCGAGCGCCTCGAGCACGGCCCGGTCGGCGCTGTCGTCCTCGGTGAGGCTCAGCGACAGGTTCCGCACCTCGGCCGCGAGCCGCTTCAGGCTCAGCGACACGTCGTGGTGCCGCGCCACGACGACGACCTCGGAGCCGGCCGTCAGATACTGGTCGAGCTGCTCGACGACCCCGACGGCCCGCTGGTTCCAGCCGAGGATCAGGGCCCGCTTCGGCGCCGGCACGGGGTCGGGGCCGGCCACGATCAGCTCATGGTGGATCGGCGCGGGCGGCGCCATCACGACGGTGTCGTCGTCGGCGGAGATGGCGAGCAGGTGGTCGCCGTCGGCGATGCGGTAGTCGCTCGGCGGGTTCAGCAGCACGGTCCCGTTGCCCTGGCGCACGCCGAAGATCGCCGACGTGCGGTACGAGTGCAGCGCGGCGGAGTACGGCTGCCCGGCCAGGCTCGGCTCGTGCCGCACGTAGATCTCGTCACCGCCGAAGTCCAGCAGGTCGGTGTAGACGACGGACAGCCCCGACTGCAGGCACGTCTGGACGATCAGGCGGGCGGCCACGCTGGTGGCGTCGATGAGGTACGCGGCCGGACCGCCGGCCAGGCGCGCGGCGGGCATGTTCGACTGGTCGGCGACGCTGCCGACGATCGTGCACCGGTTCTCGGCCTTCGTGACGGACAGCAGCATCTTGACGAGGTGCGCGTCGCGGTCGTGCCCCGAGCCGGTGAGGATGATGACGGACCGGGCCTCGGCGATGTTCACCAGCGTGATGTCGTCCGGGTCGAGCGGGTCGCCGGTGCGGCACACGACGCTCGTGCTGCGCAGGTCGCCGACCTTCGCCCGGATCTCGTCCTCCATCTCGACCTTGTCCTTGTCGGCGAGTACGGCCACACAGGCTCGTCGCTTGTTGCCGTTGGCCTCGACGAGCTCGCCGATGACCGTGAACACCTGGTCGGACCAGCCGAGGATCACCGTGTGACCGGTCTCGAGCACGATCGAGCGGCCCTTGCGCAGCTCCTGCAGCTTGGCGTCGAGGCCGGTGGTCAGCACGCCGATGAACGCCGTGACGATGAAGATGCCGCCGATGGTGATGAGGAACGCGACGGCCACGAACTCCCAGTGCCCGCCGGTGTCCCCGGCAACGTCACCGGGGTCGAGCGCATGCAGCACGGCCTGCCACACCGACGCGAAGAACCCGCGGGGCTCGCCGTCCGCCGGGTTGGGGTCGACCAGCCACACCAGGAGCCCGCCGGCGAGCACCACCGCCACGGAGGCCAGGCCCAGCCAAGCGACGAGGGCCGACGTCCCCTTCGACATCGTCCGGTCGAACCAGTATCTGAAACGGCGACGCAGCGTGGCGGCGGCCATGAGCACCTCGGCGGGCTGGAAATCGGGCAGATCGGCGCACAATATAGCCCTTGGTAACGGCCGCGCTGTCACCTGCTTGTCGTCTGCTGCTGCAACCTTCAAGGCGCCCGCGTCGGCGGGGCCGGCTCGTGCACGAGGATGACCCGCCTCCTCCGATTGGTGTACCCCGGTCTCCGACCATGAAATCCGCCGTGCGGCGCATGCGTGGCCCGGTGACCGCTGACAGCCTGGAGCGGTGGATGTCCTGAGAACCACCGAGGCGCCCCCGCCGGTCGGCGTCGCCGCGTTCGACCGGCGGGTGCTCGCGGTCGGCGGCGTCGTGTTCGCCGTGCTGATGGCCCTGTCGACCCGGTACGGGTTCCAGCGCGACGAGCTGTACTTCCTCGACTGCGCCCGGCACCTGCAGGCCGGCTACGTCGACCAGCCGATGCTGGCCCCCCTGCTGGCCCGGGTGTCGCTGGAGCTGTTCGGCGAATGGCTTCCCGGGCTGCGGCTGTGGCCGGCGCTGGCGGCGGGGGCGACCGTGGTGATCGGCGGGCTGACCGCCCGCGAGTTCGGTGGTACGCGCCGCGTGCAACTGTTCGCGGCCGTCGCCACCGCCACCATGCCCGCGCTGTGGGCGGCCGCGCACGTTGCCAACACGACGCCGTACGCAGTGCTGGCGCTGGCCGCGCTCGCGTTCGTCGTCGCGCGGGTCGGGCGTACCGGCGATCCGCGGTGGTGGCTGCTCGCCGGCCTGGTCGCGGGTCTGGGGCTGGCGAACAATCACCAGGCCGCCTTCTTCGCGTTCGCCGTCGTCGCCGGCGCCCTGCTCAGCGGCGGGCGGCGGCTGCTGTTCAACGGCTGGTTCGCCGGCGGGGTCGCGATCGCCGCCGCGTTCGCCGGGCCCGAGATCTGGTGGCAGGCCCAGCACGGCTGGGCGACGATCGAGATGACCCGGAAGCTGAACCAGGAGAACGGCGGTCTGCCCAACGCCCCGGTGTGGGTGGTCGGCCAGCTGCTCATGGCGAGCCTGGCCCTCGTCTGGGTGTGGGTCGCCGGCCTGCGTCACCTGTGGCGCACCGGGCGCCCCCTGTGGCGGGCGCTGGTCTGGGCCTACGGGCTGCTGTTCGTGCTGTACGCCGTCACGACGGGCGTGAAGGTGTACTACCTCATGGGCGCCTACGTGTACCTGCTCGCGGCCGGCGCGGTCGCCGTCGACGGCTGGCTGTACGCACGGCGGCGCCGGATCCGGATCCTCACCGTCGCGACCGCGCTCGGCACGGCCGTCTTCGCCGCGCTCCTGCTGCCCGTCCTGCCGCCCACCGGTATCGGCCCCCGGCACGCGATGGACGCGACCCTCACCGACACGATCGGCTGGCCCGAGCTCGTCGACACCGTCGGTACCGTCTGGACGTCCCTGCCGCCGCCGCAGCGGGCCGCCGCCGTCATCTTCACCGAGAACTACAGCGAGGCGGCCGCCGTCAACGAGCTCGGCCGCGGCCGGGGACTGCCGACCGCGGTGAGCGGGCACAACAGCCAATGGTGGTGGGGACCGGGCAACCCGGGCGCCACGACCGTCATCGCCGTGGCGCCCGGCACCGCCTCGGGGTACACCGGCTATCTGGGTCGCTTCTTCACCGACGTCCGCGAGGTGGCCACCGTCACCAACCGCTACGGCGTCCGCAACATCGAGTCCGGCGGCCACGTCTACCTGTGCACCGGCCTCCGCGAGCCGTGGTCCCAGCTGTGGCCCCGGCTGCGGCACTACGACTGAACGACGCCGAGGAGGGTCCGCCCGCGCGGGCGGACCCTCCGCCGGCTCAGGTCTGCCGGATTGTCACGTTGTCGACGCCGGCCTCGACGAGGCTGGCGGTCGAGGCGTCCGCGGCCTCGAAGAGGATCTGGACGTTCTGGCCGGCGTACGGGGTGAGGTTGACGCTGCCGGTGGCCCAGGCCGCGTCGCGGTCGCTGGCCGCGCCGGCCGCCGTGAACAGCACGGTGGTACCGCTGGCGGTGACCACGCTGACCCGGAAGAAGTCCGCCGAGCTGGCGTTGCTGCCGTGGCCCAGGTACCAGGAGTACCCGAGCGTCAGCGTCCCGCTCGCCGGCAGCGCGATGCTCGGCGAGCGGACGCTCGTCGTGCCGCCGTCGACGTCGTTGGCGCCCGCGCTCGTGCCGGCCAGCCGCGCCGTCACCAGGTCGTTGGTGCCGCTGACCGTGGTGCCGAGTTGCTTCGGGCCGCTGGAGTCGGTGGCCTCGGGGTCGCCGCGCTCCCAGGCCCCGCTGGTCGCGGTGTCCGTGCCGTTCGGGTTGGCGACCCAGCCGAGGCTCGTCTCGAAGTCGTCGGACCAGACGGTGGTGCCGGAGCCGGCGCCGCAGTACTGGGCCTCCTTGCCGATGACGCGGTACGGGCAGTCGGCGTACTCAGCGATCTGCAGGCTCGCCTCACGGTTGAGGGAGGTCTGCGCCGCGATCACCTCGTCGGGCGGGTAGAAGCCGCCGCCGCTGGTGCCGGACGGGTACATCTCGAACGTGTAGGACCAGACGCCCTGGTCCGCCCACAGCCAGTCGTCGATGGAGCCGTCGGTGATGTAGAGGTCGCTGGCCTGCTCGGGCGTGTACCCGTTGGTGCCGGCCATCTGCACGCCCAGGGTGCGGAAGGTGGCCTCCTGGTCGGCGTCCAGGCCCGTCGCGGTGTTGGCCGTGGTGTAGCCGAACGGCCAGAGCACGAGTTTGCCGTACGTGTGGAAGTCGATGTGGGTCTTGATCTGCTGCACGCCGCCGACCCGCCGGCCCAGGACGAAGTCGCGCACGCGCTGGGTCTCCGGGGCGGAGAACGCCGAGGGCCCGCGGTACGTCTCCGAGCTGGTGGTCCCCGACGATCCGCCGCAGCAGCCCCAGTTGTAGCCCCAGTTGCGGTTGAGGTCGGTACCGATGTTGCCGCTGCCGCTGTTGGGCTGGCGGTTCTTGCGCCAGGACCGGTAGGACCCGGTCGCGATGTCGTACTCGCCGCCGTCCGGGTTCATGTCCGGCACGATCCAGATCTCGCGCGAGTCGACCAGGCCGGTGATCCGCGCGTCGGTGCCGTAGTTGTCGGTGAGCTGCTTGATCAGGTACAGCGCCATCTCGACGGTCAGGTGCTCACGGGCGTGCTGGTGCGCCGTGTACAGGACCTCGGGCTCGTTCTCGTCGGTCGCGACGTTGTCCGAGATCTTGATGACCGGGATGTCCCGGCCCTCGTACGAGGTGCCGAGGCTCGTCTTGCGCAGGATCGCCGGATGGTCGGTCACCGCCTGGTTGAGCTCGGCGGTCATCTCCGCGTAGTTGTGGTACGCCGAGTCGGCCGACGGGAAGTCCTGGACGGTGGGCGGCCCGATCGGGCTCGCCGGCCGCAGTGCCTTGGTGACGGCGAAGCCCTGCTGCCGCAGCAGCGTGACCTCGGACGGCGTCGCGCTGATGTCGGCGACGCCGTCCTCGATGCCGTCGATCGACGCCCCGCTGGCGGCGATCCGGTTGCGCTGCTCGAGCGTGGTGACCGCGCTGACCAGGTACGGCGAGGCGGTCTCGGTGGTGTCGGCGGCGGCCGGACCGGCGCCGGCGACGACGAGGGCGCCGCCGCTCGCCAGGACGAGTGACAGCAGGGCGCAGAGCCTCCGGGTTCGGCTCATCAAGCCTCCTTGGGTGTGGAGGTGCACGAGCATCCAGAGGAACACCCAAGGCATGGTCGAATCAACATATGTCTTTGTATGGTTCGGTCGTCAGTTCACGTTGTACGTCAGGTTGTAGGCGGCGTCGCCGTCGCTGAACCGCAGCGTCTGACCGTTGCCCAACGAGCAGGAAACCTGGTTCGAGTCGATCACCACGTTGGCCGTCGGCCAGGTCCGGTCGAGGACCACCTGGAGCGTCACGGGGCCGGTGCCCCGCTCCAGCAGCTCGTTCGCGTTGCCGAACGCGCCGGAGGTCTGGCTGGTGCCTTGGTAGAACGGGACGGACTTGTTGTTGCCCGGGAAGTAATAGCCGTCCATGACGAACCAGATCCAGTCCTTGCCGCCGTCGTGCCACAGATTGGACGCGGTCAGCGAGACGAGTTCGATAAAGCAATACGACTCCGCGGTGTCGGCGCGGGCGGGATCCACCCCGGCGCCGACCGTGAGCAGCGCGGCCGCGGCGGTCAGCAGTACCTTGCGCACCCTGTTCATATGCGTCTCCTTCAACGGAGCGGTCATGCGGTCGGCACCAGGGTGGGCTCACCCCACCGGCGCCACCATGCCGTTTTACGCACCGGCGATCCCGAACGTGCCCGCGCTGTGACAGCCCGTGTAAGGAGATCAACATTACGGAGAAGGATGCGAATAAACCCTCGACGAACCGGTGCTGACCCGGTAGGCCTACCCGGTACTTATTCAACGGGAGGCAACAACACCATGACCACATCCCAGCAGCAGCCGGCCAAAAAGGGCATCAAGATCCCGCGACTGGTGATCTCGCTTGTCGTCCTGGTCGTGCTGGGCGGCGTCGGCTGGTACCTCAGCCGCGACGATGCCCTGAACGCCAAGGTCGGCGACTGCCTGCACAGGAAGGGCGGCAACGACCTCGCGATCGTCAAGTGCGACAGCGCCGACGCGAACTTCACCGTGCTCGGCCGCGTCGAGAGCAAGACCGAGAGCGAGGCCAGCGCGGACGGCGTGTGCGACCAGTGGGCGGACGCGACGAACACGTACTGGGAGGGCAAGTCGGGCCAGAAGGGCACGCTGCTCTGCCTGAAGGACAAGTAGGACCCCAACGGGCGCCGCGGGCCGTCAGCCGGCTCGCGGCGCCCGTGGCGCGGCATCCACCGCGGTAGCGTCGCCGCATGCGCTGGAAGCTCGGACGCCCCGACATCGACCGGTACCGCCGGCGGTTCGACGTACCGCCCCGACCCGGGCCGGGACTGAGCGTGACGTTTCTCGGCGTTTCGACGCTGTTGATCGACGACGGGTCCGTGGCGGTGATGACGGACGGATTCTTCAGCCGGTACCCGCTACGGCGGCTCCTGCTCGGCCGTGTCCGGCCCTCGGCCGCCCTGGTCGACGCGGCCCTCGCCCGGGCCGGAGTGGACCGGCTGGCCGCCGTCCTGCCGGTGCACACGCACTTCGACCACGCGCTCGACGCCGCTCTTGTCGCCGGCCGTACCGGTGCCCTGCTGGTCGGCGGGGAGTCGGCCGCGAACATCGGGCGGGGCCACGGCCTGGCCGAGGATCGGATTCGGGTGGTGACGCCCGGCCGGCCCGACACCTACGGCCCGTTCACGGTGACCCACCTCGTGTCCGAGCACTGCCCGCCGGACCGGTTCCCGGGCCCGATCACCGAACCGGTGGTACCGCCGGTACGGGTGGGCGCTTACCGGTGCGGCGAAGCCTGGTCGATCCTCGTCCGGCACGCGACCGGCCGGACCGCCCTGCTGCAGGGCAGCGCCGGCTTCGTGCCCGGCCGGCTGCGAGGCCACCGGGCCGACGTGGTGTACCTCGGCGTCGGCCAGCTCGGTGTACAGCCCGAGGCGTACATCCGGGCCTACTGGGACGAGACGGTGCGGGCCGTGGGAGCGCGGCGCGTCGTCCTGATCCACTGGGACGACTTCTTCCGCCCCCTCGACCGGCCGCTGCGGGCCTTGCCGTACCTCGGCGACGACCTCGACGCCAGCATGCGGATCCTCGAGGGGCTCGCTGCGGCGGACGCGGTACCACTGCATTTCCCGGTGGTGTGGCGGCGCGAGGACCCCTGGCACGGCCTGCCGCCCGGCGGCGCCGCGCCGGATTCATGACAATTCCTGTGGCGCCCCGTCAGTGTCAGTGGGTTCGTCGAATGGGCGCAGGTGGCTGAACGGATGCGACGCCGAGGGTGAAGGTGACGAGGAATCCCGGCCGCGGCGCGGATGAACGGGCGCAGGCCGGTTCGCCGGGGTCCGGAAACAAGGGCGATCGGCCGTTCAACCGGACTACCCTCCACACCGTAGGGGACGGCGGCGGCCCCCCGAATTCCGGCGACCGGCGAGGCCACGACGGAGCGCCATCCCTCATCGAGGTGAGCTCGCAGGACCTACGACAGGACGGTACGACGATGGTGCTGCACAGCGGCCGCCCGCCGCGGCGGCCGGAGGCTGCGGACGGCGGCAACCCGTTCGCGACCATCACCAACCCGGAACTGGCCCAACAGGTCAGCGCCCCGCACGATGCGTTGGCCGAGGACCCGGTGCTTGCCGACACCGCCTGGCAACTCGTTCACGACGAGCTGATGCTGGACGGCAACGCCCGGCTGAACCTCGCCACCTTCGTCACGACCTGGATGGAGCCGCAGGCGACCCGCCTGATGGCCGAGTGCGTCGACAAGAACATGATCGACAAGGACGAGTATCCGCAGACCGCTGAGTTCGAGCGGCGCTGCGTCAACATCCTCGCGGACCTGTGGCACGCCCCCGATCCGGCCGGCGTGATCGGCTGTTCGACGACCGGCTCCAGCGAGGCGTGCATGCTGGCCGGTCTGGCGCTCAAACGGCGGTGGGCCGCCCGGCGCGCACCCGGGTCGGCGGGCCGGCCCAACCTGGTGATGGGCATCAACGTGCAGGTGTGCTGGGAGAAGTTCTGCAACTACTGGGAGGTCGAGCCGCGCCTGGTCCCGATGGAGGGCGACCGGCTGCACCTGTCCGCGAAAGAGGCGGCGGCGCACTGCGACGAGAACACCATCGGTGTCGTCGCGGTCCTCGGCTCGACGTTCGACGGCAGCTATGAACCGGTCGCGGAGATCGCCGCCGCGCTCGACGCGCTGCACCGGCGTACCGGTTGGGACGTCCCGGTGCACGTCGACGGCGCATCCGGGGCGATGATCGCGCCGTTTCTGGACCCGGACCTGGAGTGGGACTTCCGGCTCGGCCGGGTCTCGTCCATCAACACCTCCGGTCACAAGTACGGCCTGGTGTATCCCGGCGTCGGCTGGGTACTTTGGCGCCGTCGTGACGCGCTGCCCGAAGACCTGATCTACAACGTGAACTACCTCGGCGGCAACATGCCGACATTCGCGCTGAACTTCTCCCGGCCGGGCGCGGAGGTCGTCGCCCAGTACTACACCTTCTTCCGGCTTGGCCGGGCCGGGTTCCGGGCCGTGCAGCAGGCGTCCCGTGACGTGGCGGTCTACCTTTCCGGTCAGATCGCGGCCTTGGGCCCGTTCCGGCTGCTGGGCCGGGGCGACGAGCTCCCGGTGTTCGCGTTCACCACCAACGACGACATCGGCGCGTTCGACGTGTTCGACGTCTCCCGGCGGCTGCGGGAACATGGCTGGCTCGTGCCGGCCTACACCTTCCCGGCCAACCGTACCGATCTGGCCGTCCTGCGTATCGTGGTCCGCAACGGCTTCACGCGCGACCTGGCGGATCTCCTGCTGGCCGACCTGCGCCGGCTCCTGCCAGAGCTGCAGGCCCAGCCCGGACCGTTGCATCCGTCCGGTGGCCCGTCCGGATTCCACCACTGACGATTGGGGCCGGCTCGCCGCCGCCCCGTGATCGATCAACCGCCGGGTCGGCGGTCAGGAAGCACTCCGGCCTACCGGCCGGGGTCCTCGAAGATGACGACGCGGGGTTCCCGATCGCGGTCGGCGGCGATGACCTCGCCCGGGCGCAGCCGGCCGGTGGCCGTCACGCGTCCGGTTCTCGGGTCGACGATCCGGTACCCCGGCGGCGTCCCGCGATCCTGCAACATCCGCAAGGGCGCGCCGTTCTCCTGGTACACGATGTGCAGTGTTCCGGGCACGCGCAGACCTCGCGGGCTGAGGAAGGTCTCCCAGTCCGGAGCCATGTCGGTGGTCGGCGAATCCGCCAGAATCCGGCCCACGAGGCCGACGTAGGTGGAGCCCTCGTAGTCCAGCGCGTCCCGCCAGCCGCCCTTCGGCCCGAGGAAGTACGGCGCATGGCCCGGTTCGCCGTCGCGATGCACCCATTGCCAGATGTTCGCCGCGCCGTAGACGACGCCCATCGTGGAGCCGGCGCACAGGTTGCTCCACGCCTCGTGACCCTGCCACCAGCCCGCCGCGACGCCCCGGTGGCCGGTGCGTTCGTAGCTGGGCTCGCCGTTGGCCACCGCCTTGACCGGCGTCTCGCGCCACATGTCGGCCACCCGTTCGGGCACGTGCTCGCCGCCGTGGCCGGTCTGGCACCACTGGAAGTCGAGCCACGGCGCGCCCTGGTGGGCGCGTGGGCGGGCGTGGGGGCGGTAGTGGATGCCGGTCGGCTGCCCGTAGCAGTCGCTGTCGTGGACCTCCCGTCCCGCCCGGAGCCTGGCCACCGGGCGCGCCGCCACCGGGCGGCGGGCCGACCGGGTAGCCGTCCGGCGGCGCCCTAAGCCAGCGCCACGGTGCCGGCGTAGGTGTACTCCCACCAGCGGAACCACAACCCCACCGCCTCGGTACGGGAGGGACTGAAAACCATGCTCCGGTCGTGCGGGTCAGGGACCAGCACCTGACGGCGAGGCCCGGCCAGACCGTCGACGTGCGCGCGCAGGTCACCGACCCCGACGGAGACCACGTGACGAGCACCTGGTCGGTCTACGCGGAAGCGGGCACGACCGGCGCGAGCCCGGCTGTGCGCGCGACGGGCGGCGGCAACGACCGGAACGCCCGGGTGACGGTGCCGGCCGATGCGAAGGCGGGCCAGCGCATCGTGCTCAACCTGACCGCGACCGACGACGGCGAGCACAGCCTCACCCGGTACGGCCAGGTTGTGATCGCAGTGGGGTGACAACCCGCCGGCCCTCGGGCCGGCGGGCCATCCGCCCCGGGTGCCTATCGGGCGTGCCGCAGGGCCCAGTCGAGGGCGTGGTCGGCGACCTGTTCCCAGCCGGGTTCGGCACAGGTCCAGTGGGACCGGCCCGGGAACTCGTGGTAGTCGGTGATCGTGCCGGGCGCCTTGTAGTGGTGGGCGTTGGACTTGTTCACCGACGGAGGCATGATGTGGTCCGCGCCGCCGGCGATGAACAGCAGCGGGGCGCGCTGCTCGTTGTGGAAGTTCACCCAGGTTTCCTGCTTGCCCGGCTTGAAGTTCGCGATCAGGCCGTAGGACCAGACCCAGCTGCCGGGGGCGGGGATGGCGTAGCGGTCGTAGGCCGCCAGCGAGTCCTCCTCCGACAGGGTGTTGGCGAACGCGTAGTGGAACTGCGCCGGGGTGAATCCGGCCGCCTGGTGCCGCTTGGCCGGATTGTTGAGGATCGGGAACAGCGACCTGATCTGCGACGGCGGGGTGACCCGGATGCCTTCCGGCGGGGCCGAGTCGATGACGACGCCGGCGGCGCCATGGCCGCGGTCGAGCAGGAGCTGGGTGAGCGTGCCGCCGAACGAGTGGCCGATGATGATCGGCTTCTCCCGGCACGGTGTGGCGGCACGGCCCGGGGTGTGTGCAGGCGTCGCGCTCACCATGCACGGCCGGGCAACGGCACACATCCGTAGGTTGACTGTGTCAGCCGGGGTCGCGCTGCAGCGCCTCGAGCGCCTCGCGCAGCTGCGATCGGCCGGTGATGCCCAGCTTCGGGAAGATCCGGTACAGGTGCGAGCTGACCGTGCGGTGGGACACGAACAGCCGCTGGCCGATCTCCCGGTTGCTGAGCCCGGCCGCGGCCAGCATCGCGGTCTGCAGTTCCTGGGCGGTCAGCTGTTCCCCTGACGGTGCCGCCCGTCCCGCGCTCTCCTCGCCGGCGGCGCGCAGCTCCTCCCGGGCGAGCCGGCCCCAGGCGGCGGCGCCGAGGGCGTCGAAGCCGTCCCGCGCGGCCCGCAGCGGTACCCGTGACTCCAGGATGCGCTTGCGCCGCCGCAGCCACGCCCCGTACGCGAGGTTCAGCCGGGCGCGGTGCACCGGCCACCCGCCGAGGTCCATGGCGAGGGCCTCGGCGAACTTCGCGTCCGCCCCGTGCTCCGGAGCGAGCACGGCGACGGCGTAGGCGAGCGAGTGGCCCAGCATCGGGGACGGGAAACGGGCCGCCCGCTCCTCGGCCCGGGCCACGATGTCGCGGACCTGGTCCTGCCGGCCCGATCGGACGGCGGCGTCGGCGAGATCCGGCAGGGCCCAGCCGGTGCCGATCGCGGTCCGCCGCGCCGCGGTGAGCGGCATGGTCTTGCCGATGCCGGCGTGTCCGCGCACGATCAGCGCCGCACCACGGGTGGCGCTCGCCTCGGCCAGCAGGCTCTCCAGGACGGCCCGCTCACGGTCGCGGCCGTGCATCGCCGGCGGATCGTCGTGCACCTCACGCATCAGGGTCGGCCCTTCCTCAACGCGTCCACTGCCGCGGAAAGCCCCGCGGACGCGAATGTAGTGCGCGCGCGGGCCCCGGACATGGTCCGTGAGTGCACACATCGGGCTCATTGTGCAAGCTTCACGGGGCGTCCTACGCTGAAGATCCGCAGGGACGGAGTCGCCGCATGGCCGTTGTTCTGGACACCACCGACCTGCCGTGGCGCGAGCGGGCGGACGCGCTGTGTGCGGCGCTGTCCACCGCCGGTGCGCGGGCGACCGTATCGGCGCCACCCGGCTCGCGCTGCCGCATCAGCAACTGGGCCCTGGCGCCCGGCGCGGCCCTGCTGCACACGGTGACCGACGGGCACCGGATGTCGAGGACCGGCCGGCACCAGCGCTCCGACGATCCGGAGCAGATATCGCTCGGACTGCCGCGTTCCGGATCGGTACGCCTGGAGCACCGCGACACCGCGCGCAGCGACCGCCTCGGCGAGCTGCAGCTGGTCGACCTGACCTCACCGTACGCGTTCTTCGTCGACGGCCACTCCACGAACCAGGCGGTGATCCTCGACTACCGCTACCTCGGTCTCAGCGTGGACGCGGTGCGCTCGGCGATTCCCCGGCTGGAGTCCAGCCCGCTGTACCCGATGGCCCGGCAGCACCTGCGCGACCTCCCGGCGGTGGTCGACGCTCTGACGCCCGGCCCGGCTCTGTCCATGCTCGGGTCGGCCACCACGGACCTGGTCCGCGCCCTGATCGCCTCGGTCGCCACGCGGCAGGACACGTCGACGGCCGACGCCGTCAACCGGACCCTCTTCTTCCGGATGACCGAGTGGCAGCAGATCAACGCCGTGCAAGGCGACCACGAACCCCGGGCGGCGAAGGGCTAGGTTCCGCCGGCCGGTCGGGCGTCGAGCGGCCGGGAGCCGGCGGCGCGGGACGCCGCGCCGCCGGCCGGACCGGAAGGGCCTCGGATCAGCGGGCCGGCGGGCGCCGGAGCACCCGCGTCAGTACCGCCGCCGGCAGCAACGCCAGCACGGTGGCCGCGAACAGGAACCACAGGCCCGCGTGGAAGGCGGTCACCGGCGCGTGGTGTGCGGCCAGGCCCCGGCTGACCACGACGACGCAGAGCGCGGTGCCGATCGAACCGCCGACGCGCTGCACGGCGTTGAGCTGCGGTGTCGCGTCGGCCAGCTGGTCGGGTGAGATCGCGCCGTAGGCGGCGGCCGCCGCGGGCATGAGGCTGAAGCCCAGGCCGACTCCGAGCAGGACGATCACGGCCTCGACCGCGACCAGGCTGGTGTGCGCGCCCATCAGCGCCAGCGGCACGATGCTGATCGCGGTGATCGACAGCCCGGCCAGGCTGACGATGCCGCCGCCGAACCGGTCGGTCAGGCGGCCGGCCAACGGCATCGTGATGGCCGCGCCGACGCCCTGGCCGATCATGAGCAGGCCGGTTGCCACCGTGCTCTGGCCCCGCTGGATCTCGAAGTACAGCGGCATCAGTACAAGCACGCCGAACAGCGCGCCACCGCCGAAGAAGCCGACCGCCAACGCGGCGCTGAAGCCCCGGTTGCGCCACAGGTGCAGGTTGAGCAGCGGGGCCGGGATCCGCAGCGCCCGCACCGCGAACACGGTCAGTGCCAGCGCCCCGCCGGCCAGGCCGCCGATCGCACCGGCCGAGTCCAGGCCGGCCCGCTGGCTGGCGTCGATGACGCCGTAGGTGAACAGGGACAGACCGGCGCCGGACAGCACCACGCCGATCAGATCCAGCCGGCCGGTGCCGGCCGGCGGCTGCCGCGGGATCCGGCGCAGCCCGGCGATCAGGCCGACCGCTCCGATCGGCAGGTTGATCGCGAACAGCCAGCGCCAGGACACGTTGATGAGCAGCCCGCCCAGCACCGGCCCGACTACCGGGGCGAGCACCACGGCGATGCCGACCGTGCTCATCACCCGCCCCATCCGCGCCGGACCGGCGGCGCGCCCGAGGATGATCTGCCCGGCCGGCACCAGTACGCCGCCCGCCACGCCCTGCAGGATCCGCAGCACGATCAGCTCGCTCATGTTCCCCGCGAGCACGCAGGCGCCGGAGATCAGGGTGAAGCTCGCCAGCGCCGCCAGCCATACCGGCCGGGCTCCTACCCGCCGGGTCAGCCAGCCGGTCACCGGCATGGCCGCGGCGAGCGCCAGCAGGTAGCCGCTGGCCACCCACTGCGTGGTGGCGAGCGGCGCATCCAGGCTGTGCGCCATCCGATCCAGCCCGACGTTGACCACGGAGGTGTCCAAAGTGGACATGAAGGCGCCGAACACGATCACGACGGCCAGCCGCCAGACGGCGGCCGGAATCGGGGGCGGGGTGGTGACCGCCGTGGGGGTCTCGACCTGTGACATCAGTCCTCCGGCATCGAGCGCGAACCGCAGGTGTTCATTGCGGGCAGCGCCAATAGTAGGAGTCACCAATGATTAACTCAACCCGCGGTTTCGACTATCGTGGTGGGATGCCCATGGAGCCCAGGTCGATCGACGAGGTCCCGGCGCGGCTGCGGCAATGGCCGACGTGGCTGCTCGGCCGGGTGCACGGCGACGCCAAGCGGATGATCGCGCCCCGGCTCGCCGAGCGGGGGCTGAACCTGCACCATTACGCCGTGCTGGCGTGCATCGCGGAGTTCGCGCCACTGTCGCAGCAGCAGGTCTGCGAACGGCTGGGCGTGGATCGCGCGGACATGGTGACGGTCGTCGACCATCTCCAGGCGCAGGAACTGGTCTCGCGCACCCGGGACGCCACCGACCGGCGTCGTTACATCCTGGCCGTCACGCCGCGGGGCCGGGACGAGCTGGCCGAGGCGGACGAGATCGTGGCCGAGGTGACGGCTGAGTTCTTCGCCCCGCTGACCGCGGACGAGGTGGCGACGCTGACCAGCCTGGCCCACCGGGTGCTGGCCGGCGGTACGGGTCTCGGGTGAGCCGCCCGCGCCGTACGTCGCCGGTGCGGACCGGCCCACCCGATGCCGGTTGCCTGTCGCCTGACTTCCGTGAGCCGATCCACGCCGTGGGCCGGCTACGGTTGCGCCGCCGTCAGGAGGTCGTGCGCCAGAACCATCTCTGGCTGGCCAGCCCGTCGCTGCACGCGTTCAGCCCGACCAGCGTGCGCGCATCGTAGGAGCGCAGGTCCAGGCACATCCGGCCGTTGCTGCCCGCGCTGACAATCTTGTTGGCGCTGATGGTCCAGCGCTGGCTGGCCAGGGACGAGTTGCAGTAGTTCAGGATGACATTCGAGCCGGTGGCGTAGGAGCGCAGGTCCCAGCACTGGCTGTAGCCGCTGGAGGCGGAGCTGACCAGGCACATCGAGTTCGGCTGCGAGCAGTTCCACCACCATTCCTGGCTGAGGGCGGCTCGATTGCAGCCGAACAGGCCGACAGGAGTTCCGGGCGCGTTCGAGCCGATGTCGAGGCACTCCGCCCAGAGTGTCGCCACCGGGGTCATGTTGGTGTTGCCCGCGGCCGCCCGGGCCGGCGCGGCCGCGAACGTCAGTGTCGCCGCCACCGCGATGAGCGCGACCCCGGCCCGGATGAGTATTCGTGACATTCGTCGAGTTCGAGGGGACATGCCCCGGGACAGTAGGGCGGCGGACTTTCATGATCCTGTCACGCGTCTGTCAAGCCCGTACGCATCGACACAGTACGTAACGCCGGCGTCTATGCTTGACCACCGTGCGGTTCAGGGTGCTCGGCCCGTGGGAGGCCGGCGACGTGCTCGTGCCGCCGGGGCGGCTGCGCATCCTGCTGGTCGCGCTGCTGCTCTCCGCCGGACGGCCGGTGACGATCGAGGCGCTCGCCGAGCGGCTGTGGCCCGAGGGCGAGCCCGCCAGCGTGCGTGGCACCGTGCACCTACGTCACCCGGCTGCGACGGCTTCTCGGCCGCGACCTGATCCAGACCGCGGCCGCGCGCGGCGGCTACCAGCTCGATGTCCCGCTCGACGACTTCGACCTGCACCGGTTCCGCGAGCTGATGCGCCGGTCCCGCGACGGCGCCGGACATGACGAGGAGCTCCGGCTGCTGCGTGCGGCCCTGGCACTGTGGCGGGGCCGGCCGTTCACCGGCGTCGAGTCGGTCTGGCTGGATCGCGAGATCATTCCCCGCCTCGACGAGGAGTGGTTCGCCGCCACCGAGCGCCGCATCGACCTCGAGCTCGACGCCGGGCCCCCCGACCGGCTGGTCGCCGAGCTGCGCGGCCTCGCCGACGGCCACCCGACCCGCGAGTCGCTGTGGCACCGGCTCATCGTCGCCCTGCACCGGTCGGGCCGGCGGGCCGAGGCCCTGGACGCGTACACCCGGATTCGCACGACCCTGCGGGAGGGGTTCGGCATCGATCCGGGCGCGGAGCTGCAGCACCTGCACCGCTCGATCTTGCAGGAGCCGGCCGCGACACCGACGGCCGAGGGCCCGCGGCCCCGGCAGCTTCCGCACGACATCGCCCGCTTCAGCGGGCGGAAAGCCGAGCTGGCCGAGCTGGACCGGCTGTGCGGGACCGACCAGAGCCCCACCGCCATCGTCGCCCTCGACGGCGCGCCCGGCACCGGCAAGACGACCCTGGCCGTGCACTGGGCACACCGCGTCGCCGAGCGATACCCCGACGCGCAGCTCTACCTCAACCTCAACGGCTACGGCCCGGGCGAGCCGGTCACCCCGGCGGCCGCGCTGGCCACGCTGCTGCGAGGGCTGTGGGTGGCCGGCGACCTCATCCCGCCCGGGGTCGAGGAGCGGGCCGCCCTGCTGCGCACGACCCTCGCCGGCCGGCGGGTCCTGCTCGTGCTGGACAACGCCCGCGACGCCGATCAGGTGCGCGCGCTGCTGCCCGGCTCCGGCGGCCTTGTGATCGTCACCAGCCGCAGCCAGCTGCGCGGGCTGTCCATCCGGGACGGGGCGCACCGCGTGACCCTGCACCGGCTGTCGGCGGGCGAGTCGGCCGGGCTGCTCTCGGCCGCGATCCCGGCCGACCGGCTGGCCGCCGAGCCCGGCGCCGCCGCCCGGCTCATCGAGCTGTGCGCCGGGCTGCCACTGGCACTGGCCATCGTCGCCGAACGCGCGCACCGGGCCGGCAGTCTCGCCGAGGTGGTACACGCCCTGCAGGACGAGAAGGCCCGGCTGGACAACTTCGGGGCCGGCGAGGGCGACCCGCACACGGACCTGCGGGCCGCGCTGTCGTGGTCGTACCAGGCGCTCGGCCCGGACGCGGCGGCGATGCTCGACCGGCTCGGCCGGCACCCGGCCGGCACCATCGGGCTGGAGTCCGCCGCGGCCCTGGCCGACCGGCCGCCGGCCGAGGCCAAGCGCGCCCTCGACCAGCTCGTGGCGGCGCACATGGTGCAGCAGCCGCGACCTGACCGCTACGAGCTGCACGACCTGATCCGCCTGTACGCCGCCGAACGGCCCGGCGACGAAGCGGCGACGACCCGGCTGCTGGAGTGGTACCTGCACACCGCGGTCAGCGCGGACACGACCCTGATGCCCAACCGCCTGCGCGACTTTCTCGTCCCCTACATGCCCCGTACGGCGCCGCGGACCTTCGCTGACCAGGCCGCGGCGATGGCGTGGTTCGAGGAGGAGTACGACGGACTGCGGGCCGTCGTGGTGTGGGCGGCGGCGCACGGCCGGCCCGGGTACGCCTGGCGCATCGCGATCGCGATGACGACGTTCCTCGACCGGCGGATTCCATGGCGCGACGGCGTCGAGTTCATCGAGGCGGCGGTGCGGGCCGCCGAGCTCGCGGAGGAGCGGGCCGGGGTGGGGTACACCCGGAACTCCCTCGGCTGCATCCTGCTGGACCGCCGAGACTTCGCACGGGCCGAGGACTGCTTCGCCCGGGCGCTGGTCCGCTTCCGCTCGATGGGCAACCGTTACGGCGAGGCGATGGCGCTGGGCAACCTGGGCCTGACGCGCATCAGCGTCGGCGACCCGGCGTACGGGCGCGAGCTGTGCCGGGCCGCGCAGGAGATGTGCGAGCGGGACGGGTACCGCCGTGGGGTGGCGCTGAACCTCGACAACCTCGGCATGGCCAACGTCGCCCTCGGCGAGTACGACCGGGCCGTCGAGTGCCACCGCCGGGCCGCCGAGCTGTTCCACGAGCTGGGCGAGACCGAGATCGGCGCCTGGAACGAGCAGAACCTCGGCCGGGCCTACGCCGCCGCCGGCCGCTACGCCGAGTCGGTCCGCTCGCTGCGGCTGGCCGCGGCCACGCTGAGCCGGCTCGGCCACCTCCGCCAGGAGGCCAACCTGCTCGTCGACCTGGGCGACACGCTGCTCGCCGCGGGCCATCCGAAGATGGCCCGCGGCTGCTGGCGAACCGCCCTGGAGGCGATGCGCGAGCTATCTGACCCGCGGGTTCCGGCGCTGGAGGCGGCGATCGCGGGGGTCTGAGCCCGTCACCACACCTTCCACTGCTGGTACGTCATCCCGTTGCACCCGACGTCCCGCACGCCGTACTCGCTGACGTCCAGGCAATGGTGGGTGTACTGGTTCAGCAGCTCGTACCAGCCGTTGCCCCAGCCGTTGACCTTCCATTTCTGGTAGGCCAGGTCGTTGCAGCCCCAGCCGCGCACGCCGTACTCGCTGTCGTCGAGGCACATGGTGGTGTACTCGTTCATGAACCGGACGGTGCCGTCGGCGTAGTACCGCATGTGCCAGCGCTGGCGGGCGTCCATCGGGTTGCAGTCCCGTTCGACGTACACCACCCGAGCCGTGCCCGACGACAGGCACCCGGTGTTCCAGCGGGTCTCCCACTGCTGCACCGTGTCGGCGTGCGCCGCCGGCGCGAATACCGTCACGCTCACCATGACCGCCGCGGCGACCATCGCCGCGATTCTTCCCAATCGCACGCTGTGCTTCCTCCCGTGTACCGGTGAATCGGATCACTGACGGGAGGGACGTTGCCAAATCAAGCTTTCAGGACGCTTTCACCGCCCTGACCCGGTCACTCCGGACCCGCATCCGACTTCCCTCGAGGCTCAGATCCGATCAATTAGGCCGGTGGATACCTTAAAAGGTCTTTATTTCTTGATTCGGTACCGAATCATCGGATGAAAAAGTTGACAAGACGCATCGACGTCGGTGACATTCGGAGGCAATCGACCCAGCAGGTGCGATCGGCGCGCTCCTGTACCGCGCCGAAAGGAACCTCATGAGTCTCACTCGACGTCAGGTGCTCGCGTCCGGGCTCGCCGCCACGGGCCTGGGCGCGGCCGGCTACCTCTCCGTGGGCACCGCCGAAGCGGCCAGCGCCCCCGGTGACGTGGTCGGCAAGATCGCCGTCGGCTACCAGGGCTGGTTCGCCTGCCCGGGCGACGGTGCGCCGATCAACCAGTGGTGGCACTGGAGCCGCAACGGCGGCCAGGCCCCGTCGGCGAGCAACACCACGATCGTGTCGTGGCCGGACATGCGGGAGTTCACCAAGGGGTACCCGACGGCCTACGCCAACCTGGGCAACGGCCAGCCGGCCCGGCTGTTCTCCTCCTACGACCAGCAGACGGTCGACACGCATTTCAGGTGGATGCAGCAGTACGGCGTCGACACCGCCGCGCTGCAGCGGTTCAACCCGTTCGGGGGCGAGGGCCCGACCCGCGACGCGATGACCGCGAAGGTCCGCCAGGCGGCCGAGGCGACCGGGCGGAAGTTCTACATCATGTACGACGTCACCGGCTGGACGAACATGCAGTCGGAGCTCAAGACCGACTGGTCGGCGAAGATGTCGGCCTACACGTCCTCGCCCGCCTACGCCCGCCAGAACGGCAAGCCGGTGGTGTGCATCTGGGGCTTCGGCTTCAGCGACGCCGGCCGCCCGTTCACCCCGGCGCCGTGCCTCGACGTCATCAACTGGTTCAAGGCGCAGGGCTGCTACGTCATCGGCGGCGTGCCGACGTGGTGGCGCACCGGCGTGAACGACTCCCGCCCGGGCTTCCTGGACGTCTACCACGCGTTCAACATGATCTCGCCCTGGATGGTCGGCCGGACCGGCGACATCGCGGGCCTGGACTCGTACTACAACAACGCCAACGTCGGCGACCAGGCCGACTGCAACGCCCGCGGCATCGACTACCAGCCGTGCGTCATGCCCGGCGACCTGTCCGCCGGCGCCCGCGCCCACGGCGACTTCTACTGGCACCACATCTACAACATGACCCGGCTCGGCGCCCAGGGCCTCTACGTGTCCATGTTCGACGAGTTCAACGAGGGCAACCAGATCGCCAAGACGGCCGAGAACGCCTCGATGCAGCCGGCCGACTTCGGCCACCCGGCCCTCGACGCCGACGGCGTGGCCTGCTCCTCGGACTACTACCTGCGCATCACCGCCGACGGCGGCCGCATGTTCAAGGGCCAGACCCCGCTGACCGCGGTGCGTCCGACCCAGCCGGTGGTGGCGGCCCCGACCGGTGTGGTCTCGCTGCGCGCCCGGGCGAACAACCTCTTCGTCTCGGCCCGCGACGCCGGCGCCTCCTCCCTGCTGGCCAACGCGGCCACGGCCCAGTCGTGGGAGCAGTTCGACCGCATCGACCTCGGCGGCGGCAACATCGCGCTGCGGGCCCGGATCAACGGCCGGTACGTCTGCGCGGAGAACGCGGGCGCGGCCGCGCTCATCGCCAGCCGCACCGCGGTCGGACCGTGGGAGACGTTCAAGGTGATCCAGAACGCCAACGGCACCGTCAGCCTCCAGGCCGCCGCCGACGGCCGGTACGTGTGCGCGGAGAACGCGGGCGCCGCCCCGCTCATCGCCAACCGCACGGCGATCGGCCAGTGGGAGCAGTTCGACCTCCTGTGACCCGGCCGGGGCGCGCCTCGCCGATGCCGGGGTCCGCGCCGCGCTCCAGGTAGCCGGCGGCGGTCAGCTCGGCGACCGACCCGACCCCGGCGAGGGTGGGCGGGGTGCGCCTTCTTCAGAGGTCGATGAGCGGGCCTTCCTGCCGGCTGAGGGCGAGGAGCAGCTGCCGGGACTGTTCCATCTCCTCCGGATCGGTGCCGCCCTCGGACAGCCCGGCGATGGACGCGCCGTCGGCCGCCCGGACGATCAGCAGGACGCGCTGCGGGTGCAGGCCGTCGGCTTCGAAGGCCTCGACCCACTGCTGGGTGTCTCGGCGCAGTACCTGGGCGACGCCGGGTGCGGTGGCGAGTGTGGCGACGAGGACGGCGTGCTCGGAGGCGGCGGAGCCGTCGAGCAGGTCGTCGAAGGTGGCGTTGACGTAGCCGCGCACCAGCCGGCCGGGCGCGTTGTCGCGGGGGTCGACGGCGGCGTGCACCGCGGCCCGGAACTGCTCGGCGAGGTCTTCGGCCAGGGCGAGCAGCAGTTGCTCGCGCGACTTGAAGTGGTGCAGGAGCCCGCCCTTGGAGACCCCGGCGGCCTGGGCGATCGCGTCGACGCTGGCCCCGGAGCCGCGCTTGCCGACGACTTCCGTGGCGGCGTCGAGGACGACCCTGCGCGTCCTGGCAGTGTCCCGCTCCCGACCCTGCACCCGTACCCCCTGATGGCATCGTCCGACGGCTGTTGCGCGTCCGAGCTCACAGTGTACGAACTGACCATATGGTTTGCACTGCCGACCACATGGTCGGTAACGTCGAGGCATGACGACGTGCATGCCTGCTCCGGTCGAGGTGCCGGTGATCGCCAAGGCCGGGGCCCGGGAGTGGGCGGCCCTGGCCGCACTCGCCCTGGCGGTGACGCTGCTGGCGGTGGACGCGACAGTGCTGGCGTTGGCGCTGCCCGCGCTCACCGCCGAGCTGGCCCCCAGCTCGACGCAGGTGTTGTGGATCGGCGACGCCTACTCCTTCGCGCTGGCCGGCCTGCTCATCAGCATGGGCACGCTGGCCGACCGGATCGGGCGCAAGCGTCTGCTGCTGGCCGGCACCGCCGTCTTCGGTGCCGCCTCGCTACTGGCGGCTCTGGCGCCGACCGCGGGCTGGCTGATCGCCACCCGGGCGCTGCTCGGGGTGGCCGGAGCCACCGTCATGCCGTCGACGCTGTCGATCGTGCGCAACATCTTCACCGATCCGAAGCAGCGCACCCGTGCGGTCGCGGTGTGGTCGGCCGGCGCCTCCGGCGGCGCGGCGCTGGGCCCGCTGGTGGGCGGCGTCCTGCTCGAGCACTTCTGGTGGGGGTCGGTCTTCGTCATCAACCTGCCGATCATGCTGCTGGTCCTCGTCAGCGTCGCGCTGGTGGTGCCCGAGTCCCGCAACCCGAATCCGGGACGGTTCGACCTGGCCAGCGCGGCGCTGTCGGTCGCCGCGATCGTGCCGCTGGTGTGGGCGGTCAAACAGGCGGCCAGTACCGGCATCGACGCCGCCGGCCTGCTCGCCGTCGCCGGCAGCATCGTCGCCGCGGTGGTCTTCGTGCGCCGGCAGCGCACCCTGCGGACGCCGCTGGTCGACGTCACGCTCTTCGCCAGCCGGGCGTTCACCGGCACGGTGCTCGCGTCGATGGTCGCCGTGTTCGCCTTCAGCGGCCTGCTGTTCTTCTTCTCGCAGTACCTGCAGCTCGTCCGCGGTTACTCGCCTCTGCAGGCCGGGTTCCGGGAACTTCCGGGCACCGTCGCCTCGATCGCGGTGGTCGTCGTGGCCGTGCGTGTCATCACCCGCCTCGGTGTCGGCAACGCCCTGGGTGCGTCGTTGCTGTTCACCGCGGCCGGTTTCGGCCTGCTCGCCGTGGCCGAAGGGTCTCGGGGGTACGTCGGCCTGGCGCTGGCCCTGGTGGTGATCGGCCTCGGCGTCGGTATCGCGTACACCGCCGCCACCGACGCCATCCTCAGCGCCGTGCCCGGCGAACGGGCCGGGGCCGCCTCGGCGATCTCCGAAATGTCCTACGAACTCGGTGTGGCGCTGGGCATCGCGCTGCTCGGCACCCTGCACACCGTCTTCTACCGCGGCCGCCTGCCGGACCTGAGCGGCCTGCCGGAGCCGGGCCGCCGGGCCGTCACCGAGTCACTGGCGGCCGGCACGCACGCCCTGACCGGAGCCGGGCCGCAGGCCCAGATTCTCGCCGGCGCCCGGGACGCCTTCGCGCACAGCATGCAGCTCACGTCGATCATCGCCGCGGTGCTGCTGCTCGTCTCGGCCGCCATCGCGTGGAAGGTCGTACCGTCCAGCCGGTGACGCCGTCCCGGTCTGAGCGGCCGCGCTCCTGAGCGTCGCCGGAGGGCTCCGCCGCTCAGAACGTGAAGTGCCGGAGGGTCTTGAGGTCAAGCCAGTCGTCGCCGAGCGGGTTTGGCACGCCGTTCGGCGACGGCGGTGCGTATCCGTTCGGCCAGGTTGTTGCGAAGACGAGTGTGGAGATCGCTGCGGTGAGCCATGGAACGTAAGGTCCGGTGAGCATCACTGCGGATGTGCCCTCGAAGTACAACGTCAGTGACCAGTTGTCGTCCATCGGCTCCATCGACACGAGGTGGGCCAAAAACCAGGAGCTCCACTCCGAGCCGATCTTCAGCAGTACACGCCGGTTCGTCAAGGCGATCGACACTGGACCGAGCGGGCGCCACTGCGCCTCCGCGAATGCTTGTGCTTTCCGTCGAACGTCCTCCGCCAGCACGTCCGCCAACGCCATCGTGAGATTGCCCCACCGAAGGCCATCGATCGCCATCCCGTACGTCGAATATTCGATCGCCCGGGAGTGGAACGCATGCGCGAATGCGTAGAGCGCACCGTATTGCACCTCGTCCGGGCCGCAGGCGATGGTCGGCGGTGCGGGAGTCAGATGCTGACCGGCTGCGAGCCTGCCGATCTGCGCCGTCGCCATCCGCCAGCCGTCGGCGCACTCGTCGCGGATGTCGCGATCACCCCGAGCGGCGTGCGGCGCCCTACTCTTCAAGGAGGCCAGGTTGTCGGTGGCTACCGCGAGCGCGTACCCCACGGTGCCGGTTGGTTGTTGCCGATCCACCACCTGCTCCAGCCGGTGAATTGCACCTTCGAGGTCGCCGGTCGCCGCTTCCCAGATCGCAAGGTAGGCCGCGACCTCCAACGCGTCGTGGTCATCGGTTCCCTTGATTCGCCGGTAGTCGCTCAGCAGTCGCTCGAAGGCGCGCCGAGCGCCGTGGGCGTCGCCCGACCACCCGCGCCACTCGGCCTGGAAGGTGCGTATCTTCAAGGTGTCCAAATGGTCCGGGCTCAAGAGTCGTGTGCGCACGCTGACCAGCGCTTCAGCGAGCTCCACCGCACGTGCCGGGTTTCCGGCCAGGGCTTGCGCGTAGGCGAGGTTGCCACATATGACCTGAGCGATGGCATCGTCGGATCCGACGCGTTGCAGGCATCGCCGCAATTGCAGCTCGAGCGTGTCCGCGACATTGCCGAACCCGGCCGAGACGCCCCGCCAGAATGCGAGGTTCGCGTCCACGGTCAGTGCCAGGCCCGGGTCGGCGGCGACTGTTCCGGCCGCTTCCTGCGACAAGCGGGTCAGGAGCTCGATCGCACCGCCGACGTCGCCGGCCCGGCCCTTCCAGTGCGCCAGATTGTTCTTCGCGGCAAGCGTGCGCACGTCGTCCTGGCCCAATGCCTGCAGGCACTCGTCGGCAAAGATTTCGCAGATGCGGACGGAATGGGCGGCACCGTCGACGTCCTCCTCGGATCGTCCACTCCAGTATCCGAGGTTGACGCACAACGCCAAGGCATCACCGGCATCGATCGGCGCCTCGTCGTCGAGTTCAAGCAGTGCCGTCAGAAACTCGACCGCCTTGCTGGCCTGGCCGGTGGTGCCGATGCTGTGGGCGGCTCGAAACAGGACCGGATGAGCCGGCTCCAGCCACCTGCGCGCCACGGCGCGCAGCACGACGGCGCAGCCTTGCGATGCCTGGACGCGGCTCCAATCCACATCGAAGGCGGGCCACGTGGCGAGCAGAGCGTCCGCCGCGGCTGTGGCGGAGGAAGGTTGACGCGTGGTCGGCGTGGCCTCGCGGACCGCCCGCTGGACGAGCGAGTGCACCCGGATCATGCGCGCGTCGCGGTCGAAGTTGGCGAGACTGAGCCGATGCAGGGCATGCAAGGCGTCGAGGATGTCGTCGCGGCTTGGGCGACCATGGCGACCTCCGCGGCGGTCGGCCAGATACGCGGCCAGGCTGGGGGCGGCGAAGATCTCCAGCGGCATCCCGTTCGGCTCCAGCAGGGAAGCCACTTCGAGTAACGGCCTGGCCAAGCCCGCCGGGCGCAGACGGTCGGCCAGTTCGATGGAGATGGACCAGGTCACGGCGATCGTGTACTGATACTCATCCGGCAGTGCACTCGACTCCGGGACGAGGTCGGCGAGGCGTCGCCGCTCGTCAGCGAACCGCACGCGGTACTCTGCGCAGGTAAGCTCCCGGTCCAGCAGAAATGCGGCGGCCTGTGCGAGCGCGAGGGGCAGGTACCCGAGATCGGACGCGAGGTCGTCGGCGCCGTCCATCAGCCACGGAGTTCCGGCCAGCTTCTGGCGCAGGTACATGCGCGCATCGTCCAACGTGAACAGCCCGACGGGGACGATTCTTCGACCGGGACTCGGCCGTGACCCACACCAGCAGGTCCACCTCACCGTCTCGCCAGACGCGATGCGCCAACGCGGCGGCAAGCTGCGTCTTGCCCGTTCCGCCCATGCCGGTCAGTACCTGGCAGGACGGATTTTCCGGCGCGATGCCGGCGGTGGCCGCGGCGTGCAGATCGAGGTCGGGCGTGCGCTGCTGCCAACAGTCGGCCAGCGGCGGGACCGCGCCGACCCGATGCGGCCAACCGGCTCGAGCCTGGGCCATGATGACGTTGTACTGAGTGTTGTTGTCGCCGACCTGAACGCCTTGCGCACCGGCCCCGACAGCAACCGACTCGACGGGCGGATCCTCGTCCACGTATCAACCCTCACTGAGACCCCGTGTATGGCGGCGCGGATGGACGGAATGGCATTGGCCGCTAACGGGGGCCGTCGCCGGTCGGCAGCGGGAAGCCCGGCGGCCACGGCCGTGCGAACTGCAGCGTGCTGATCACCACCGTGAGCCACGGCACCCACGGGCCGCGCAGCCGCACGGATGCGCTGTTCTCGAAGGCGAGCTCCAGTGCCGACGTCTGTACGTCCGGGGTCAGCGAGACCAGGGTGTCCAGCGGGTACGCCTGCCACTGCCGCTCGCCGTCCCGGATCAGCAGCCGCCGGCTGGTGATCGCGCACGGAACGACCCCGACCGACCTCCACTGAGCCGCCGCCTCCCGCTCGGCCCGGCGGTGCATGCTCGCATCACGGATCGCCTCGGCCGCCCTGCCGGTGCCGGCGAAAAGCGGCCCGTCGCTGCGGTGGTGGTCGCCGGCGGTGTACTCGACCGTGACGTCGTTCGTTGTGTCACCGGCTGTGACGAGCAACGGCGGGAGCTGGCCCGCACTCTCCGGGTCGCCCGGCCCGGCCTGAACAGGCCGGGCCGTGTGGAATTGATTGACTTCGGCTCGGCCGTTACGTGGCGTCGGCCCCTCGGTACGGGCCCTTCTCCAGGGTCAGGCCGCCCGGGGCGTCGCCGGCTTTCATGAGGTACGACTCGTAGGTCGGCGGCGCGCCCGCGGTGGTGTAGTCCAGCACCGGGGCCAGCCCGCCGGTGTCGACCTTGGCCAGCGACTGCCGGGCCTTCACCAGCCCCTGCCGGGTCAGGTCGTGCGCCGCGCACGCGCGCTCCAGCAGCTGCCGCATGACGTCGGCGCGCGCCCATCCGTACGAGATCTGCAGCGTCGGGTTGGTGCCGGCGAACTTCTTGAGGTACTTGTCCAGGATCGCCTTCGAGGCCGCCTGGTCGAACGGCGAGACCGGCTGGGCGCCGAGGAAGTGGGCCTTCAGGTAGGCGCCGCCGGGCGTCTTCAACGTGCCGGGGGCGAACGTCTGCGTATTGCCCAGCAACGGGACCTGCATGCCCTGGGCCGAGGCCACGGCGGCCGCGGAGGCGAGCGGCCCGCTGCTGGTGGACATGACGATGGCCTTGACGCCCTGCGCTTTCATCGTGGTGACGTGGGCGGTCATGTCGGTGTCGGTGGGCTTGATCTTCGCCTCGACCAGCTTGAGGTTGTGCGCGGCGGCGACCTTCTTGGAGCCGATGAGGCCGCTCTCGCCGAGCTCGCCCTCGAAGTAGATGTGGCCGATCGCGTCGCCGGTGGTGAGCTGCTTCTGGTCGAGCAGGTAGTCGAGCAGGTTCACCACCTCGAGGTCGGTGGTCGCGCCGACGACCGTCATGAGCGGGTTCTTCAGCAGGACCGGCGCCCAGCTGGCCGGCAGGGTGACGATGCCGTCCTTCTGGATGTCGGCCGAGAGCGCCGCGTTCATGGGCGAGCCGAGGATCTGTTCGAAGGCCAGGTTCTTGGTCTTCATGCTCGCGTAGAGCGAGACCGAGTTCTGCACGTTGTATCCGTGGTCGCGGACGTCGAGGTCGACCTGGTAGCGGCCGTCGCAGACTCCGCCCGCGGCGTTGCGCTCCTCCCAGTACAACTTCTCGGCATTTGTCAGTTCCGTGGCCAGCGGTGCGAACTGCCCGGTCAGGTCGGTGAGCACACCGAGGCTGATCCGGTTGCCGGTGACGCCGAGGTCGGTCTTGAGGTCACCGGTCGAGCCGGAGCTCGCCTGGTTGGCCTTCCCGCTGCACGCGCTCAGGGCCAGGCTGAGCGTCGCCGCTACGGCGACCGCCAGCAGGCGGCTGGTGCTGTTCATGAGGACTCCTGGGGGGTGTCTGACGGAAGTGGAGGCGCTTGGTTCCGGTCGCGCGGACGAGCACCACCGCGATGACGGCGATGCCGAACGTGTACCGGGCGGCGTGGCCGGCGGTGATGCCACCGCTGCCCGGCTGGGCAAGGAAGGGCAGGTCGGACGCGTACTCCTGCAGCAGGACGGGCAGTGCGGTGACCACGGCGGCACCGAAGACCGCGCCACCGATGGAGCCGAGCCCGCCGATCACGACCATCACGAGGTACAGCACCGAGACGTCCAGGGCGAAGGACTGGGGCGCGATGCTGCCGATCGCGACGGCGTTGAGGACACCGGCGAGGCCGGCGTACATGGACGAGATCACGAACGCGAGGGCCTTGTACGACTGGACATGGATGCCGACCGCCGCGGCCGCCGGCTCGCTGTCGCGCACGAGCACGAGCGCCCGCCCGACGCGACCGGCGACGAGGTTGCGTGCGTACACCGCGGCCAGTACGAGAGTGGCGCCGCCGACGTACCAGAGCTTCTCGTACTCGCCGAACGGCACGTCGGCGACGACGGTGACGGTGTCGCCGACGAGATCGGGGGTGAGCCGTCCGTTGAACCCGCCCGTGAGCGGCTCCGCGACGTTGAGGACGTGCTCACCGAGGAACACCAGCGCGATGCTGGCGATACCGAGATAGATGTGGCGCAGCCGGGCGGCGATCGGGGAGAACGCGAGCCCGGCCAGGCCGGCCAGCACCACCCCGGCCAGTGCGGCGACCGGTGTGGGCAGGCCGAGGCCGGCCAGGTCGCCGCCGGCGGGCGCAGCGAGGACGCAGTACGTGACCGCGCCGACGCCGAGGAAGAATCCGTGCGCGAGCGACAGCTGACCGGCCGTGCCGGTGAGCAGCGTCAGCCCGATGGCGCCGACGCCGGCCGCCGCCACCGTGACACCCAGCTGGAGCCAGAACTCGTCCAGGTAGTACGGCGCGACGAGGACCACGAGCCCGATGACCGACCACGCGGCGACGGCGCGGCCGGCGTGCGCGCCCGGCCTAGACACGGGACGCCGCCCGGGTGCCGAAGAGCCCCGCCGGCCGGAGCAGCAGGACCACGATCATCACCAGGTACGGCACGACCTGGTCGAAGCCCCGTCCGAGCACGGCCAGCTCGTCCTGGTAGCCGGCCGCGAGCGACTCGGTGACGCCGACGACGAGGCCGCCGACGAGCGCGCCGGTGGTCGAGTCGAGCCCGCCGAGGATGGCGGCGGGCAGCGCCCGCAACGCGATGACGCCGACAGCCGGCGTCAGCCCGGGGGTCGGGGACCCGGCCAGGAAGATCCCGGCGACGGCGGCCAGGGCCCCGGCGAGCAGCCAGCTCACCGTGACGACGCGCCGCAGCCGGACGCCGACCAGTGCCGCGGCTTCCTGGTCCTCGGCCGCCGCCCGCATCGCGGCGCCCCAGTCGGTCAGGCGGAACGCGAGCAGGAACAGCGTGATGATGACGGCGGCGACGCCGAGGGCGATGATGCGGTTGGCCGGTACCGCGACATCACCGATCCGAACGGCCGAGCCGCCCCACGGATGGCCGAGCACGATGATGTCCGGCCCCATCCGCCGGTTCAGTTCGGTGGCGAGGAGGATGTCCACCCCGATGGTCATGATGGCGAGCTCGACCGGTGCGGCGTCGCGCATCGGATGGGCGAGCAGCCGCTGTACCAGCAGGGCCCCGCCGGCCGCGGCGAGCACGCCGAGGCCGGCGGCGATCGGGAACCCGAGCGGCTCCCAGGTTCGCGCGGTCACGTAGGCGCCGAGGAGCAGCAGCGAACCGTGCGCGAAGTTCACCACCCCGGCGGCCTTGTACAACAGCACCAGGCCCAGCGCGACGAGCGCGTAGATCGCGCCGGTGGACAGCCCGGTGACGAGCATCGACAGCAGCTGGGTCATGCCGGGACCCCCAGGTACGCGCGCAGCACGTCGGGGTCGTCCTGGATCTCCGCCGGGGTACCGTCGGCGATGCATCGGCCGAAGTCCAGGACGGTGATCCGGTCGGCCAGGCGCATGACCATCGGCATGTCGTGCTCGACGAGGACGACCGTGACGCCGGCCTCGTCCCGCACCCGGCGGATCAGCTCGGCGACGGTCCCGGTCTCGGTCGCGTTGAGCCCGGCGACCGGCTCGTCGATCAGCATCAGCCGCGGCTCGGCGCACATCGCCCGGGCCAGGTCGACCCGCTTCCGGTCGCCGTAGGACAGGTGCGCCACCGGTCGCGCGAGCAGGCCGGCAAGGCCGAAGCGCTCGGCCACGGCCTCGGCCCGCGCCCGCTCGCGCCGCTCCTCCCGGCGCGCGCCGGGCAGCCGCAACCCGGTGCGCACCGGACCGGCGGTCATGCGTTGATGGCAGCCGAGCAGCAGGCTCTGCAGGACCGTCTGCCGGCTGGACAACGCCACGTTCTGGAACGACCGGGCGATGCCGAGGCGGGCGATGGCGTGCGGCGGCATGCCGGTCAGGTCGTGCCCATCGAACCGGATGTCGCCCGCCGCCGGCCGGTACAGCCCGGACAACACGTTGAGCATCGTCGACTTGCCGGCGCCGTTGGGTCCGATGACGGCGTGGATGGTCCCCGCCGCGACGCTCATCCCGACATCGGCCAGCGCGGCGACCGCGCCGAACCGGACCGTCACGTTCCGGACCACCAGCTGCGGCGCGGACGCCGGCGGCGGTGTCGCCGGCGGCGAGGCCGGTGCGGGACCCGGATCGGCCGCGGTGGTCGCCGTGGAGCCGCCGAGGTAGAGCCGGCGTACCTCGGGGTTCTCGCGGAGTCGCTCGCCCGGGCCGTCGAGCGACACCTGCCCGAGCTCCAGCACGTATGCGTGCTGCGCGATCGTCAGGGCGATGGCCGCGTTCTGTTCGACGAGCAGCACCGCGACCCCGCCGGCGTTGAGCTGTCGTACGGCGGCCATGACGCGCGCGGCGGCCTGCGGGGACAGCCCGAGCGTCGGCTCGTCGAGCAGGAGCAGCCGCGGTACCGCTGCCACGGCCCGTCCGATCGCGAGCATCTGCTGCTCGCCGCCGGACAGCAGCAGGCCGCGCTGCCGGCGGCGTTCCGCGAGCTCGGGAAAGGTGTCGTACACGTGCTGGAGGACGCCCCGGTCCCGGCGGCCGCCCGCGGCGGCGGCGGCCAGGCGCAGGTTCTCCTCGACCGTCAGCGTGCCGAAAATCCGCCGGCCCTCCGGGACCTGGACGATGCCGAGCCGGAACGGGCCTTCGGGGCCGCGGCCGGGCAACGGCTTGCCATCGAGGCGGATGTGCCCGCCGGTGATCCGGCCCTGATGCCGTCGCAGGTTCTGGCTCACCGCGCGCAGCAGCGTGGTCTTGCCGGCGCCGTTGCTGCCGACGAGCGCGACGATGCCGCGCTCCGGCACGGTCAGGCTGACGCCCCGCAGGGCGGCGATGGTGCCCTGGTACGCGATGCTCAGGTCGCGGATGTCCAGCATGGCAGCCTTTCAGGTCAGCGTGTAGGCGTCGTAGACGACGGCGGAGGGTTCGCGCCGGGCGGTGGCGACGGCGATCGTGCGGGCGAGCCACGCGTACACCGGGGCGGCCGTCTCGAAGCGCAGGGAGAGCCGGAAGTAGTAGGCGGCCGGGTCGACGGGCTCGCCGGTCGCGAGGCGCTCGAGGATCTCGGGCGGGCCGTGCCGGAAGCCGCGGGTCTGGATGTAGACGAGGGCGCCGTCGCCGGTGCGCAGCATGTACCGCGTGTCGATGACGGCGGTGCCGTCGGGCTGGACGAGCTGCCAGTCGGCGCCGCCGGGCAGGACGGTGCCGGAGAACGCCCGGCCGGTGAACGAGCCGCCGGCGATCGGGAACACCCGCCGCCGGCCCCCGGGCGTCGGGCCGACGTCGAGCCCGGGTGCGAGCTCGACGCGGACGGTGGCCAGCGGTTCGAGATGCACGTCGCCGCCCCTCTCAGGTGCCCAGGACGCGTAGCGCGTTGTGTTTCAGGATCAGGGGACGGACGTCGTCCTTGATGGGCAGCGCGGCGAACTCGGTCAGCCAGCGGTCCGGGCTGATCAGCGGGTAGTCGGTGCCGAAGAGCATCTTGTGCCGCAGGGGGCCGTTGGCGTACGTGACGAGCTGCGGCGGGAAGTACTTGGGGGCCCAGCCGGACAGGTCGATGTACACATTGGCCTTGTGCGTCGCCACCGCGAGGGCCTCGTCCTGCCAGGGGAAGGACGGATGCGCGAGCACGATGGTCAGCTCCGGGAAGTCGGCGGCGACGGCGTCGAGCAGCATCGGGTTGGAGTATCCGAGGCGAATTCCGGCCCCGCCGGGCATCCCGGCGCCGATCCCGGTCTGTCCACTGTGGAACAGGGCTGGTACGCCGAGCTCCGCGATCGTCTCGTACAGCGGGTACGCCATCCGGTCGTCGGGGGTGAACCCCTGCAGGCTCGGATGGAACTTGAACCCGCGGACCCCGTGCTCGGCCACCAGCCGGCGGGCCCGCTCCGGCGCGTCCGCACCGCGGTGCGGGTCGATGCTGGCGAAGGGTATGAACACGTCCGGATGCCGCGCGGCGGCCGTGGCCACGTGCTCGTTGGGAATGGGCGGGTGCCCGGTCACCGACTCCGAATCGACGGTGAACAGCACCGCGGCCAGACGCCGCGACCGGTACAGCGCGGCGATCTCGTCGATCGCCGGTGCCCGGCCGCCTTCCGCCTTGAAGTACTTCGCCGACGCCGCCATGTGGGCCGGTGGCAGGCTCTGGTGCCCGTCGTCGGCCCGCTCGGCGTGGACGTGGAAGTCGATGGCGTCCACAGTGGCGGGATCGGGGCCGCGGTACCCGTTCATGCGTGGCTCCTCACAGCGCGGATCGAGCCGGGTCAGGGAAGCGTTTCTTCGTCGGACTTCGCGGTGAGGAGCCGGACGATCAGCCGGTCCCGGGCCGCCGCGAGATCCGCGTCGGTGCGGTCACCGAGCTCGGCCCGGACACCGTCGACCAGGGCGGCGGCGAGTTCGGTGGTCAACGCCGGCGTGCCGAGGTCGTCCCACCACCGCACCATCGGCGGCCCGAGGTGCTCGAGGGTGCGGGCCAGGCCGCCGGCGCCGCCGGACAGGTGCTGGTTGACGAACGGCCCGAGCACCGACCAGCGCAGCCCCGGACCGTTCGCGATCGCGGCGTCGACGTCGGCGACGGTGGCGGTGCCCCGTTCGACGAGGGAGTACGCCTCGCGCCACAGCGCCGCCTGCAGACGGTTCGCGACGTGTCCGGCAACTTCGTGCCGCACGTGGATCGGGCGCTTCCCGAGCCACGCGTAGACCTCCAGTGCGCGCGCGACGGCCTCAGGTGCGGTCCGGCGCCCACCGACCACCTCGACCAGCGGGATGACGTGAACCGGGTGGAACGGGTGGCCGACCAGGACCCGCTCCGGGTGGTGCGTGCATCCGGCCTGCACCGCCGACGGCGGCAGCCCGGACGAGCTGCTGGCGATGATCGCGGCGGCCGGCGCCGCGGCGTCGAGGACCGCGACCAGATCGCGCTTGACCGCCTCGTCCTCCGGACCGTTCTCCTGTACCAGGTCGGCGTCGTGGACCGCCGTCACCGGGTCGTCCGTCACCCGCAGCAGCTCCAGGTCGGGTTCGTCCCCGGCCCCGAGCAGCCGCATGGTGGGCCAGTTCGCCCGGACCGCGGCACGGAGCCGTTCGGCGCTGCCCGGGGCCGGGTCGTACGCGGCGACCACAACCCGCCTCGCCAGCAGGGTGGTGACCCAGCCGGTGCCGATGACGCCGGTGCCGATCACCGCCGCCCGGCGTAGCGCTGCGGGGTTCGTCACGGCGCGGCGCTCCCGCGCGGCGACCAGCCCGTGAACTGGTCGAGCGAGGCGGGGTCGAGCAGCGCGCCCCGGCTCGCCGCGGCGTCGGGCGCCATGCCGAGCAGGATCCGTTTGACGGGTACCTCGAGCTTCTTGCCGGTCCGGCTGCGCGGTATCGACGTCACGGCGTGGATGACGTCGGGCACGTGCCGCGGCGACAGGTTCGTGCGCAGCGCCCGGACCAGCCGGTCGCGCAGGGCGTCGTCGACGGTCGCACCGTCGTCCGCCACGATGAACAGCAGCAGCTCGCCCGGGCCGCCGTCGGGATCCTCCAGGTGTACGACGAGGCTGTCCACCACCTCGGCGAACTCCTCGACCACGCGGTAGAACTCGGCGGTCCCCAGGCGTACGCCTCCGCGGTTGAGGGTCGCGTCGGAGCGGCCGGTGATCACACAGCTTCCCCGCTCCGTGTAACGGATCCAGTCGCCGTGGCACCACACGCCCGGGTACCGCTCGAAGTACGCGGCCCGGTACAGCGCGTCGCCGGGGTCGTTCCAGAAACCCACCGGCATCGACGGCATGGGCCGGGTGATGACGAGCTCGCCGAGCTCACCGACGATCGTGTTACCGGCCGCGTCGAAGGCCCGGGCGTCGACGCCGAGCAGATTGCCGGTCATCTCGCCGGCCCACACGGGCTGCATCGGGCTCCCCGCGACGATCCCGGTGCAGAGATCGGTGCCGCCGCTGCCGACGTTGAGCAGTACATCGGGGCCGAGCCGCTCGGTCACCCAGACGAAGCCCTCCAGCGGCAGCGGCGAGCCGGCGACCCCGAGCTGGCGCAGCGCGGAGAGGTCGAACCGCCGCGCCGGTTCGATGCCGTGCTTGCGGCAGGCCATGAGGTAGCCCGGGCTCGCCCCGACCAGCGTCGCCCGGGTCTGCGCGGCGAGCCGCCACTGCTCCTCGAGATCCGGGTAGAGCGGGTTGCCGTCGATGAGCACGGTGCCGGCGCCCACGAGCAGGCCGGAGACCAGGACGTTCCAGAGCATCCAGGCGGTGGTGGTGAACCACAGCAGACGGTCGCCGGGGCGCAGGTCCCAGCTCAGGCTGAGATTCTTGAGGTGCTCGACGAGGATGCCGCCGTGGCCGTGCACGATGGCCTTGGGCCGGCCGGTGGTGCCGGAGGAGAACAGCACGTACAGCGGGTGGTCGAACGGCACCGGCTCGAAGACGAGCGGTTCGGCGGTGCCGAGGAGCTCGGCCCAGCCGACGGTGCCGGGCAGCGACCCGTTGCCGTACGGGACGTCGACCACGTGGCGCAGGGTCGGCAGCGCGGCCCGGATCGCGGCGACGTCGTCGCGCCGGTCCACCTCGCGGTCGCCGTACCGGTAGGCGGCGACCGCGAGCAGCACGGTCGGCTGGAGTTGCGCGAAGCGGTCCACCACGCTGCGGACGCCGAACTCCGGGGCACAGCCGGCCCATACCGCGCCGAGGCTCGCCGTGGCCAGCATCGCCACGACCGTCTCGGGAATGTTCGGCAGGTAGGCCACGACCCGGTCGCCGCGGCCGACGCCGAGCCGGCGCAGCCCGGCCCGGGCCCGGCCGACCTGCTCGGCCAGGTCGCCGAAGGTCAGCTCGATCGGGTCGCGGGTCTGCGAGTACGCCAGGATCGCCACCTGGCGGGCGTCGCGCGCCCGGCCCACCGCGTGCTCGGCGTAGTTCAGGGTGGCGCCGGGAAACCAGCGGGCGCCGGGCATCCGGTCGTCCTCCAGCACCGCACGGTACGGCGAATGGGTACGCACGTCGAAGAAGTCCCAGACGGAGCCCCAGAATCCGGACAGGTCCGTCACCGACCAGCGCCACAGCTCGCCGGCGTCGGCGAAGTCGAGGCCGCGCCGCTCGTGCAGCCAGTCCAGGTACCGTCCCAGCTCGCTCGTCCGCCGGGCGTCGGGTGGGGCCGGGCGGAGGAGCCCACCCTCGGTGACCGCGCTCATGCCGCGCCGCCGGCCTTGGGACCGCGGCCGCCGAGGAACGCCTGCATCCGGGTCTTGGCCTCGTCGCTTCCCTGCGCGATCGCGCTCATCAACGCCTCCAGCAGCAGTCCGGCGGCCGGTCCGGCCTCGGCGATGCGCGGTAGTGCCTGCAGCACCGCGAACGTCGTGAGCGGCGCCGCCCCGGCGATCCGCCCGGCCAGGTCGAGGGCGGTGGCGAGCCCCTTGTCGCCTGGTACGAGGTACTGCGTGAGCCCGGCGAGGTGACCCTCCTCCGCGTCGTACACGCGGCCGGTCAGCATGAGGTCCACCATGCGCGCGGTGCCGATGAGCCGCGGCAGGCGGACCGAACCCCCGCCGCCGACGAAGATGCCCCGCTGGCCCTCGGGCAGCGCATAGAAGGCGGACGACTCGGCGACCCGGATGTGTGTGGCGCAGGCCAGCTCGAGCCCGCCGCCGATCACCGCGCCGCGCAGCACCGAGATCACCGGCACCGGCCCGGACTCGATCGCGGCCATCACCCGGTGCCACATCCGCGAGTGCGCGATGCCGGCCACGATGTCGGTCCCGGAGAGCTCGGCCAGGTCGAGGCCGGCGCTGAAATGCTCGCCGCTGCCGGTCAGCACGACGGCTCGCACACCGGCGGGCGGGGCGGCGAAGAACCGCTCGAGCCCCAGCAGCGTGCCGTCGTCGATGGCGTTGCGCTTGTGCGGGCGGGAAAGCGTGAGGACGGCGGTGGCTCCGTCGCATTGCAGGGCGAGACTCGGCGGTAGGTCCTGACCGGACATGAGAAAAATGCTAGACACATACATCAACTCCAGTCAACAGACTGTCGAAGGTTGGAGATCGCGTAGCCTGTCGGCGTGACCGTCAACGACCTTGCCGCCGTCACGACCGATCCGGCGGTCGCACAGGTGACCGCCGCGGTCGTACTGCGCCCGCAGTCGGTGCTGCTGACCTTCTTCGGCGACTACGCACTCGACGGCGACGTCCTCGTCGCGGCCGGGAGCGTCCTGGACGTCCTCGGTCGCGTGGGCATCGGCGAGCACGCGGCGCGGGCGACGCTGACGCGGATGGTTCGCCGCGATCTGCTGCGCCGCGAGGTGCGGGGCCGGCGCGCATACTTCGGCCCGACCGAACATGGGCGGCGCATCATGCTCGACGGCCGCAGCCGGGTGCAGGACGGCGACATCGTGACCCGGCACTGGGACGGCACCTGGACCGTCGTCGGGTTCTCGATGCCCGAATCCTGGCAGCGCGAACGGCACGACCTCCGCTCGCGTCTGCAGTGGGCGGGCTTCGGCATGGTCCAGGCCGGGCTCTGGGTGGCGCCGCGCCGGGTCGATCTTGCGGTGGTGCTGGAGGACTCGGAGCTGGGCGAGTACGTGCGCGCGTTCGAGGCCGCGCCGGTCGGCCCGACCGAACCGGCGCGGCTGATTGCCGAGGCCTACGACCTGCCGGCGCTCGCGGCCAGGTACACCGGCTTCGCCGCGCGCTGGACGCCGTTCGACAATGACGGCGCGCCGCCGGCGGACCCGGTCAGCCGGCGCGTCGTGCTGACGACGGACTGGCTGCAGACGGTGCGCGATGATCCGCGGCTGCCGCGGGAGTTCCTGCCGGGCGATTGGCCGGCGATCCACGCCGAGATGCTGTTCCGGCGGGTCAACAGCCGGCTGCGGCGGCCGTCCGAACGCGAGATGGGCCGGCGCCTCGATGTGATCCCGGGGCAGAACGCCGGTTGAGCCGAGCCGTCATCACCGCGCCGGCGCCGGCCACAACGCCTTGTGCCGGGCCCCGGTGCTGGTTTGAGCCCGATTCGAGAGCCGCGGCCCGCCCGGCGTCCACCGGCCCGGGGCGGCCTGCCCATCAGCTGCGGTCGTGCGCGAACCACCACGCTGTTGAGTAGATCGGCCCACCGGCAGCGAGTAGTCGTGGGGCCGCGACGGGGCGGGCGGCGCTGCTGGCCGCCGCTACGATCATGCCGGCCCAGGCCGTCACCACTGCGGGGGACGCGTCCATCTGGCTGGACGGCCCGCAGCTCTCGCCCGCACCGGCCGGGCTGCAGCCGGTCCAGCCCGACAGTCACAAGCCGATGTGGCTGCCGGCCCAGCCGGACAGCCACAAGCCGATGTGGATCGCTTCTGCGTAACGCTCGGCCGGGCTGGGCGCTGGTGGTCTCTGTGCTGCTGTCGGCCGCGTGCACGCCGGGCCGGACCGCCGCGCCGGGCGGGCCGCGTCTCGCGCTGGTCGCCGCCTCGGCCGCCGTGACCCTGCAGCGCCAGGGGGCGTCCGGCGTCGACCTCGACCTTGACGTGCACCTGGTGGCCGATGGCGCGCCGCTGGTGATCCGCGCGGCCCGCCGCTCCTACGCCGAGCCGGTTGCCGCCGTCCGCCGGGACGACGGCCGGGACCGGGCGCTGCCGGACGGGCTGGTGCGGAACTTCGCCGGGCTGCCCGGGTTCGTGCGGGTGACGATCGCCGACGGCGGCGGCGCCACCGTGCGCACGCTCGAGACGACGTTCTGCCCGGGCCACCGGCCCGTGCGGCGGCGGCCGTCGGCGCCCGGCTCGTCGCCGTACCCGCTGCGGTGCTCCACCAACCCGTTCGCCCTCGGCGCGGTGTGGGGCATTCAGGCTGGCTGGTCGGCCTCCGTCCACGACCCGGTGGGCGCGGCGGTCGACCTGCCGCCCGGCGCGTACCGGGCCCGGATCGAGATCGCGCAGCGCTACCGCGACCTCTTCGGCATCCCGGCCGACAAGGCGAGCGCCAGCGTCGCGCTCACCGTCGTCGACGGGCCGGCAGCGCCGCCGGCCGGCGGATCCGGGCCGGCCGCCGTGTCCCCGCTGCGGGCGAACCCGGCGCGGCCCTCCGGCCCGGCCGTGGTCCCCGCCGCGGACCGGCCCGACCTGCGTGCGCTGCCGGCCGGGGGCATGAGCGTCACGCACGACGACGGCGGCGACCACCTGACGTTCTTCGCCACCGTGTGGAACGCCGGGCCGGCTCCGCTGGTCATCGAGGATTCCGGTGGGAGGAGGCCGGTGCCATGGACGCGTACCAGTTCTTCCTGGACGACCGCGGGCACACCGCCGGTTGGGCCCCGGCCGGGGTCCTGCAGTGGGACGAGCGCGACGGCCACCGGCACTGGCACCTCGCGGACTTTGCGGCCTATCGGCTGCTCGACCTGCAGTACCGTCCCGTCGCCGACAGCGGCAAGACCGGCTTCTGCCTGTCCTCGACCGACCCGATCGACCTGACCGTGCCGGGCGCGAACTGGCAACCGGCCAGTACCGACCTGCGGGTCGGTTGTGGCGGGCGTACGGTCGCGTCGCTGCGGGAGGTCCTCGACGCGGGCTCGGGCGACACCTACCGTCAGGACCTGCCCGGCCAGTCCTTCGACATCACCGCCTTGCCCAACGGCAACTACTGGGTCGAAGTGGCCGCCAACCCGGCGCACCGCCTGGTCGAGACCGACCTGAGCAACAACGTGTCCCGGCGCCCGGTCGTCCTCGGCGGCAACCCGGGCGCCCGGACGGTGCTCGTGCCGCCCTACGAGCTCGTGGACGCGGGGTGAGGGGTTGCGACGAAGGCCCCCGCCTCCCGAGCGGCTGATAGGGTTCGCGGCGCGCGCCCACGGGGAGGAGATCAGCCCGCTCGCGGCCGTGGAGCAGTCCGGTTGAGGCGGATCACCGCGCTGGCCCAGTCGCCGGCGGGCAGCCGGCCGCCGATCGGCAGGCCGGCGGACATCAGGGTCCGGCCCGCGGCGACGGCTCCGGTGTCCGGGTCGGTGTAGGCGGCGTCCGGGTCGAGGCCGGCGAGGCGGAGGGCGTCGGGGCCGGGCGCGACCTCGGCGTGCGGGCGGTAGACGAAGAGGACGGACTCGGCGCCGAGCACGTACTGGATCGCGGTGAGGCCGGCGCCGGGCGGATCGCCGACGCGGTACTGCGCGCCCCGCTGCACGATCGCGCGGATCTGCTTGTAGAGGACAATGTTGCGGCGGGCCTGTTCGTGCCGGGCGTCGGTCCAGGTGTTCAGGTCGCCGCCGATGCCCAGGACGCCGGCCATGGCGACGTGGTAGGCGTACTGGTTGCGCTGCTCGTCGTGGCTGTACGGCTTGTCGGTCACCCAGGCCGACATGACGGCGGCCGGGTACAGCTGGCTCAGCCCGTGCTGGATGGACTGGCGCTGGTAGGCATCGGTGTTGTCCGACGGCCAGACCTGGTCGGTGCGGGCGAGCATCCCGAAGTCGAGGCGTCCGCCGCCGCCGGCGCAGGACTCGATGCGCAGGGCCGGGTGCCGGGCGCGCAACTCGTCGATGACCTGATAGACGCCGCGGGTGTGGTCGATCCACAGCCAGTCCTGGGCGTCGCCGCGTTCGGGCCAGCCGGCCTGGCTGAAGCCGCGGTTCATGTCCCACTTGAGGTGGTCGACGTCGTTGTCGGCGACGAGCCGGTCGAGCCAGTCGAGGGCCCAGGCCCGCACGTCGGTGCGGGCGAAGTTGAGCACGAGCTGGCGGCGCAGCTCGTCGCGGCGCCGGCGCGGGAAGTGCAGGACCCAGTCGGGGTGGGCGCGGTACAGCTCGCTGTCGGGGTTGACCATCTCCGGTTCGACCCAGACGCCGAACCGCATGCCGAGCCGGTGGACGCGCCGGGCGACGGTGGCCAGCCCGCCGGGGAAGCGGCCGGGGTTGGGCCACCAGTCGCCGAGGCCGGAACGGTCGCTGGTGCGGGTGCTGAACCAGCCGTCGTCGATGACGAACAGTTCCACGCCGAGGTCCGCGGCGCGGCGGGCGAGGTCCAGCTGCACGGCTTCGTCGACGTCGAACTCGATGGCTTCCCACGAGTTGTACAGCACCGGCCGGTCCTCGCCGGGGTGGGGCAGCACATGGGCGCGGGCGTGCTGATGCCAGCCGCGGCTGGCCGCGCCGAAACCGCCGCCGGTGTACAGGCCGAGGATCGGCGGTGTGGTCAGCTCGGCGCCGGGGTCGAGGGGCCAGCTGAGGCCGTCGTGGCCGAACCCGGCGCTGACCGCCGCGCGGCCCTGGAAGAGGCGGTGGGCGGTGAGGCGCCAGGAACCGCTCCAGGCGAGGGCCACGCTCCACACCGAGCCGTGCGCCTCGGTGGCCGTGCCGTCGTCGATCATCATCCAGGGGTTGGCGTGATGCGCGGTGATGCCGGTGCGGCTGGTGAGCCGGTACTCCCCGTCGGGCAGCCGTCCGCGCCGCAGCTGACCCTCGGCCGAGTACCCGCCGCTGACGACGCTGTAGCGGTAGTCGCCGAGCTGGGGGATGAGCCAGTTGCCGGAGTCGGCCCGGATGATCCGCAGCGGTTCGCCGCTGTCCGCGGTATGCCGGAGCGTGACCCAGCGTTCGATGACGTCGGAGTCGTCGCGGACGCGGTGGTGCAGGACGACCTGGAGCGGGAAGCGCGTGTCGGCGAGCACCAGGTCGAGCCGGTGGGCGCCGGGCTCGGCCGCGACGGCGTCGCCGACGAGCTCGAGCTCGAGGGAGCGCACGCCGCCGGGAAAGGCGATCTGCAGCGACGGCGGCCCCCAGCGCAGGCCACCGTCGACCGGCAGCGGCTCCTGGCTCTCCAGCGGCAGTTCGTACGGCGGCACGGCGGCGGCCTCGCCGAGGCGGGCCGAGTCGACGTCGCCGAGCCGGTCCCCCCAGTGCCGCTGCAGGAGCCGTCCGTCGGCGGCGACGGCGAGCACGTAGCTGCTGTTGGGGGTGGACAGGCACCAGACACCCGTGGCGAGCCCGCCGGTGATGGGCCGGGACACGCTCGTCGCCGGGCGGGCCGGGGCGGTCATGCGCGCGGCGCCGCGGTCGAGCGCCGGACGACGACCTCGGTGGGCAGCAGGATCGGCGGCGGCGTCCCGCCGTCGATGACGTCGAGCAGCGTGGTGACCGCGGCGGTGCCGATGGCGTCGGTGTCCTGCCGGACCGTGGTCAGCGGCGGCAGGGTGAACGCGGCCAGGTCGATGTCGTCGAAGCCGGTGACCGATACGTCGTCGGGCACCCGCAGGCCGTGCTCGTGCATCGCGCGGAGGATGCCGATGGCCATCATGTCGCTCTCGGCGATGACGGCGGTGAAGTCCCGGCGGGCTTCGAGCAGGTCGAGCGCGGCGCGGTAGGCGCCCTCGGTGGACCAGTCCGACCGGCGGGCGAGGCCGGGGTCCTCCGGGACGCCGGCCGCGCCGAGCGCCGCGCGGATACCGGCGAGCCGGTCGCGGCCGGACGGGTCGGTCTCGGTGCCGGTGACCCGGGCGATGCGGCGGTGCCCGAGCGCGAGGAGGTGTTCGGTGATCTGCCGGGCGCCGTCGGCGTTGTCCGAGGCCACGTAGGTGGCGTGCGGCCCGGTGCCGACCGCGTCGACGAAGACGGTCGGCAGCCGCGACTCGACCAGGGCCTGGATCCGCACGTCGTCCGGGGGGCAGGCGACCATGATCGTGCCGGCCACGCGCCGCGACCGCAGCAGCCGCACGTAGCTGTCACTGGCCGTACTGGTGGGGCGTGACGGGACCAGCAGGTCGTAGCCGGCCTTGGCGGCCGCCGCCTCGATGTGGTGCAGCACGTCGAGATGGAAGTGGTACTGCGGCCGGGTCAGCTGCGACAGGGTCCAGACGTCGTTGGCGAAGAAGCCCAGGGCGATCGTCTTCGACGGGGCCCCGGACAGGCTCTGCGCGGCCACGTCGGGCTGGTAACCCAGGCGGGCCGCGGCCGCCTCGACGCGCAGCCGGGTCGCGTCCTTGACCCTCGCCGTGCCGGACAGAACGCGCGAAACCGTCGCCCGGGACACCCCGGCCAGGCGCGCCACCTCTTCGCTCGTGGCCATCGCCCATCCTTTCGAGACCGCTGAACGCGTGTACATCGAGCCGCCCGTCAGTATCGGCTCCCCGGCCGAAGCCCGTCAACCGCCCGATTCTGTCCCATTGACGGAGTCGACTGCGCGGCGTAGCGTCCCGCTCGCTGAGAAATGTACGCGCGTTCATTCGAGGTTCCGCCCCCCTCTTGCGCGTTCGGAAGGGACACCCCACATGCCATCTCTGACACGACGGCAGGCGCTCGGCACCGCGGTTGCCCTCCTCGCCGGTGCCGCGGTAGACGGTTGCAGCGTCGGCAGCGCCGACAGCGGTTCCGGGACGAAGACCATCAGTTTCCTGACCTTCGAGACGCCGAACCTGACGCCGGCCTACTGGGACGCCGCCATCAAGCGGATCACCGACAAATACCCGGACATCAAGGTCAACAAGCTGGTCGCGCCGACCGCCGACGGTCGCACCGACTACGCCAAACAGCTGCTGCAGTCCGGGCAGTTCCCCGACGTGATGATCGCCGTCTCGCCGGCCGGGTTCGCCGAGGCCGGCAACCTCTACGCCTGGTCGCCCGGCGAGCTCAAGGACTTCGTCTTCCCGACCGCGAACCCCATCAAGGGCAAGTATTTCCAGCTCCCGGCCAACACCCAGACCATCCCGCCGATCTACTACAACAAGCGGATGTTCACCGACGCCGGCATCACCGCCACGCCGAAGACCTGGGCCGAACTGCTCGACGCGGCCGCGAAGCTCAAGGCCAAGGGCGTGACGCCGTTCGTCGTGGGGGGCGGCAAGGACACCTTCGCCTCGTCGATGATCCTGGCCGGCATCATCAGCGTCGACGTGTACGGCACGACGCCGGACTGGCTGACCAAGCGCCGGGCCGGCCAGGTGAAGTTCGCCGACCAGGACTTCACCGCCGCCCTGGCCAAGTTCGCGAACCTGGCGCAGCAGGGCTACATCGCCAAGTCCGACGTGTCGCGGGACTACGCGGCCACCGAGCAGGCGTTCCTGGACGGCAAGGGCGCGATGTACCCGATGGGGAACTGGTTCGCGGCCAGCGGGGACAGCAAGCACCCGTTCGACATCGGCGTGTTCAACTTCCCCACCGCCGACGGCAAGCTGGTCGTGCCCGCCTATACCGGCGGCGGCATGATCGTCAGCGCCAAGGCGGCGAACCTCGACGCGGCCAAGAAGTTCGCGCTGGCCTTCCAGCTCGACAAGACCCAGCTCGACGCCTCGGTCAAGGCCGACGGGCTGATCCCGGCCATCAAGGGCTACACCCCACCGGCCGACACCGGCGCGCTGTACAAGGCCGGCTACGACCTGTATCAGCAGGCCGTCACCGCGAACGCGGTGGTGCACACCTTCCGCTGGGAGACCGCCGACGACGGGCTGCTGCCGGGCCTGGCCGCCAAGGTCGACGCCGCCGCCCAGGACCTGATCACGGGGCGGAAGACCGCCGCCGATGCGGCCGCGTACCTCGACGCCGAGTGGGCCAAGGCGAGCTGAGATGCCGCTGCGCACCGCAACACACTCGGGGTCGGCCGCCGTTCGGGAGCCGGCGGCGCACGAGCCTGGACCGCGCCGCAATCGGCGTCGGCGCGGTCCAGGCCGGGCGGACCTCGCCCATTTCGCGGGCTTCGCAGCGCCCGGGGTGCTGGTGTACGCCTGCTTCGTGCTCGCCCCGATCGCGGTGAGCTTCGGTTACAGCCTGACCAACGCCAACCCGTTCAACCCGCCCACCCGCTACGTCGGCGCGCACAACTACTGGATGCTGCTGCACGACGAGCAGTTCCTCACCGCACTGCGCGTCACCACGATCCTGACCCTGATCGTCGTCATCGTGCCCAACTTGCTCGGGCTGCTCGTCGCGCTGCTGCTGGACCGCTCCGGCAAGTTCTACAACGCGATGCGCAGCGTGTTCTTCACGCCGATGATCGTCAGCTCGGTCGTCGTCAGCGTCATCTGGACCCGGCTGCTGGACACCGCCGGCCCGCTCAACCAGGCCCTGCGGGCCCTCGGTGTCCACCGCCCACCCGACTGGCTCTCCGACCCCGGCCTCGCCTTGTACTCCGTGGCGTCGATCATCTCGTGGCAGATGCTGGGCTTCTGCGTCGTGGTCTACCTGGCCGGCCTGCAGGGCATCCCGGTGGAACTGCAGGAGGCCTCCGCCATCGACGGCGCCGGCGCGTTCCACCGGTTCCGGGCCGTCACCTGGCCGCTGCTGGCCCCCGCGCTGACCATCAACACGGTCGTGCTGCTGATCTCCGCGTTCAAGACGTACGACTACATCAAGGTGATCACCAACGGTGGCCCCGGCGCCGGCACCACCGCCACCATCGCGTTCAACGTGCTGCAGACCGGCTTCGACGCCAACCACGTCGGCTACGCCTCGGCGATGGCCGTCGCCATGCTCGTGATCGTGTGCGTCACCACCGCCGTCGCCCTGCGGATCCTGCGACGCCGGGAGATCGACCTGTGAACGACCGCATACCCTGGCTGCGCCCGGTCACCGCGCTCGCCGTCACCGCCGTGTTCTTCGTGCCGCTGTACCTGGTGCTGACCAACGTGTTCAAGCCCGGCGACCAGATCTCGGCCGCCCCGGCGTCGCTGCCCCGGCCGCCGACGCTGGACAACATCGTCGCCGTGCTGACCCGGCCGGACCACCTGTTCTGGGTCAGCCTCACCAACAGCGTCGTCGTCACCGCGGTCTCCGTGGTCGTGCTCGTCGTGCTCTCGGCGATGCTCGGCCACTACGTCGCCCGCACCCGCAGCCGCTGGGCCCGGGCGCTGACCCTGGTGCTGCTCGCCGGGCTCATGATCCCGCCGCAGGTGATCCTCATCCCGATCACCGACGTGCTGCGCGCCGGGCACCTGATGGCCACCGTCCAAGGCCTGATCCTGTTCAACGTCGGCTACTACCTGCCGTTCGGCATGTTCGTCTTCGCCGGCTTCGTCCGGACCATTCCGGTCGAGCTCGAGGAGGCCGCCACCATCGACGGCGCCGGCCGCGCCCAGGTGTTCTGGCGCGTCGTGTTCCCGCTGCTGCGCCCGGCCAGTGCCAGCGTGATGATCTTCCTCGGTGTGTGGATCTGGAACGACTTCATCGACCCGCTCATCATCCTCGGCCCCGGCCGCGGCACCACCGTCACCACCGGCGTGTACCGCGCGATCGGGCAGTACCAGTCGGACTTCGGCTCCGTCTTCGCGCTGATGTTCCTGGCCACGCTGCCGGTCCTGGGGTTCTACCTCGCCCTGCAACGACATTTCGTCAAGGGGCTCACGGGCGGTGCCACCAAGGGCTGACCCGGCTCTGTGAATGGAGGAGGACATTGGCTGACGCAACGGTGCCGGGCGCTGCCCCGCATCCGGCCGGACAAAGCATAAGATGTCCGGCCTGGGGGTGGTGCGCCATGGCGTTGAGCGACGACACCGTCGGGGCGATCAGGACGATGATCCTCGACGGCCGCCTCCGGGCCGGCGACAAGCTGCCGATCGAGCGGGCGCTGGCCGCCGAGCTCGGCGTGTCCCGCGGTACCCTGCGCGAGGCGGTGCGGTCGCTGACGATGATCGGCGTGCTGGACACCCGGCAGGGCGACGGGACCTACGTCACCAGCCTGGAGCCGCACCTGCTCCTCGGCTCCCTGGCGATCACCATGGACCTGCACCAGGACAGCTCGGAGCTGTTCCTGCTGGAGACCCGGCGGGCGCTGGAGTCGCACGCGACGAGCCAGGCGGCGGTCCGCCTCGGCGAGGCGGACCTGGCCCGGCTCGCCGAGATCCTCGACGACGCCGCGGGGCTCGTCGAGGACGGCCGAACCGACGCGCTGCTCGAACACGACCGGGCCTTCCACCGGCTCATCGTCGAGGCGTCGGGCAACCCGGTGCTGGCGTCGCTGACCGAGCTGCTGTCCGGGCAGACCATGCGGGCGCGGCGGTGGCGGGAACTGGCCGAGGAGGGCGCGGCGCGGCAGACGCTCGACGAGCACCGCGCCATCCTGGCCGCGCTGCGGGCGCGGGACCCGGAGCTGGCCCGGCTGCGGGCCGCGGTGCATGTGGCCGGCATGGAGCAGTTCGTGCGGACCCAGATCGACGGCCGCAGCCCACCCGCCGAATGACGGCGGCGTCCCGTGGCTTGCGTGGCCACGGGACGCCACCCGACCGGTTGTCTCAGCCGTTGACGAAGGCGTTCGCCGCGGCGATGCCCTTGCTGTCGATCGCGCTGTTGGACTCGATCGGGCTGGGCACCTTGCCCGGGAACACGATGAACGTCACGCCCGAGTCGACGCCGCCGTTCTCCGGGTCCGCGTTGATGCCCAGCGCCTTCGCGGTCGCGTAGGACGCCTCGCCGATGATGTTGTTCGGGCCCTCATCGGCGAACACGGCGTAGACGACCTTGTTGTTGTAGATGACCGCGGCGACGCTGCCCGGCTTGATGCCGCTGGCCGTGTAGTCGAACCGGGAGCTGGGCAGCGGGATCACGAAGTAGCGCGTGCTGTCGGCCTGGAACGGACGGCCCTTCGAGGTCTCGAACGACGTCTGGTCCTGGTACCACGGGTCGGTGTCCTCGTTGCACTTCGACGTGCGCACGCCGTCGCAGTCGATATCCAGGTCGGACTTCCAGAAGAACGCCGAGCCGGCCTTGCAGATGTTCACCGTCGAGGCCTCGCCGTCGTCGGTGGCGTACTTGCCGTGCGAGGCCACGGTGCAGTTCTTGACCTTGGCCAGCAGCGCGCTCGCGCTCGGGCCACTCGCGGCGTGCGCCGCCGGTGCGGACAGGAGCGTCACCGCGACCGCGCTCGACGTCGTGACGAGCGCGACGAGGGCGGTCCTGAGCTTTCGTCCCACAGTTCTCCTCCATGCGAGGTAGGGCTGGGCAGATCCGGGGGGCCGTGGCGGCGGCGCTCCGCACGAACTGTTAGGAAGTCTGCCTATCAATTAATTGAGACGGTAGCGACCGGGCGTGTGCGGCGCAAGACATCGGAGGGCATCACTTCAATGGAACGATTCCTCGGCGAAGAACAGGAAGGCGCCCAGGCCGTGGAGGTCGTTCGTGGCCTGCGTGCGGCCGGCGTAGAAGGCGTAGTCGCCGACGTTGGTGCCGATCGAGATGGTCGTCAGGTAGGTCAGGCCGTCGTCGTGCAGGGAGATCCGGTCCAGTTCGCCGGTCCGTCCGGCGTCCACTGTGGACTGGTACGACGCCGGGACGTAGCCGCGCTTGACGGCGGCGTCGACGGTGTAGGTGAACATCGCCGAGCACGATGTCTCGGTCCAGTTGTCGCTGCGGCCGCCTTTGTCGACGACCTGGAACCAGCGGCCGCTGGCCGGGTCCTGGTAGGCGGCCATGCCGCGCACCAGGTTCTGCAGGATCGAGATGAGGCGGGCGCGCCGCGGGTGGTCGGGTGGAATGAGGTCGAGCACCTGGACGGAGGCGACGCCGAACCAGCCGACGGCCCGGCACCAGTACTCGGGGGCCAGTCCGGTCGCCGGGTCCGCCCAGGACGCCGCCCGGGACTCGTCGTAGGCGTGCTTGAGCATGCCGTTGGGCTGCTGCAGGTGACCGGCGTAGACGACCAGCTGGTTCGCGGCGATGTCGTAGGACTGGGCGCTGTCGCCGACGTAGTGGCCGTACTGCGCCATGAACGGATCGGCCATGAACGTGCCGTCGGCCCACAGCTGATGGGCCCGGCTGGAGCTGGTGGCGTGCCAGAACCCGCCGTCGCTCGTGGCCGGGTAGCCGCCGCCGGGCGCGAGCCGGTCGTGGATCTGCTTGGCGGCCAGGCGGTACTTGGCGAGTCCGGTCTCGCGGTACATGGCGATCATGACCTGGCCCGGCATCATGCTGTCGAGGCTGGTGAAGCTGTTGGAGATGTGGCCGGAGCTGTCGACGAAGCGGTCCGCCCACGCGCGGATGTAGGCGATGAGCGCGGCCCGGCGGGCCGGGTCGGTCGTGCGCAGCGCCACCTGGTACTGCCCCATCAGCAACAGCGCGACGGGGTAGCTCCAGCCGCCGATGCTCGTCGGGGTGAACCGCCGCATGGTCGAGTCGACGAGGGCGTCGGACCAGTCCGTGTCGCCGGCCGTGCCGTCGGAGACCGTGAGCGAGTCCAGGTTGGGCAGGCCGCCGGCGGTCGTGCTGGTCACCCGCACGAGGTTCGTGCCGGCGGCCAGGGTCACGGTCACCGTCGTGGCGGCCCACGTGTCCCAGTTCGCCGTCCTGGTGAACGCCGGCGTCGCGGCGACCGCCCCGTCGACGCCGACCGCGCCGGGACGGTCGGCGGTGGTGCCGTTGGCGTAGCGCAGGATCAGCCCGGCGCGGCCGGGGGTGGTGGCGTGCACCGCGAACTCCACGTAGGCACCGGTCTCGTTCGTGCTGTTGACGAAGCCGGTGCCGGTGTAGCCGTTGTGGTCGGCGTCCACCGTGCCGTGGAACACGGTGGCCTGCTCGGCCTCGTAGACCGTCGACGCCGCGGACGCCGGCCCGGCGACGGCGATGCCGCCCCCGGCCAGCGCCGCGACGAGTGTGGCCGCAAGGTACTTGCGCACGCGGAACTCCTCTCCCGGCCCGCTGGACAACGCCTGTCGCCTCCTTGGCCGGCGCGCCGGCCAACATACCGATGTGCATCGATGCGGGTCAAGGGTTGATCTCAGGATTCATCGGATTAATTGAGTGGAGGCGTGGGCCTTCCGCCACGGTATGCCCGGTGGCTACACTCCGCGAAACAGCAAGGAAACCTAATTGATCCTACCTATTGCACAAAGAGGGGGAGAGGTGAGACGAAGGATCAGCGTCTGGCTCGGTGCGCTGCTCGTCGCCGCCGCGTCCGTAATCGTCGTGAACGCGCCCGGAGCGCATGCCGATCTGCAGAACCCGCGCCAGCAGTTCCTGCGCGACTCGGTCGGCGGGCTTTTCCTGCACTGGGGAGAGCGCACGTCACCGCAGCACACCAGCTGCAGCCAGTGGGAGGCCGACGTCACCAACGGCGGCTGGAGCGCCGACTACTGGGTCAACGAGGCCAAGAAGCTGCACCTGCAGTACCTGGTCCTCGCGACGTTCCACAGCCGGCTCGGCTACGCCCGGCCCTGGCCGTCGGCGATCCCGGGCAGCTGCAAGACCAACCGCGACTTCCTCGGCGAGACCATCGCCGCGGCGAAGGCCGCCAACATGCGAACCATCCTCTACATGACCGACGATCCACAGTGGTGGAACCAGGGCCTGTCGTCCGGGCAGAGCTGGCTCGACTCCGGTGCGTTCTCGTCGTACGCCGGCCACAACGTGGACCTGACCAGCCGCGACGGCTTCGGGGAGTACAGCTACGACCTGTTCTTCGAGGTGATGAACCGCTACCCCGACCTCGGCGGGTTCTGGATCGACAACGACAACCAGTACTGGCTGGACCACAACCTCTACCAGCAGATCTATCAGCAGCGTCCCAGCTACACGATCAGCAACAACAACGAAGACACGCCGATCATGGACATGATCAGCAACGAGCAGAAGACCGGCATGACGCCGTCCTACGACTACCCGCAGGCGGTGTACACGGCGGCGCCGCGGTTGATCGAGGCGGACTACAAGCTGCCGTCCACCGGCGCCTGGTGGTACGACGGCAGCAACTCGGCCGTCGACAACAAGCTGACGCTGGGCCGCATGATCACCAACGCCGGCTCGTCGGTGAAGTCGCTGATGGCCGAGACCGCGATGGTCAACGGGAAGTTCCCGTCCAACCAGACGAGCTTCAACAACTTCGCCAACGGCTACCTCGATCCGATCTGGCCGTCGCTGCACGGCACCGAGGGCGGCGGGTACATGTACGGCGGCCTGAAGCCGGGCGCGTGGAACAACGGCGCCTACGGCGTCACCACGATCAGCCGGACCGACCCCAACCTGCAGTACATCCACGTCACCGACCGCCCGACCGGCAGCACGCTGTCCGTGCGCGACAACGGTTACCGGGTTTCGTCGGTGACCAACCTGCGCACCGGGGCCGCGGTCGCCTTCGGCCAGAGCGGCGGCAGCCTGACACTGACCGGCGTCTCGAGCTGGGACACCTACGACACCGTCTTCAAGGTCGTCACCAGCGGCCGCGAGGGCATCATCCCGCCGTCGACCTACACGATGAGCGCGAGCGCCTCCACCGGCGGGCACGCCGCCTCCGCGGCCGCCGACGGCAACTACCTGACCTACTGGGACGCCGGTACGACCCAGCCCGCCTCGCTGCAGTTCGATCTCGGTTCCGCCAGGCCGATCCAGTACGTCGCCGTCAACCAACGCGAGGACTCGACGGTGTTCCCGGCGACCGGGTCGGCCCGCATCCGTGACTACCGGGTCTACACCTCCAACGACGGCAGCACCTGGACGCAGGTCAAGTCCGGCACGCTGCCCAACGCGCGCGGCGTGCAATTCATCGACCTGCCCCGCACCACCGCCCGGCACCTCCGCCTGGAGAAGGTGAACAGCCAGGGCAACAACCGGCTGCGCATCGACGAGGCGTGGGTCGGTTCGGACTACGCGGGCGCGGCGGTACCGCCGCCGCCCGGCCGGCTCGAGGCCGAGAACGCCACGATCTCGCAGGGCGTGCTCGAGGCCACGCACACCGGCTACTCCGGCACCGGCTACGTCAACGGCGACAACGTCGCCGGCTCGTACCTGGAGTTCACTGTCAACAGCGCCGGCGCCGGCACGGCCAACCTGAGCATCGGCTACGCCAACGGCACCGCCGCCGACCGGCCCGCCGACATCAGCGTCAACGGCACGGTCGTCGCGGCCGGCGTCTCGTTCCCGCCGACCGCGAACTGGGACACCTGGGCGGTCAGGACGCTCAGCGTGCCGGTACGTCCCGGCGCCAACGCGGTACGCATCACCGCCACCGCCGCCGCCGGCAACCCGAACATCGACTACCTCGACCACACCGGCTGAGCCGGCGTCCAACTGGGAGGCGGGGAACGACATGCGCAGACTCGCTCAGGTCGCGGCGGTGCTCGCCGTCGTCGCGGCCATGCTCGCAGCGCCGGCCGCGGCGTACGCGGCGACGTACAACGTCCGCAGCTACGGCGCGACCGGTGACGGCTCCACGGATGACACCCCGGCGATCAACGCCGCGATCACCGCGGCCAGCAGCGCCGGCGGTGGCACCGTGCAGTTCCCGTCGGGCAACTACAAGTCGAAGCACACGATCCACCTCAAGAGCAACGTCACGCTGCAACTCGACGCCGGATCGACCATCCAAGGTTCGAGCGCCGACACCTACGACGCGGCCGAGTCCAACCCGAACGACAGCTACCAGGACTACGGCCACAGCCACTTCCACGATGCGATGATCTACGGTGACCGCCTCACCAACATCGGCATCACCGGCGCCGGCACGATCGACGGGGCCGGTAACCTCATCACCGGCAACCCCGGCTCCGGCGAGGCGGACAAAATCCTTTCGCTGACCCGCTGCGACGGGCTGCGGCTGGACGGCGTGACGTTCCGCCGCGGCGGGCACTTCGCCATCCTCACCAACAACTGCAACAACATCACCTCCGACCACCTGCACGTCGACACCGCCGGTGACCGCGACGGCTGGAACGTCATCAGCGCCTCCAACGTCACCGTCACCAACGCGGACATCGCCGCCAACGACGACGCGCTCGTGTTCAAGAGCGACTTCGCCCTCGGCGCGAAGCTGCCCAACGGCCACGTCACCGTCACCGACTCGCACCTGTCCGCGCAGTGCTGCAACGCGCTGATGTTCGGATCCGAGACGTGCGGCGACTTCACCGACTACAACTTCCAGCGGATCAACATCACCGGCGCGGACAAGTCCGGGCTCGGCATGGTGTCCATGGACGGCGCGAACATCAGCGACGTGCACTACCGCGACATCACGATGACGGGCGTGCGATCGCCGATCATGCAGAAGATCGGCACCCGGAAACGCTGCGGCAACAGCCCGGGCGTCGGCCACATCAGCAACATCACCTACGACGACATCACCGCCACCGGCGCCGGCCCGGCGTTCAGCCCCACGATCTGGGGCGAGTCCGGCGGTAACCGGATCTCCGACGTGCACTTCACCAACGTGCACATCACCGTGCCCGGCGGCAACGGCACCACGGGCACCGGCGTACCCAGCAACGACCCGGGCAACTACAACCCGAACAGCATCGGCACCCGCCCGGCCTACGGCTGGTACGTCCACAACGCACACGACATCACCTGGACGAACAGCTCGGTCGACTTCGCCTCCGGCGACGGCCGGCCGGCGGTCATCGCCAACGGCGCGGCGAACCTCACCTTCGACGGCTTCACCGCCGAACGGACCGCCAACGGCCCGTACGACATGGGCTTCCAGTCCGTCTCCGGCTACTGCGTGAAGAACAGCCAGAACACCGCGGGCCTCGCACTGCGCGTCAACGCGGACTCCGCGTCCAGCCAGAACTGCTCGACCGCCACGGGCGTGCAGTACCAGGCCGAGGGCTGCACCGTCTTCCACGGCACGGTCGACGCCGACCACAGCGGCTTCACCGGCACCGGGTTCGTCAACGGCACCAACGAGGTCGGCTCCTATGTGGAGTGTGCGGTGACGGCGGCGGCCGCCGGCCCCGCGCCGGTCACGGTCCGCTACGCCAACGGTACGACCACGGCCCGGCCGATGAGCATCACCGTCAACGGCACGGTGGCCACCTCGCCGACGTTCGCCGGCACCGGCAACTGGGACACCTGGGCGACGACCACCTTCACCGCCGGCCTCAACGCCGGCACCAACCTGATCCGGCTCACCTCCACCACCGCCGGCGGCGGCCCGAACCTGGACCGTCTCGACGTCGTCGCCGCCGCCTGACGCCCGGAATCGAGGAGACAGCATGCGTAAACCGCTGACGGCGCTGCCCGCGCTGACGCTGGCGCTGGCGGTGCTGGCCGCCACCGTGCTGGCCCGCCCGCAGCCCGCCGCCGCGCTGGAGAACGGGCTCGCCCGCACGCCGCCGATGGGCTTCAACAACTGGAACACCACCGGCTGCACGGCCACGTTCAACGAGGCGTTCGTCATGGGCGTCGCCGACAAGTTCGTGTCCGCCGGCCTCAAGGACGCCGGCTACACCTACGTCAATCTCGACGACTGCTGGGCGCTGCCGTCGCGTGACGGCAACGGCAACCTGGTGGCCGACCCGGCCCGGTTCCCGCACGGCATCAAGTACCTGGCCGACTACGTCCACGGCAATGGCCTGAAGTTCGGCATCTACTCCAGCGCCGGTACGAAGACGTGCAACACCAAGGGATTTCCCGGTGGCCTCGGCCACGAGCAGCAGGACGCCGACCTGTGGGCGTCGTGGGGCGTGGACTACCTGAAGTACGACAACTGCAACAACCAGAACGTCGACGCCCGGACCCGCTACTCGGCGATGCGCGACGCGCTGGCCAGGACCGGGCGGCCGATCGTGTACAGCATCTGCGAGTGGGGCCGCACCGGTCCGCCGAAGGTCTGGGAATGGGGTGCCGACGTCGGCAATCTGTGGCGCACCACCGGCGACATCAGCGACAACTGGTCCAGCATGATCTCGCGCGTACACACCAACGACGACCTGGCGCAGTTCGCCGGCCCCGGGCACTGGAACGACCCCGACATGCTCGAGGTCGGCAACGGGGGCATGACCGATGCCGAGTACCGCGCCCACTTCAGCCTCTGGGCGGAGATGGCGGCGCCGCTGCTGATCGGCAGCGACATCCGGTCTGTGTCGAGCACCACGCTGGCCACCCTGAAGAACACCGACGTGATCGCCGTGGACCAGGACGCGCTCGGCCGGCAGGGCTCGATCGTCTCGGCCAGTGGTGGGCTCGTGGTGTACAACAAGGTGCTCGCGAACGGTGACCGCGCCGTGGTGCTGCTCAACGAGAACACCACCGCGGCGACGGTGAGCACCACCGCCGCCGCGATCGGCCTGACCGGGTCGCCGAGCTACCGCCTCAAGGACCTGTGGTCGAAGGCAACGCGCACCACCACCGGCTCGATCGGGGCCTCGGTGCCCGGGCACGGCGTGGTCATGTACCGCGTGTCGCGCGGCGACGCCGACCCGAATCGCCATGAGGCCGAGGCCGCCGCGATCGGCCAGGGCGTGGTCGAGTCGAACCACGCGGGCTTCTCCGGCACCGGGTTCGTCAACGGCGACAACGTCGCCGGGTCCTATGTGGAGTTCACGTTTGCCGCGCCGGCCGCCGGTAGCGTGAACCTGAGCATCGGCTACGCCAACGGCACCGCCATCGACCGGCGCGCCGACATCAGCGTCAACGGCACCACGCTGGCGGCCGGCGCCTCGTTCCCGCCGACCGCGAACTGGGACACCTGGGCGGTCAGGACGCTCAGCGCACCGGTACACGCCGGCGCCAACACCGTGCGCATCACCGCCACCACCGCCGGCGGCAACCCCAACCTGGACTACCTCGACGCGGTGGGCGGCTCGGCCCCGGTCGACCACCCGACCGTTACGACCGCCGACGGCGGTCCCGACCTCGACCGCCAGTCAGTGGAGGACCGATGAGAAGACCCGTTCTGGCCGCCGCGGCCGGGCTGCTGCTGATACTGCCGATGGCGGTCGCGACGGCCGCCGGCGCCGCGTCGGCCCGGTACGAGGCCGAGGGCTGCACCATGCCGGCCGGCACCGTGGACACCAACCACGCCAACTACAGCGGCACCGGCTTCGCCAACGGCGACAACGCCGTCGGCAACTACCTCGAATGCACCGTCACCGCGGCCAACGCCGGCCCGGGCACGTTCGTCATCCGCTACTCCAACGGCGCCACCGCGAACCGGCCCGCCGACATCAGCGTCAACGGCACCGTCGTGGCCGCGGCCGCCGCGTTCGACCCGACCACCAACTGGGACACCTGGGCCGACAAGACCGTCACCGCCAACGTCAACGCCGGAACCAACAAGATCCGGATCAGCGCCACCACCGCGCTGGGCAACCCGAACCTCGACTACGTCGACTTCAGCGTCGCCGCGGCGTTCACCGACTACCAGGCCGAGACCGCCACCGTCTCGCAAGGCACCGTCGCCACGAACCACACCGGCTACACCGGCACCGGCTTCGTGGACTACACCAACGTGGCCGGGTCCTATGTGGAGTTCCAGGTCAGCGCGGCGGTGACCGGTACCGCGCAGCTGACGTTCCGGTACGCCAACGGCACCACGGTCAACCGGCCGCTGGACATCACCGTCAACGGCAACTCCGCCGCCCTGGACCTGGCCTTCGGCGCCACGACCGACTGGGACACCTGGGCCGAGAAGACCATCTCGGTATCGCTCAACGCCGGCACCAACACCGTCCGCGGGACCGCCACGACGGCCAACGGCGGCCCGAACCTGGACCGGCTGCGGGTCACCGGGCAGAGCGACTCGGCCGCGCCCAGCACGCCGGGGCAGCCCGGCTGCGCGAACATCACCGAGAACAGCATCGACCTGTCCTGGGGCGGCTCCACCGACAACGTCGGCGTCACCGGCTACGACATCTACCAGGACGGCAACCTCCTCGCGCAGTCGGCCGGCACCGGCACCGCCAAGACCCTGACCGGACTCACCCCGGACACCCAATACCGGCTGTCGGTCTTCGCCCGCGACGCCGCCGGCAACGTGTCACTGTCCAGCGCCCAGGCCGTCTGCACCACGCTGCAGAGCAGTGACACCCAGGCGCCGAGCGCGCCCACCGGCCTCACGTTCTCCAACGTGACCAACGGCAGCGTCGCGCTGTCGTGGGGCGCCTCGAGCGACAACGTGGGCGTCGTCGCCTACGACGTCCGGGTCGGCACCACCGTGGTGGCGTCGGTCGGGGGCCACCCGCCGGCGACGGCGACGGCGGTCACGACCTTGGCCTGCAACACGCCGTACACGCTCGACGTGGTGGCCCGCGACCTCGCCGGTCACGTGTCGCCGCCGAGCAACACGGTCAGCTTCACCACCGGCTCGTGCAGCGGCGGTGTGCCGTCGGCCGTCTCGACGTACTCGACGGGCTGGACCATCCCCTGGGGGACCTACTTCGCGCCGGACGGGCAGTCGGCGCTGGTCACCGAGCGCGACGACAAGGTCGCCGCCGGCCAGTTCCGGGTGTACAAGCTCAACACCACCGGCGGCACGAAGACCCTCGTCGGCACGGTCCCCAACGTCGTGACCACCAACGGTGAGGGCGGACTGCTCGGCGTCGCGTTCGACCCCAACTGGGCCACCAACCATTTCGTGTACTTCATGCACACCGCCGCGGAGGGCAACCGGATCGTCCGGATGACCTACAACGGCACGTCGCTCACCGGCTACACGACCCTGGTGACGGGCATCGCGAAGAACCGCTACCACAACGGCGGCCGGCTCGCGTTCGGCCCGGACGGCTACCTCTATGCCACCACCGGTGACGCGCAGACGGGTAGCAACGCGCAGAACAAGAACTCCCTCAACGGCAAGATCCTGCGGATGAAGACCGACGGCACCGCCGCCCCCGGCAATCCGTTCGGCACCCTGGTGTACAGCTACGGTCACCGCAACCCCCAGGGCATTGCCTGGGACTCCCAGGGCCGCCTGTGGGAGGCGGAGTTCGGCAACTCCATGTTCGACGAGCTCAACCTCATCAAGCCCGGCCTCAACTACGGCTGGCCCACGTGCGAGGGCACCTGCAGCGTCGCCGGCATGGAGAACCCCAAACGCCAATGGTCCGTCGACGAGGCGTCTCCCAGCGGCATCGCCATCGTGCGTGACGTCGTGTACATGGGCGCCCTGCGTGGCGAACGCCTCTGGCGCATCCCCATCCTCGGCGGCGAGAGCACCGGCGCCCCGAGCGCCTACTACGTCGGCACCTATGGCCGGCTGCGCACCGTTACGAAGGTCCCCGGCGCCGACGCCTTCTGGCTCAGCACCACCAACTGCGACAACAACGGCGGTGCCGGCAACGGCTCCGACCGGATCCTCAGGGTCACCGTCGCCTGATCGTCCGGGCGGGCGGCCGCGGGTCGGCGCCCCGCTGCCGCCCGCCCGGGCTCCTCTTCGGACACCTTCGGGAGTACAGCCATGGCGGTAACGATCAAGCACATCGCCCAGGCGGCCGGCGTCTCGGCGTCGACGGTGAGCCGGGCGCTGGCGGGCTCCGGCCTGCTGCCGCCGAGCACCCGCCGGCGCATCGAACGGGCGGCCGACGAGCTCGGGTACCGCCCCAACCGGGTGGCCCGCGCACTGAGCACCGGGCGCACCGGCAACGTCGGGCTGCTCGTGCCCGACCTGCTCAACCCGTACTTCGCCGCCGTCGTCAAGGGGGTGCAGGCCCGCGCCCGGGAATCGGACCACTGGGTCTTCCTCACCGACACCGACGAGGACCCGGCCGTCGAGGCGGACCGCGTCCGCGCTCTCGTCGAGCAGGTCGACGGCGTCGTGCTGTGCTCCCCGCGCACCGGCGAGCCGCAGCTGCGGGTGCTGGCCCGCGAGACGCCGATGGTGATGCTCAACCGGCGGGCCGCCGGGATCCCGTCGGTGACGACCGACAACGGCGAGGGCATCAGGCAGCTGGTCGCGCACCTCGTCGCGCTCGGGCACGAGCGGGTGGCGTACGTGGCCGGCCCCCGCGCGTCCTGGTTCAACCGCGACCGGCTGCGCCTGCTGCGCACCGCCACGGCCGCCGCGGGCGTCGGGCTCGTCGAGTGCGGCAACGTCGAGCCGCGCTTCGCCGGCGGCGTCGCCGCGGCCGACCAGGTCCTCGGGGCCGGCGTGACGGCGGTCGTCGCCTACAACGACGTGATGGCGCTGGGCCTGCTCAACGCCTTCGGCGCCCGCGGGGTGGAGGTGCCCGGCCGGATGAGCGTCGTGGGCTTCGACGACATCCTGCCGGCGGGACTGGCCAGCCCGGCGCTGACCACCGTCGGCCGGCCCGGCGAGGAGGCCGGCCGGGCCGGCATGGACCTGCTGCTGCGGTTGATGGCGGACCGGCGCTCGCTTCCCGCGCCGGCGCCCGAGCCGGTCGCCCCGCTGGTGGTGCGCGGCTCCACCGGCCCTGCGCGCCGACGGGGCAACGGTAACGGTCCTGTGCCGGCGCCACGGCCGGCTCGCCACTGAGCAGAGTGCGAGCGTCGAGCGGTACGACCGCCGGCAGCCGTCGCCTTGCATCGTCCGACCCGGACGAACGCGCCCCCGGGGGCCGGCGGCGGCCGGCCGCCGGCCCTGAGGGCGCATCCCGTGCGTCCTGGGTGTCAGCTGCGGGCCCACTTCTGGTTGGCGCCACCGTTGCAGGCCCAGATGATGATCTTCGTGCCGTTGGCGGTGCCGCCGCCGCTCGCGTCGAGGCACAGACGCGACTGGACGCCGACCACGGTGCCGTCGCCGGGGAGCGTCCACTTCTGATGGTTGCCGCCGGTGCAGTCGGAGATGTCCACCGCGGTGCCCGCGCCGGTGCCCGCGCCGCGGGCCTCCAGGCACTTGTTGCCGTACACCCGCAGCTCACCGGCGGCGGTCGCGGTGAAGCTCTGGTTCGCGCCGCCGTTGCAGTCCCACAGCTCGGCGGCGGTGCCGTTGGCCTGGGAGGCGCCGGTGATGTCGAGGCATCGGCCGGACTGGCTGCCGACGAGCCGGCTCCCGCCCGTGGGAAGCGTCACGGCGCCGGTGCTCGTGTCGATGCCCCAGGAGTCGTACCAGTTCAGCGTGGCCGTGCCCGTGCCGGTGAGGGTGATCGGCAGCCATACCGGCAGCGACGCGTTCAGGTTCGAGGCGTTCCATCGATCGCCGATGTATACGTAGCTGGTGCCGGCGCTGCCGGTCACCGGCAGCAGGAATGAGGTCTGCGAATCGTAGGTGCGGGTGCCCGCTGGAGCGAAGTTGCTGAACCCGCTCCACGGCCCCGCGAGGGAGGTGGCGGTCGCGTACACGTTGTCGTTGGTGGACCACCCGGTGAGGTGCGAGGTGAGCAGGAAGTAGCGACCGCTGACCTTTGCCATCGCCGGCGACTCCAGCGATGGGAACGTGGCGACGGTGCTCTGCGCGCTGGTGTAGTCAGCGGAAAGGCGCTCGATCCGCATCCCGGCGGCCGGATCCTCATGGATCATGTACGCCGTGCCGTCGTCGTCCTTGAACAGTCCGAGATCCCGGCTCGGATGGCTGAGCGGTCGGGTTGCCCCGAGGTAGGTGTACGGCCCGCACGGTGTGTCGCTGACCGCGACGCCGGCCCGCTGGTCGTTGTACGAGGTGTTGTCGATGTGCATCCACATCACGTACTTGCCGGTGGTGTTGTTGTAGAGCACCTTCGGCCGCTCCACGATCCGGCCGGCGGACAGGTCACCGCTCGCCTGGCGGGACAGTGCGTCGGCCTGCCGGGTCCAGTGCGCCAGGTCGGTCGAGGAGTAGCAGGCGACGGCGGTGAACGTGGACCCGGCGGTCTTGTCCTCGCCCACCATGTAGTAGGTGGATCCGACGGTGAAGATGCCGGCGCCGTGAGCCTGCAGGCGGTTGCCGGCCGTATCGGTCCACGCGGTCCCGGGGTTGATGGTCACGGTGGCCGCCGACGCGGCGTGCGGGCTCATCGCGGTGACGCCGGCCAGCACGGCGAGCGCTGCCAAGGTACGAATACATCTGCGGTACATCGAGCCTCCAGGCATGACACGCCGGCGTCCTCCGGGACGGCCGGCGTCGCGGGTTTGGCCTTGCTGATCGGTTTCCGCGGGCCAGGGTGGGCCGCGGACCGCGCCGAATCGATTCGTGGATCCTCGACGACATCGCCGCCGCGGGGCAGGGTGACGGACCGGTCGGCCCGTCGCCCTGCCGGCGCCCGCGTCAGCTGCGGAGGCTCCATTTCTGGTTGGCGCCGTTGAGGCACTGCCAGAGCTGGACCTTGGTGCCGTTGGCGGTGCCGAGGGCGCTGGCGTCCAGGCACAGGCCGGACTGCACACCGGTGATGGTGCCGTCGGCGTTGACGTTCCACTGCTGGTTGGCTTGGCCGTTGCAGTCCCAGATGATCGCGGCGGTGCCGTTGGTGCTGCCTTGGCCGTTGGCGTCCAGGCATTTGCTGCCGTACACCTGCAGCTGCTTGCTGGCGGTGTATGTGAAGCGCTGGTTGGTGCCGCCGTGGCAGTCCCACAGCTGCGTCTGTGTGCCGTTGGCCGTCGTCGCGCCCGGCACGTCGACGCACCGTCCCGACTGGGTGCCCACGATGAGCTGACCTTGCGGGACCGTGCCCGACGGCGGCAGCAGCGTGATCGTGGACGTGTCGTTGACGGCGGTGTGCGGGACGTTCACCGTCGCGGCGTTGCCGGAGAGTGTCACCACGCTGTCCTGTACCGTGACCGGGCCGGTCACGGCGCCGCCGTTGTTGTTCGGGATGTTCTGCACGACCACGCGGACCTGGTTGTTCTGCACGATGCCGCTCGTGGTGTCCAGGCGTTGCAGGTTCACGGCGACGTTGCCGGTCGTGCGGCTGCCGCCGACGAGGATCTTCGCCGAGCCGGCGGTCTTCGTGGCGAACGCGTCGTAGGAGGCGCTCGGTGTGACCGCGGCGATCTGGCCGGTCTGGGAGGCGTAGAAGTTGTACACCCACCACTCGCCCTTGGTCTGGTACTGCCCGGCGGAGTTGTGGGTGAGCAGGCTGGCCAGGTCGTTGTGGAGGTTCTGCCCGCCGGCCCAGTTGGCCCGTAGGCCGTCGGCGCCGGCGCGTTCCAGGCGGGCGATGTACCACGCGCCGCCGGCCGGGTTCTGTTCGTTGGCGGCGCCGTACTCGTTGATCTGGTACGGGCGCGGGTGGGCGATGCCCCGGGCGTCCAGCGTCTGGTTCGCGGTGGCGACGTTGGTCACCGGGTCGCCGGGCAGCGAGTGCCAGCTGACGATGTCGGGCACGACGTTGTTGGCCTTGACGTAGTCGAGGTACTGCGTCCACCAGCCGCTGGTCGAGGGTACGCCGGCGAGGCTCGGCCCGACGATGAGCATGCCGGGGAAGGTGGCCCGGATGCGCTGGTACGTGCGCCGCCACAGCTCGAAGTACTGTGCCTGCGGGCGGTTCCAGAACAGGGTGATGTTGGGTTCGTTCCAGATGTCCCACTCGACGGTGATCCCGGCCGCCTGGACGTCGCTGAACAGCCGGTTGAGGTAGTTGTCGTAGTCGGTCCAGTTGCCGTTGTCGCCCGGGAAGCGGCTGATGGCGGCGCCGTCGGCGCCCCAGAGGTCGTGGTTGAGCAGGACGAACTTGCCGCCGAGCGCGGCGGTGCGCTGCGCCTGCGCGCGTGTGGCGTTCCAGCGGCGGTCGTAGCCGCCGCCGACCCAGCCGCCGCCCGGCAGCTGCGCGCCGCCGGCCCGCATCGCCTGGAACTTCACGTCGCGGTAGTAGTTGTCGGGCGGGTTCTTGCCGTCCTCGGTCATGCCGTAGATCCAGCCGGACGCACGGTACGACGGCGTCCCGTTCGTCACGGAGAAGTTGACGGTGAGGGACTCGTCGGCGGCGAGCGCCGGCCGTGCGCCCATCAGGGTCAGCGCGGCGGCGAAGGCAAGGGATCCGGCGAGGGCACCGCGGGCGCGCCATCGGCGCATTCGTGGAGGGTGCACTGACATCTCCTCGGTCAGTCGGCGGGGGAGGGGGCGACGGACAGCCCACACCGATCGCGAGACGAGCCGGCGACGGAGAAAGGTGGCGTCGTCGGACGGCTGGCGGACTGTCCAACATGCGCGATCGGCGGCCCGGTGACTTGGGTGGTCCGTGGCGCCATAGCGTCGAATCGATTCGTGTGCACGGTAAGGCCAGGCGCTGCGGCGTGTCAACAAGACGGCCGCTGGCGGGGACCGGGCGGCATCCACGAGTGCCATGGGCCGACGAACCGGTTCGTGCTCGTGGCCTCAGACGTCGACGCCGGTGATTGTCTGCAAGGGGAGTTCCCCGAAATGAAGCTTCCGCGGCCGGGCGGCCGACCGTCCTGAGCCGCGCCGTGGGTGGGCCGGGCGGCGCGGCCCCAGGACGGAAGCCGGCGATCAGCGGACCGGGGCAGGTCCGGTACTGGCGCGCAGGGAGATCGGCGGGGTGTGCAGGAGGTGCCGTGGATGCGCCGTGGGCATGTTCAACTGTTCCAGCAGCAGTTCGACGGCCTGGGCACCCATGTCGTGGGTCGGCACGTCGGCGGCGGTCATCGGAGGGCGGAAGTCCTCGGCCCAGTGCCGGGCGGCCACGCCGGTGACGGAGAAGTCGCGCGGCACGTGCAGGCCGGCCCGCTCCAGGCCGCGCTGGATGCCTGGCAGCGCGGCCTCGTTGACGGTCACGAGCGCGGTGATCTCGGGGTGCTCGGCGCGCAGCCGCTCGATACACGCCTCACCGGCCGGCGCGTCGTCGCCGCAGCACACGTCGATGCCGGCGATGCCGCGTTCGGCGACGGCCCCGGTGAAACCGGCGAGCGCGCGGTGGCCGGGGCCGTACCCGGCGGCGACGAGCTCGGCGGAGCGGTTGATGAGGGCGATGTGCCGGTGCCCCAGGTCGGCGAGGTGGTGCACGCACCGCGAGACGAGCACGGTGTAGTCGATGTCGACCGACCACATGTCGAGGGCTTCGCGCGTGCGACCGATGGTCACGAACGGCAGGCCGCTGCGCTGCAGGCGGGCGACCCGGTCGTCCTCGAGCCGGATCTCCATCAGGATGACCCCGTCGACGCGGCGGCCGGTGACGATCCGCTCGAACGAGCGGTCGTGGTCGCCCCCGGAGGGTGACAGCAGCACGTCGAAGTCGGCGCCGGCGGCGGCCTCCACGATGGTGGCGACGAAGCCCAGCTGCATGTCGGTGAGCCGCCGGCTGGCCGGCGGGATGACGAGTCCGAGCGTGCGGGTCCGGCCCTCCTTGAGCGCGCGGGCGGTGGCGTTCGGGCGGTAGTTCAGCTCGTCGATGACGGTCTGGATGCGTCGGCGGGTCGCCTCGGAGACCGGCCGGTTGCCCGTGAGCGCATACGACACCGTGCTGCGTGACACGCCGGCCCGGCGGGCGATCTCTCCGATGTTCATGGTGCTCCTCGCGGCCGCCCGGCGTGTCCTGCTCTCGGCGAGAAGCTTGCCGGAGCCCCGCCCGCCGCGCAATTCGCACCTCGAACCGATTCGTCACCATGTGGTCAGCCCGGGATGGTGCGCCGACGAGGCGCCGAACCCCCGGCCCCGGATCGCATGCGCGGTAACCGGCGACGCCGGTCCGCTCTTGACCGGCGGCGCGAACGCCCCTATGTTTCGGGTCGAACCGATTCGCGTCCCGAAGGTGCCGTTCCCGTCCTCGCCCGCGAAGACATGACGGCGCCTGCCCATGCGACCTGTCCGGTACACCCCGAACGGCTGCGACCAGCCGGACACCCCCACCCGCAGAAGGTTCATCATGCCCATGTCATCGCTCAGGCGCGGGCTCCTCGGCGCCATCCTGGTCCCGCTCGCCGTCGTCGGCACCCAAACCGCCTGCTCCTCGCCGGACACCGGCGGGGCCGGTTCGCCCGGCGGGGGCACCTACACGATCTGGGACCCGTACCCGCAGTACGACGGCAGCTCCGAGTGGGCCCAGCTGCTCAGCAAGTGCGGCACCGACGCCGGCGCGAGCGTGAAGCGCGCCGGTTACGACACCAGTGACCTGACGAGCAAGGCGCTGCTGGCGGCGCAGCAGGGCAACTCCCCGGACGTGCTCATCGTCGACAACCCGGTCGTCTCCACGCTCGCCGAGGCCGGCGTGCTGACCACCACCCAGGAGAACAAGCTGGACACCGGCGCGATCTCGCCGAACCTCATCGCCGCCGGCACGATCGGGGGCAAGTCCTACGGGGTGCCGATCGGCGCGAACACGCTGGCGCTGTACTACAACAAGGCGGTGCTGCAGGCCGCGGGCGTGGACATCGCCACGGTCAAGGACTGGCCGTCGCTGACCGCGGCGCTGGGCAAGGTGAAGGCCGCCGGGAAGAAGGGCGTCACCTTCTCCGCCATCGGTACCGAGGAGGGCAGCTTCCAGTTCCTGCCGTGGTACTGGGGGTCCGGGGCGGACCTGCGCAAGCTCGACTCGCCGGCGGCGGTCTCGGCACTGCAGCTGTGGACCGGCTGGCTCAAGCAGGGCTACGCGCCCAACTCGGTCATCAACAACACGCAGACCACGAGCTGGCAGGAGTTCGCCACCGGGGAGTACGCGTTCGCGGAGAACGGTACCTGGCAGCTGGGCAACGCGAAGAAGGCCGGCTTCGAGTACGGCATCATCCCGGTACCGGCCAAGAACGGCGGCACCGCGCCGGCGCCGACGGGCGGCGAGTTCGTCAGCCTCCCCGTGCAGAAGGACACCGGTCGTTACGAGGTGAGCAAGAAGATCGTGCAGTGCCTGACCAGCACCGAGAACTCCTACACCACCGTGAGTACGCTGAACTACGTGGCGCCGACCACCGCCGTACAGGAGAAGCAGGTGGCGGCCAACGCCGAGCTGAAGGTATGGGTCGAAGCCGTCAAGGCCGCCAAGGGGCGCACCAGCGACGACCTCGGCACGAAGTACCCGAAGATCTCGCAGCCGATGTGGACCGCGGTCCAGGCAGCGTTGAGCGGCTCGAAGTCCCCGGCCGACGCCCTCACGGCCGCGCAGACCGCGGCCGCAGCGGCGACGAAGTAGGCCGCCCCGATGACCCGCGGCGGGCCGCCCGCACCGACGGTGCCGACCCGCGGCGGGCCGCCCGCACCGACGGTGCCGGCCCGTTGCGCACGTTCGGGTCGATCGTGCCGCCGGTCAGCCGCAACGCCATCGTGACCGTCCCGGCCGCCGGTGCTGCTCGTCGTCGCGCAGCTACGTCGCCGCCGGTGCCGTCACGGGCTGAACAGCACCAGAAAGTGAGTCGCACCATGCGCACCACCACCGGCCCGGCATTTTCCGTGCGGGAAATCCCGTTCAGCTACGCCGGGTCCTGGTTCGGCATCTCGCCGGTCGTGGCCGAGAAGACCTACGCCGAGCACCTGCACCTGGTGTCGCACCAGACGGGCCTGCACGCCGTGCTGCGGCTGGTGCCGATGGGAGGCGGCGCCGAGGCGGAGGCGGCCGTCTCCGCATCGCCGGCCCGCCTGGTCTGGTCCGGCGAGGACGGCCAGGTGGAGCTCGCCTACGAGACCGTCGACACGGTCCGGCTGCGCGGACACGGGCTCGGCATGGCGATCCGCGCCGCGCACCCGGCGCTGACACCATTCAGCGGCACGTACTTCTACCGCGACCCCGTCGACGGGGCCTACGTGTTCACCGACTACGGCACCGGCCGCCGGTACCGCGTCACGGTCCTGGCCGGCACCGCCGAAGCCATCGGCGCGCAGGCGCTCGGCACCGGCGAACGCGGTGTGGCCGTCGCCGGCGACGAACCGTGGGAGGTCGCGATCGAGGAGTTCGACAGCGCCCGGCTGCCGTACCGAGCCGGCTGCACCTTCGACGAGGTCGTCAAGGCCGCCGAGGCCGAGTTCACCGCCTTCGCCGATGCTGTGGCGCCGTGGCGCGGTCCGCAGACCCCGGCCGCCGAGCTGGCCGCCTACGTGCTGTGGTCCGCTACCGTCCGACCGGCCGGGTTCGTCACCCGCCCGGCGGTGCTGATGTCCAAGCACTGGATGGACAAGGTCTGGAGCTGGGACCACTGCTTCAATGCCCTGGCCCTCGCCGACGGGCTGCCCGAGCTCGCCTGGCACCAGTTCCGAATCGTCTTCGACCACCAGGACCCGGCCGGCGCCCTGCCCGACTCGATCACCCACTCCGAGGTGCTCTACAACTTCGTCAAGCCACCCATCCACGGCTGGACGCTGCGCCAGCTGCGCCGGCGACTCCCGGATATCGACGTCGCTGAGCTCGCAGCGACCTATGACGCGCTCGCCCGCTGGAGCGCCTTCTGGCTCGACACGCGCCGGGGGCCGGGCGAGGAGCTGCCGCACTACCAGCACGGCAACGACAGTGGCTGGGACAACGCGACCACGTTCGACCTCGAGCGCGTGGTGCAGAGCGCCGACCTCGCCGCCTTCCTCGTGCTGCAACTGCGCGAGCTCGCCGACCTCGCCGAGAGCCTCGACCGCGGCGGCGACGCGGCCCGCTGGGCCGCGGCGGCCCATCGGCTCTGCGCCGCGATGCTCGATCGCCTCTGGGACGGTGAACGGTTCGCCGCCCGGAGCGTCACGACCGGGCGCACCTGGACCAGCGACAGCCTGTTGGATCTCATGGCCATCGCGCTCGGCGACGGGCTGCCGGCCCAGGTCCGCGACACGCTGGCCGCGCGGATCCGGATGCATCTCACGGCCTTCGGGCCGGCCACCGAGCTGCCGACCTCCCCGCACTACGAGGCCGACGGGTACTGGCGTGGCCCGATCTGGGCGCCGTCCACCGTGCTGATCGAGGACGGCCTGCGCCGGGCCGGTCACGCCGACCTGGCCGACGACATCAGCGCCCGCTTCCGCGCCCTGTGCGAGCAGTCCGGCTTTGCCGAGAACTTCGACGCCAAGACCGGCGCCGGCCTGCGTGATCGCGCCTACACCTGGACGGCCGGCGCCTACCTGATCCTCGCCGCCGCCCACCTGGAACGCACGCGGCCGTTGCCGCAACCCTGAGCACGCCGCGCACGGCACGCGTGTACGCGGCGGGGGAGGGGCGATGTCGTGGGCGCGTCCGCCTCCGCTTCGTCGGCGGGGGCCCGCGGCCGAGCGCGCGGGCCCCCGCCGATCGGGGGCTACCGGGAGAACGCCTGGAACTCGGCGATGCGGACCTGCGCCGCGAACGGGCTCGCCGTCGCGCAGTCGGTCGCCGCGGCCGGGTCGTTGTCCTGCTCGCCGGCGTACCGGGGGTTGCCGGTGCACTGACTGCTCAGTACCTGGATCCGCAGGTGTGTCGCCCGGACCGGGTTGAAATGGAACGTCCGGAGGTTGAGCTGCGAGCTGACCGGCCGGAACGCCTCCGCGGGGAACGCGTCAGGCGCGCTGCGGAAGACCTCGCGGTAGCCGGCGTCCGACGAGCAGTCGGCGCTCGTGGCGTCGCAGGCGAGCACCCGGAACTGGCGCAGGGCGGAGAACCGGTTCTGGCCGCCGGTGTCCACGTCGCCGTCGATCGCCGGGCGCAGCAGCGCGCTCACGTTCACCGTGTTCACCTGCACCGGCCGGTCGCCGGCCAGGTCGACGGTCACTTGCTTGCCGGCCACGCCGTCGAGTGAGGCCCAGTCGGTCGCCTCCGTGTCGTCGCCGAGCTTGCCGACGTTGACGCCGTCGCCGGTGAGCACCGCGCCCGCCGTGGTCGAGGCCAGGTTGCGGGGCAGGTTCAGCCGCAGATCCTGGGCCGTACCGGCCCGGAACAGCGAGGTGAACTTCTTGTGCCCGAATCCGGCACCGACCGCGGTGAACGAGAACGTCGTACCGGGCAGGATCTGGAAGGTGTCCGGCAGGGCGGTCTCCGGGTCGGTGTCCGCCACCGGGACGGCGCGGGCCTCGTAGTCACCCACGTACAGCCGTATGACCGCGCCGGCCGAGTCGCCCAGCGGCTGCAGCGTCACGGTGGCGTTGTTCGCGTACGGGGACGCGAAGCTGGGCGTCGGATCGGTGTCGGCCGGCCCGCCGGCCGCGTCCGCGCCCAGGCCCGACTGGGCGAAGGCGTTCCAGATCAGGTCCTGGTTGGCCCCGCCGAAGCGGACCAGGTCGGCGGCGAGCATGTTGTCCCGCATGTCCAGCATGCTGACCTGGCCGGATGCCTGTAGCAGGAACGAGTCGAACGTGAGCTGGGCCCACCGCCGGTTGCCGGGGCACGCGTCGACGGTCACCTGTCCGTCGGCGCAGCGCTGCTGCAGCGACGGCGTACCGGCGCCGTAGCGCTGCACGAATGCCGCGCGAACCCGCAGGTTGGTGGCGACCCAGATCTCGCCGTCGGCGTGGACCTCCGGCCCGGTCAGGTCGAAGCCGATGTCGGAGAAGTTCAGGGGACTCTTGCTGCCGTCGTAGTCGCGGATGCCTGTCGTGTTGTTCCCGGTGGCGTACGCGCCGGTGACGAACGGCGTGTCACCCTGCGCCCGGATGTTGTTCTCGTACAGGTACTCGCCGGCGAGCAGATCGCCCCACGCCTCGCCCATCGAGCCGCCCTGGAACGAGCCGATCCCGGTGTCCGGCCCGGCGATCATGCGGTTGGTGATCGCGTGCGTGTACTCGTGCCCGATCACGGTCATGTCGTAGTCGCCGTCGACGCAGGGAGGGTACGCCGCCCCCGCGACCGGCTGCCAGAGGAACATGTTCGTGGTCGGCGGGAGGCCGTCGCGGGGGGTGCCCTGGTTGGCGTTGTTGCGGCTGCCGCTGAGCGCATTGGCCTGAGCGCGGCCCTGCTCGGCGTCGCCGCCGAGGCCGTCCGGCCCGAGGTTGACGACCTGCATGTTCCAGGCCGATTCGGTGAAGCCCAGGTTGTACGCCCAGTCGTGCATCCGGTTGTGCATGGCGAACAGGTTGCTCACCGCCGCGTCCGCGTCGTTGCGCTGGGCCGAGGTGAACGCCGCCGGGTTGCAACGGGCCGTGTGCCACTGGTCGGTGAACGGGTAGGCGTAGTCGCGGTTGGGCTTCGGCGTCGCCGGGACGGGGGAGGTTCCGGCGCCCCACTGCACCACGTCGTTCGTCGCGTTGCCGGTGGAGGTGAAGGTCGGCTGCCCGGTGCTCAGGTCGACGTCCCACGCCTGGCCGCTGTTCGGGTCGCGGACCGTGCGCACGCAGGCCGGCATCGGGCTGAAGCACCAGCGTACCCGGGAGTCGAGGCCGGCGACGTTCGTGGGGCTGGCCGGGAAGACCGCCCAGCTCGGGTTGTCCGCGTCGAAGTCGACCAGGTCGTCGCGGACCAGCACGCCGCCGGTACGCGCGTCGATGTAGGTGGTGAACGCCACCGGACGGCTCAGGTCGGATCCGTTCAGCGTCACCGCGTACGCGGCGCGCGGCCCGCCGGCGGGCGTGGGAACGGCCACCGTGTCGACGTCGACGTGCGCGACCTTGGCGGCGGTCAGCCCGGCGTCGCGGACCGCGATGGCGATCGCCTCGGCGGAGGGTACGGTGGCCGGCTGCGGTGCCCGGGTGTCGCGGGAGAGCGACGAGGTCACCCGGACGACCGCGCCGTCACTCACGAGGACCGACACGAGCCCGTCGTGCCCGGCCGGCAGCCCGCCGAAGCGCTGCCGCAGCAGTACCACCGACGCCTTGCCGATCGGGCGGATCAGGACCGTGTCCATGGCGGCGACCGACTGCTCGTCGATGCCGAAGAGCGCCTGGTTCTGGGTGAGGAACTGGCGGGCGGCCGTCTCCGGGTCGGCCGCGAGACCCGCGGCCAGTGCGGTCCGCCCGGGCGTCACCGGGCCGAGCGCCCGCGGCGTGCCGAACGCGTTGAACTGCACCGCGCCGAACCTGCCGGCGAGCGAACGCTGCTGCCCGCTGGGCGCGACGGCGCCGGTGCGGTTGTCCACGTCGCGGGCGCCGTGACCCTCGCCGAGGAAATCGCTGGCGGTCTGGCCGGAGAGCGGGTCCCGTGGCGGTGCCGACCACGACGGTGCGGCCGTCGCCGTCAGGCTGGTGACCACGGCGACGGCGATCAGCCCGGCGGTCTTCCGTTTCGGATTGCGCGTCATGGTCCATCGAGGTCTGCCCACGATCGATTCCTCCTCTGCCTGGAGCCGCGAATGCCGGCCGACGGGTTGAGCGAGACGTGTACAGATTTCAATGTGTGAATACTCTGATCGGGCGTGCGGGGCAAGAGCGGGCCGCCCTGATCGGCCCGATGAAGGGTGCGGTGAGGGACCTGGCGGTCAGGCCGCCGGGACCGGCCCAGCGGAACCGGGGCCGGGAGCCGTGCGTCCCAGCGGCATGGAAAAGTGGTCACTGCTGACACTGAGCGTGCTGGCCCTGGCGCTGACGGCGGCGGGCTGTGACGGGCCGGCGGATGCACCTGCGGCGCGATCGACCGGGCCGGGGCCGGTCACGGCCTCACCCTCGTGGGCGCGATCGACCGGGCCGGTCACGGCCTCACCCCCGCCGGCCGGTGACCCGTCGCCCGCGCCGGCGTCGGCCCCGGCGCTCATCGCGTTCGTCATGGTGCGGGACGGCGGCACCGGCGGCGCGACCGAGGTGACCGAGCCCGGCCAGATCGACCGGCTGGTGGCCGGCCCACCGGCGGCGATCGAGTCGGCGCGGGCGGCGGTCGCCCGAAACGCCGGCCCGGACCTGAGGATCTTCGCGTTCGTGCTGCCCGGTTGCCAGAACGACGGCGCGGCCCTCACGACCGGGGCGGCGAGGATCACCGCGACCCTCACCGGCGGCGCGGGGACCGCGTGTTTCGTTGCGGAGTGGTACCTGGCTGTGTTCGCGGTGCCGGCCCGCCTGGTCCCGCCGGGTGCCCGCGTCGGCTGACGGTCCCGCGCAGGCCGTGAGGGCCCGCGGCCCGTCGAGCACGCGGGCGATGGCGGCGCCGACGGCCCAGGGCGTCCGCGTGCGGCAACGTCGAACGTCATGTGATCGTCCGGCCGGCCGCCGCCGACGTGTGATCGACGTAATCTGAGAACCGATACGGATCTTGAGAGGAGCTCCGCCATGGGCACCGACCTCACCTACGCCGACGCGACGGCGATCGCCGAGCTGATCCGCACCGGGGAGGCCTCCTCGGCCGAGGTGGTGCAGGCGCACCTGCACCGCATCGAGTCCGTCGACCCGCACCTCAACGCCGTCGTCACGCTCGCCGACGGCGCCCTGGACGCCGCGCGGCGGGCCGACGAGCAGCTCGCCTCGGGCGCGGAGGCAGGACCGCTGCACGGCGTCCCCTTCACGGCCAAGGACTCGTTCGACACCGCCGGGGTGGCCACCCAGCGCGGCTCGCCGATCTTCGCCGGACGTGTCCCGGACGCGGACGCCACCAGCGTGGCCCGCATGAAGCGGGCCGGCGCGATCCTGCTGGCGAAGACCAACCTGCCGGAGTTCTCGTACTGGATCGAGTCCGACAATCTCCTGACGGGCCGGACGAACAACCCCTGGGACCTGGACCGCTCGCCCGGCGGCTCCAGCGGCGGGGAGTCCGCGGCGATCGCCGCCGGCATGTCACCCCTCGGACTCGGCAGCGATCTGTCCATCTCGCTGCGCGGGCCGGCGGCCGACACCGGCATCGCGGCCCTCAAGGCGACCCACGGGCGCGTCCCGATGACAGGGATTTGGCCGCGGGAGCCCCGCCGCGACTGGCACGCCGGCCCGATGGCCCGCTCGATCCGCGATCTGGCGCTGGCATACTCGTTGCTGGCCGGCCCGGACGGCGCCGACGGCTTCGCGGACGTCCCCCGCGAGTTCGACGCCGGCCTGGGCGCAGCACCGGACCGGCCCGTCCGCGTCGGCTGGCTGGTCGACTCGGGGCTGGGTCCGGTCGACGCCGAGGTTGCGGCGACGGTACAGGCGGCCGCCGACGCTCTGCGGGAGGCGGGCGTTCACGTGGAGGCCGTGCACATCCCGGCCCTCGAGCGCGACAACCCGCTCGACATCTTCACCCGGCAGCACGCCATGGAGATGAAGCCGCCCGTCCGCGAAGTCACCGCGGGCCACGAGGACCAGATGTTCAACTACTCGAGGACCTTGCTCGCCGCACCGGACACGTCCGTGGAGGACTACGTCCGGGCCGAGGAGGGGGTCGAGCGGCTCCGGGACGCCTTCGCGGAGTACTTCCAGCGGTACGACCTACTGCTCCTCCCGGTGACGACAATCCCCGCGCACGCGCACGGGCTGGCGAAGTTCACGCTGGACGGCCGGACGGTGGACGCCTTCCACGTGAGTTCGACGACCGTTCCCTTCAACCTGACCGGCCTCCCGGCCCTGTCCATGCGCTTCGGCACGACCGGCGGCGGCCTGCCGATCGGAGTGCAGCTGGTGGCCGGCTGGTACGCGGAGTCGACGATCCTGCACATCGCGTCGCTACTGGAGGCGTTGAGCCCGGTCCGCGACCAGCACCCGGCCCTCTGACGAGAAGGACGCCCAGGCCCGGCTACGGCAAGGCCGGCAGTCGAGGGCGGCGCCGCTCACGTCCGGCCGTTCATTCAATGGGTGTCGCCTTCGGCCGGCGTCCTCGGCAACCGGAAGGCAGCGGCGACACCCGCCATCGCAAGCAGGGTCATGAGCGCGAAGACGACGCTGAACGAGACGGTCGGCGATGCCTGCCAGCCGGCAAGGAGCGCGCCGGTCACCGCGACACCGGTGACGGCCGCGACCTGCCGGATCGTGTTGAACATGCCGGACGCCGCGCCCGCGGCGGTCGCGTCCACCGATGCCATGGCGGCGACCGACAACGGCGACCAGGCCACCGCATTCGCGATCCCCAGCGCGGCGGCTCCCGGCACGATCCACCACGGATTGACGCCCAGCACGACAACGACCTCGATGAGCAGCAGGCTCGCGGTGAGCAGCGCCATCCCCAGGATCGCCGGCCGGCGTGGACCCGCGCGGTCGACCCACCGGCCGGCCGCCGGCGACAGCAGCGCCGCGATCACAGCATCCGGGGTCATCACCAGCGCGGCCGCCAGCGGTCCGAGGCCCCGCACCTCCTGCAGGTACAGCATCGTCGGCAGTGCCATCGCGATGACCACCGTCCCCAGCGAGGCCACCGCGACGCTGGCCGCGCGGAATCCGGCCGATCGGAAGACCGTCGGTGGGGCCAGCGCCAGCGGCCCGATCCGCTGCTCCCGGGCCACGAACCCGGCCAGCAGCACCGCAGCCAGCACGCAGGCGGCAACGATCACTGACGCCGGAACATCCCGCCATGCCAGCAGCGTCCAGACGAGCAGACCGAGACCCGCGGTGCTGAGCAGCGCCCCGGGCAGGTCGAGGCTCGTGGCATGACCCCGGCTGCCGGGAATCCAGCGCAACCCCGACAGCAGCGCGGCACAGCACAGCGGGACGTTGACCAGGAAGACCCAGCGCCAGTCGAGGGCCGCGGTCAGCAGGCCCCCGAGCAGCGGACCCAGCAGCGCCCCGGCTGATGCGACAGTGCCCCACAGGCCGAGGGCACGCCCGCGTTCGTCGGCCCCGAACAGCCGGCGGATCAGCGTGAGCGGCTGGGGCGCCATCGCGGCCGCCGCCAGCCCCTGGACGACGCGGAACAGCACCAGCCAGCCGACCGACGGCGCCAGGCCGCACAGCGCCGAAGCCACCGCGAAACCCGTCATCCCGGCCAGGAACACACGCTTCGGGTCGTAGCGATCGCCCAGCCGCCCGGCGACGAGCAGCGGCACCGAGAACGCCAGCAGGTACCCGGCCGTCACCCAGAACAGCCCTGAAGTACCGGCCTGCAAGTCTTCCTGGATGCGCGGGCTCGCGACCGCCACGATCGTCGTATCGAGCAGAATGACGAAGAACCCCGCCAGCAACGCGGCCAGGGCCGCCCACCTGTTCGTCACCGGCTCCCCGGTCGCACGGAGGCCGGCTCCAGCGTCACTCACCCCAGCAGTTCCTTCCGCCTTCGACCGTCCGCACTGCCGCCCCATCTGACCACGCCCACGGACGCGGGCACGGTAAGCCTTCCGGGTCTACGGGGTGACAAACGATCCGGATCGATCCGCGGCGCCGGATACGCCCGCGTTGTGGACCGCGAGCTTCCGGCTGTTCTTCGCCGCGCGGCTCGTCTCGTTGCTCGGCGATGCCATGCTCGTTGTCGCGATACCGGTCCTCGGCGGCGCCCTGTCCGACCGGCTCGGCCCGCGAACGACAATGGTCTGCGCGGACGTGGCCCGCTTCGTCGTGCAGGCGGTCATGGCGGTGCTGGTCATCGGGGGCACCGTCCCGCTGTGGTCCCTCGTCCTCCTGCAGGTGCCCGGCGGGGCGGCGTCGGCGCTGTTCGCGCCCGGCTCGGGCAGCATCGTGCCGCGACTGACCGAGCGCCTGCGGAGGCGAACGCCTCCGTGAAGGTGGCGGAGGCACTCACGGCCGTCATCGGGCCCGGGCGCCGGTTGCCGGCGATCAGCGCCACGACGCCGGCTGCAGACGCTTGAGCGGCAGTGTGCGGTCGACAGTCCATAATGGACGCCCGCGCGGCATCGGGCTCTCCCTGTGGTTCGGTGCCCGGCCCGGCGGTCGCTCACCGCCGGGCCGGGCTCACGTCAGCAGGGTGTGCTGCGGGGGTTCGTCGGCGTCGCCGCGTCCTCGATGGTGACCTTGGCCGGGTCCGCGCCCTTCACCGGGACGTGTGCGGTCACCGCGATCGCCCAGTCCACCGTCACCTCCCGGTACTTGCCGGTCGGGAAGCCGGGGAAGCCGAACTGCACGGCGATCTGGGTGTTGCCCACCAGGCACGGCCGGCTCGCCGGGGCCGGCGAGTTGTAGAGCGTCTGGGCGGCGCTGGCGTTGAAGTGCGCCAGCACGGTGCCGTCCTCGAGCAGGACCGGCTGCATGGTCAGGCCGCCGGCCGGCTTCCAGGTGAGCGCGTTGTAGAACACGCCGTTCACGCCGACGAAGCCCGGAATCCCCGCCAGGAACGAACCGCCGCCGGTGGACACCGTCAGCACGTCGTCGGAGCCGAGGGCCTTGCTGTCGGTCACCCGCTGGCCCCAGGCGACGTACCGGGCCGGCAGGGTCGCCGGGTCGGCGACCAGTTCGGGCGGCGGGGGCAGCGTGCCGTCCGAATTGATCTTGGGCTTGGGGACGTTGGCGGCGACCTTCGACTCGATCAGCTCCGACATCATCCAGGGCTGGTCGGCCGAGGTGCGGGTGAACCGGGCGTAGATGTAGACGATGGTGCCGTCGGCGAGCTTGAGCTGAGCGGTGGCGAGGAAGTACGCCGGGTACTTGGTCTGCCCGGGCGGTACGCCGATCTCGACCTGGCTGAGCTCGCCGCTCGCCGCGCCCGGGAAGCCGAGCAGGGTCAACAGCGCCGGGCGCGCGTCGGTGACGATGTGCGTATCGGTGCCGCCGCGGGCCTCGCCCCAGGTGGAGGCGAGGATGACCCGGGCCGACTCCTGCGTGATCACCTCCTGCGACGCGGCGGCGGGCGTCGACGGCGTCACCGCGAGGACGATGCCGACCAGGACGGCGGTGGCCGCGCCGACCAGCGGCAGGGCCCCGCCGGCCGTGCCGCTCGACACCGAGGTGACGGTCGTCGTGGTGGTGACGGTGGTCCCGGTGCTCGCCACGGTGAGGCCGGCGGCGCCGGTGGCCACCGGCGCTGTCGCGGCGCCCACCTCGGCGACGCCGAGCGCGGTGATCCCGGTGCCCGCGGTGGCGGCGCCCGCGCCGAGCGCGCCGGCCGCCGCGATCGCCCCGCCGGGGGCCAGGATCGCGCCGGTGGCCGCGCCGAGCGTCATCCAGTCCGTCCCGTAGGCGGCGGAGGCCGCCTCGCCCAGCTCGGCCAGGAACTCCTCGGCGCTCTGCGGTCGCCCCGCCGGGTCGAGCGACAGGGCCCGCTCGATCAGGGTCGCCAGCTGCGGGTGCAGCCCGGCCGGGGCGGCGGGCGGCGCGTCCGGGGCGACCACCGGCACCTGGCCGGTCAGCAGCTCGACCAGAATGGCGCCGAGGGTGAACAGGTCCGAGCGGGCGTCGATCGGCTCGCCACGGCGCTGCTCGGGGCTGAGGTACTCCGCCGCCTCCTCGGCCGCCGGCACCGTCTCGGCGCCGGGGCGGGCGTTGCCGAAGCTCGCCAGGACCGAGCGCCCGGACCGGTCGAGGTAGATGTTGTCGGGCCGCACGTCGCGGTGGACCAGCTCGAGGCGGTGCAGGGCGATCAGCCCGGTCGCCGCCCTGGCGACCACGGTGAGGGCCTGCTCCGGGGTGAGCCGGGGGCCCGCGTCGAGCAGCTGGCGCAGCGGGGCGCCGTCGATGTCCTCCGTGACCACGACGGGCGGCGCGGCGGCCCCGTGCAGCCGCAGGCAGTTGTCGTCGTCGAGGAGACGCATGACCTCGGCGTCGCGGGCCAGCGCGGCCAGCACGGCCGGATCGCCGACGAACTGCGGCCGGGGCGTCTTCAGCAGGACCCGTGTGACGCCGTCCGGCTCGAGCGCCCGGTAGACGGCGACGCTCTCGCTCTGCGTGAAGAGCGATTCGGCGGTACGCCCACCGAGGTCCACGTGCGCCGGCCGGGCGAACGCCTCCGGCGCGGCGGCGGCCGGCCGCGGGCGCCGGCGGGTGAGCGGCAGCAGCAGCGCCAGCACCACGCCGACGAGGGGCGCGAGCCAGATGAGCCCGCTCGACGGGCTCAGCACGCCGGACTCGTGCAGCACCAGCCCCTCGCCGGCGCCGGCCAGCAGGCCCAGCGGCGCGGCCAGCAGCGCGCGCCGGGCCCAGCCGCCGACGGGGCGCCGGGCGATCAGCACGGTGAAGAAGCCGCCGGCCAGCGCCAGCAGCAGCCCGGCCACGCCGGCGACGGTGGTGAACGCGCTCCGGTCGCTGGTCAGGACCAGCGTGGTGTGGCAGCCGGGGCCGGTCACGGTGACCTCGACGGTGCGGGTGAAGCTGCCGAACAGCGGCGGCTGGGACTGGTTGACGTACCGGCCCTTGGCCGCGCCCGGGGCGGCGGGCAGGCCGAGCCGTAGCCCGAACGCGGCGACCGTCGCCGTGGCCGGCGCCGACCCGGTCGTCGAGTCGACGACCAGGACGGGCCGGCCGCCCGGCACCGGCCAGCCGGCCTGTCCGTCCAGCCGGGTGCCGGCCAGCTCGTGGGCCGGCTGGGTGGGCAGCTGCTTGCGCAGCCGATCGGCGTCGGCCGCGGAGCCGGCCACGACGCCGGTGATGGCGCAGCCGGCCGCCGGCTGGGCGGGGGCGGCGGTGGCCGGCTCGGGCGGCGCGGCGAGGAGCGCCGCACCGGTGAGGACGGCGGACAAAGCGACGGCGAACAGCCCGGCCGCCGCGGCAGGCCTGGCGCGCTGGAGGAGACGCATCGGGTCGAACCTTTCTTCCGGCAAACGCTGACGCAGCCGCGGTACCGGCGCGGACCCAGGTTGGTGGCACCGAACGTACGCGGGCCGGAACCAGAACGAACCGACAGTTCAGCCGGTCCAGTCCCACTGTTCGGTGATCGTCTCGGCCGCCGTAACGGCTACCGCGATGTCAGGTATCGGACAGATTCCCGGGCGGCCGGGGCGCTCTACTGTGGCGGCATGATCGGCGGGGGGTACCGGCTGGGCGTCGACTTCGGCACGTCCACCACCGTCGCCGTCCTCGCCTGGCCGGACGGCCGGACCCGGCCGCTCACCTTCGACGGTTCGCCGCTGCTGCCCTCCGCCGTGTACGCCGACCCGGACGGGCCGCTGCTGGCCGGCCGCGACGCGCGGCACTGGGCCCGCCGGCATCCGGAGCGCTTCGAGCCGTACCCGAAGCGGCGCATCGACGACGGCACGCTCCTGCTCGGCGAGCGTGAGGTCGGCGTCGTCGAGCTGTTCGCCGCCGTGCTGTCGAGGGTCGCCGCCGAGGCCGAGCGCGTCGCCGGAGGGACACCCGAACGGGTGACCGTGACGTGCCCGGTGAGCTGGGGCCGGATCCGTCGGGAACTCCTCGTCCGGGCCGCGGTCGAGGCGGGCCTGCCGCGCCCCGCCGTGGTCGACGAGCCGGTCGCGGCGGCGGCGTACTTCGTCACGGTGCTCGGCGCCACGCTGCCCGTCGGCGCCCATCTCGTCGTGTACGACCTGGGCGCCGGCACGTTCGACGCGACGGTGGTCGCCCGCACCGCCGCCGGGTTCGCGGTGCTGGCCAGCACCGGCCTGGCCGACCGCGGCGGGCTCGACATCGACGCCGCCGTCGTCGAGCACCTGCGCGGCGTGTACGCCGACCAGGCCGGCGCCTGGCAGCAGCTGGCCGAGCCCGCCCACCGCGACGCCTGGCTGGACCTGTCGGAGCACGTGCGGGACGGCAAGGAGATGCTCTCCCGCAGCGCGTCGACGTTCGTGCGGCTGCCGCTGCTCGACGTGGACGCGCCGCTCGGCCGCGAGGAGCTCGACGGCCTGGCCGGCCCGGTGCTCGACGAGACCGTCGCCGCGGTGGCCACGGCGCTGCGCGACCTGCCCGGCCCACCCGCGGCGGTGTTCCTGGTGGGCGGGGCGAGCCGGATGCCGCTGGTCTCCACGGTCGTGCACCGCAGCACCGGCGTCGCCCCGGTCGTCATCGAGCAGCCGGAGCTGATCGTCGCCGAGGGCGCCCTGCACGCCGTCGACGAGCCGGCCCCGGCGGTGGGCCCGGCCCCGGCGGGAAGTCCTGTCCCGGTGGGCCCGGCGACGACGGGAAGTCCTGTCCCGGTGAGCCCTCCGTCGGCGGTGACACCGGCAACCGCGCCGGCGCCCCGGCCGCCGCGCACCCGTCGGGCGAGGCCCAGGGACTATCTGCGGCCGATCCTGGTCCTGCTGGCGATGGTGCTCGTGGTCGTCGTCATCCCGCTGATCGCCACCGCCTCCGGCGCCGAGGCGCTGGGCACCGGATTGCGTGCGCCCCTCGGGCCGGTCGGCTTCCTCCCCGGGCTCGCGTTCGTGGCGTTGCTGGCGGCCGGCGGCGCCGCGCTCGGCCCACGGGCGGGCCCGTTCGCCCTGCCCGTCCGGGCCGCGCCGCCGCCGGCGGGGCGGCTGCTCGGCCTGGCCGCAGCCGCGAGCGCCGCGCTGCTCGCGGTCCTCACCGGCGCGGCCGTGGTCAACAGCGGGGCGGCCGGCCGGCCCGGCGAGGCCGGGTACGGTGTCTTCCGCCACGTCCTGACCGGCGCCGACCGGTGGCTGCCGGCGGTCGCGGTCGCGGCCGGCCTCGCCGTCGTCGTCGCGGGCCTGCGCGGGCTCGCCACCCGCCGCCCCGTCGACGTGCTCGGCTCGGGCGGCCCGGACGGGTACGCGATGGCGGTCGCGGCGGGCACCATCCTCGGCTGCGCGGCACTGACCCACTGGTACGCCCGGCCCGGTAGCGACCCGCCGGCCGGGCCGTCGGGCATCGAAGTCGAGGTGGGCCGCCCGGCCGACGACCCGGTGCTGTACGTGGCCCACCGGGTCCTCGGCGCCGGCGGCTGGACGGCCGCGACGCTGTGGCTGGCGGTCGCGCTGGGCGTGGCGGTGCTGCTGACCGGCCTGGTGTTCGCCGGCGCGGGGCTACGGGAGGCGGTGGCGCTGTGCCCGCCGCGCGGGCGGCAGTACCTCTCCGGCACGGCCTACGGCCTGTGCCTGACCGCCGGCGGGTACCTCGCCTACCACGCGGTTGCCGAGGTCCGGTACTGGTCGGGCTGGCGGGTCGCCGACGGGCACTGGACGGCACCGCCGCCCCCTTCCGACATCGCCGTGGCGGTCGGCGACGGCGTCTGGCGGTTCGGTTGGTGGCCCGCGGTCGGGCTGATCGCGGTCGCGGCGGTGGCCGGGTTCGCCCGGTCGGCGGCCGGGCCGCGGCTGCGCCCGGTCGGCCGGGCGCGCGGCGCCCGGAAGCGCTGACCGGAGACGCCGGAGCGGGTTGATCGGCCGCGTCGCCGGTCGGGGGTTCAGTCGAGGCCGAGGACCAGCTGAGGGACGGCGATGGTGTGCTCGTCGCGCAGCGGTCGCACGGCGGTGCCGATGGCGAAGAACTCGGTGGTGTGTGAGCCCCACGAGTGGTTGCGCTGGTTCAGGTCGACGCCGACGATGCCCTCCGCGTCGAGCTGCTCGGCCTCGTGCTGCATGCGGGCCATCGCCAGCTCGCGGGCCTCGTACAGCGCCTGCGTGAACTGCGGGAGCTCGGCGTTGCGCCCGACGGTCGCGAGCATGTTGGCGAAGGTGCGGTGCGCGACGTGGTAGACGCAGACGCCCATCACCATGCCGAGCGGGGCGTAGCCGGCCTGCAGCAGGGTCCAGAAGTCCTGCCCGGACAGCGCCGAGGTGAATGGGCGGCCGGTCTTGGGCTTCCAGCGCTTGCCGTGGTCGGCCTTCACGGCCGTGCCGACGGCGAGGAACTCGGCGGTGTCGCTGCCCCACTCCTTGAAGTCGACCTCCAGCCGCACCGCCACGATGCCGTCGGCCCCCAGCACCGCCGCCTCGGCCTGCATCCGGGTCATGGCCAGCTCGCGGGCGTGGTACATGGCCTGGCTCAACACGTCGAGCTCGGCGTTTTTCGCCCAGCGGCTGAACTGGAAGCCGCAGTGGTACACCGACGTGCCCAGCACCAGCCCGAGCGGCGTGAAGCCGGCCTGCTTCACGAGCAGGAACTCGTTGACGGTGAGGTCGGAGGTGAAGATCCGCCCCGACCGGCCGGGCTTGAGCTCGGCGAGCCGGTCGATCGCGTCCTGCGGAACGCCCACCTCGGCCGGGTCCAGCGTCATGGCTCGTTCCTCCAGTTCGTGGCGGGGCGTCGGCCGCGGTCCAGCCGCATGATCGACAGGGGGCGGCCGGGCGGGGCGCCGATCGGGCGGTGCAGCTGGACGATCGCGGTGCCCGTCATGTCGGCCCGGGCGATGCGGTCCTCGGCCTCGATCTCCACGCCGTCGCGGTCCACGGCGCCGCGGCCCGTCTCGCAGGGCTGCTCGCAGACCTTGAGGCCGGTGTCGCCGAGGAGTACCGAGCCCGCGCCGGCCCGCGCCGCCTCGGCGGCCAGGGCGGCCCGCGCCGCGGCCCGGGCCGCCTTGACGAGTAGGGTCGAGGTGCTCAGCTCGACGTTGTCCATCGAGGAGCGCTGAAGACTGCCCGAGGTGTCGTGCACGGCCCGCACGGCGACGCCGAAGATCAGCGCTACGGGCATCCATCCGGCCCGCAGCAGCTTCGCCAGCCCGGCCGCATCCACGCCGGCGGTGAACGGCCGCGCCCCGCGCCGCGGCGGCGAGCCGCCGGCGCGGACCGCGGTGCCCGCGATGACGTACTCCAGGCTGTCCCTCAGGAACGGGCGGACCGCCAGGGTGGCGCCGACGACGCCGTGGCCACCGGCCGCGACGCACGCGCGCCGCATCCGTTCCAGCGCCAGCTCGCGTACGTCGCGCTCGTACTGCTCGGCCACCTCGTCCACGACCGGTTTGCGCCTGGGACCGTTCCAGCACATGTCGTAGCCCAGGGGCGGGCTGAACACGGCGGTGCCGGTCACCGGGGCGAGGGGCTCGAAGCCCACGGAGCGCAGGGCGGCGAAGCCACCGACGTCCGCCCCGTCACCCGTGCGTGTCACCGGCCCATTGGAGCAGATTCCGGCGCGAACCACCCGTTCGGCATGTTCGTGGCCGGGCTGGTCCCGCCGGTCAGTCGAGCTTGAGCAGCAGGTCGGTCAACTCGGCCGGCATGGTGATCATGCAGTCGTGGCCGGTCGGCAGCTCCCACACCCGCTGCCCCGCGGGGACCGGACGGCGGGTGATCCCCTCCGGCTGGTGAGCGACGCAGTGGATGTGCGTGCGTGGGATCGCGCCGGCCGCCGGGTTGTCGAGCCGGACCGGTTGCTGCAGGCAGCGCACGGACTCGTCGGTGAGCAGGCTGCGCAGCCAGGCGACGTCCGTCGGGTCGGTCACGCCGAACAGCCCCAGCGGCGGCGGCTGTTCCGGCAGCGGCGGGATGCGCCAGCCCGGGCCGGACGCCGCGGCCTGGTCGATCAGGAACTGGGTCACGGGCATGACATCGATGGCGCTCTCGCCGTCCCGCGGGACCATCGCGTCGAGGTAGACCAGGTGTGCGATCCGATCCGGGATCCGGTTGGCCGCGCCGGAGATGACGAGCCCGGCGTAGCTGTGCCCCACGAGGACGACGTCGGTGAGGTCCTCCTCGAGGATCAGGCCGACGATGTCGTCGACGTGGGTGTCCAGCCCGACCTCGGGGCCGAGCAGGTGTGCCTTGTCGCCGTGCCCGGTCAGCGACGGCGCGAACACCCGGTGGCCGGCCGTGGCCAGCCGCGGGACGACCCGCTCCCAGCAGCGGCCGTCGTGCCAGGCGCCGTGGACCAGAAGGTATGTCGGTGTGGTCATGAGATGCGGTTCCCATCTGTGCCTCGGTACTCTTTTGTGACCGTGACAATGCTGGTTTGACCACCACGCCTTGCGCAATCAGGCACATTTCGGTGCCCCGGTTCTCTGGAGGTAACCACTGATGAGCACCACGGACGAGCCGGTCGAGTCGGCCTTGGGGTGCCGGCCCCGGGAGGTCCTCGACATCGTCGGGGACAAGTGGTCGCTGCTGGTCGTGCGTCACCTCCGGGACGGCCCGCGCCGCTTCACCGAGCTCAAGCGGGGCATCGACGGCATCAGCCAGCGCATGCTCACCGTCACGCTGCGCAGCCTGGAACGCGACGGCATCCTGACCCGGACCGTGCACAACGTCATGCCGCCCAACGTCAGCTACGAACTCACCCCGATGGGTGCGACCCTGCGCGAGGCCACCGCCCACCTGCTGCGGTGGAGCAACGAGCACCTGGCCCTGATCGACGCCGCGCGCGCCGAGTACGACGCCCGCACCGCTCAGCCGGGGTAGTCACGATGTGAGGCGATTGACACGCGGCGGCGATTGTCCGCATCATCGGGCGCATGGTGCCGGACGTTTCGACATGGGCCGCTGGGCGTCATGGCTGACCCGCTCGACCTGGTCCACCTGCGCACACTGGTGGCCATCGCTGACTGCGGCGGGTTCCACCGGGCCGCGGCCGCGCTGCGGATGAGCCAGTCCACGGTGAGCCAGCACGTGCGGCTGCTGGAGCGGCGGCTCAAGGAGCCGCTGGTCGAGAAGGCTGGACGGGGGATGCGCCTCACCGTGCACGGTGAGGCGCTGCTCGTCGAGGCGCGGCGGATCCTGGCGGTGCACGACGAGTCGCTGCGGCGGCTGGAGGTCGTGGCGGAGCGGGTGATCCTCGTCGGATGCACGGAGCACGCCGCCGACCAGATGTTGCCGCAGCTGCTGGCCGTGATGCGGCACGGGTTCCCCGGGCGGACGGTGCGGTTCCGCATCGACCGGTCGACGCAGCTGGCGCAGGCCGTGACCCGCGGCGCGCTGGACCTCGCGGTCGTCCTCGCCGGATCCGAGCCGATCGGCACGCCCGTCACCGAGCTGCCGCTGCACTGGTACTCGGCGGCCCAGTTCACGCCGCCCGCGGGCGGGGACGCGTGGCCGGTCGTGGCATTCGAGGAGCCGTGCGGGCTGCGGCAGCGGGCGCTGCAGGCCCTCGAGGCGGACGGCCGGGTCGCCGCCATCATCGCCGAGTCGACCAGCCTCGACGGGGTGGTCGCGGCGGTCCGGGCTGGGCTCGGGGTCGCGCTGCTGCCGAGCACCGGCCGGACGCCCGCCGGGCTGGTGGTGCGGCGCGAGCTGCCGGAGGTCGGCACGATCGGGCTGCACCTCGCCGCCCGCAGGGGCATCGACCCGGAACTCGAGCGGATGGCGTGCGAGGTGAGCCGCGAGTTCTTCGCAACCCGGGCGCATCTGCGCAGCGTTGCCTGAGAAGGTACCGATCGCGTCTGCCGATCGGTGCCGGACACCGAACCGAATTGGATGTATTCCCATCGGGTAAGTAGGCTATTGTCGCATGGCACGGCCGCTCGGCGCCGCGCCGTCCTTACCGAGGAGTGCGACCCCATGCCGGTCGAGTTCATCAGTGCCATCAACGTCAACGCCAGCAACGAGGTCAACGGGCGCGCCGATCCGGCCGTCGACGTCGGGTACCTGCGCCGTTACGCCCGCATCCTGGAGGACGGCGGCTTCGACTACACGTTGGTGCCGTACAACTCGACGTTCCACGACCCGTTCACGGTGGCGGCGGCGCTGACGCAGTTCACCGAGCGGATCAGGCCGATCATCGCGCTGCGGCCCAACACGATGTATCCGACCGTCGCCGCCAAGGCCCTCGCGACCCTCGACCAGCTGTCCGGCGGCCGGGCCGTCGTGCATCTCATCGCCGGTGGCAGCGACGCCGAGCAGGCCCGCGAGGGCGACCGGCTGGCCAAGGCGCAACGGTACGAGCGGCAGGAGGAGTACATCCGCATCCTGCGCAAGGTCTGGACGTCGACCGAGTCGTTCGACCACGGGGGGAAGTACTACACGTTCGAGGATTTCGTGTCAGTGGTGCGGCCCGTCAACGGCACCATCCCGGTCTCCGTCGGCGGGTCGTCGGACGAGGCGTACCGGGTCGGCGGCGCGCTCGGCGACATCTTCGGCCTCTGGGGCGAGCCGCTCGCCGACACCCGGCAGCAGATCGACCGGGTCGCCGCCGAGGCCCGCCGGGCCGGCCGCGAAGACACGCCGCGCACCTGGGTCACGTTCCGCCCGATCGTCGCCGCCACCGACGCCCTCGCCTGGGACAAGGCGCACCGCATCCTGGCGATCCTGCAGGGCCGCCGCGGCGCGGGGCCGTGGAAGGCGCGCTGGGCCGGCGCCGACGGGCCTGCGAACGTCGGCTCGCAGCGCCTGCTGGAGATCGCCGGCCGCAAGGACGTGCACGACCGGGCACTGTGGACGCCGACGGCCACGGCGACGGGTGCGGCCGGCGCCTCGACCGCGCTGGTCGGCAGCTACGAGACGGTCGCCGCGGCGATCCTCGACTACGTCGACCTCGGCGCCGACCTGATCTCGATCCGCGGCTACGACAACCTCGACGACGCGATCGACTACGGCCGGTACATCATCCCGCTGGTCCGGCAGGAGCTCGCCCACCGCGCCGAGACCGGCCGCCGCGGGCAGGTCGTCGCCCAGCCGCCGCTGGTGGCCGGCGGGGTGGGTGCCGCATGACCCGGTACGTGGTGATCGGCGCCGGCGCCGTCGGCGGCCTGCTCGCCGCCCAGCTGGAGCTGGCCGGTATCGCATCGGTCCTGGTCGCCCGGGGTGCGCAGCTCGCCGCGATCCGGGACCGCGGACTGCGGATCCGGCGGCCGCATGGCGACGACGTGGTGCGGCTGGCGGTCGCCGGTGGCCCGGACGAGGTACGGCTGACCACCGACGACGTCCTGGTGCTGGCGACGAAGGCGCAGGACGCCGAGGCGGCGCTCATCGACTGGGCCTGGCGGCCCGTGCACGACGAGGACGGCGCGCCGGCCGGGCTCGCGGCCGACCTGCCGATCCTCACCGTGCAGAACGGGCTGGCGACCGAGGACGACGCGCTGCGCCGCTTCGGCCGGGTCTACGGCGTCACGGTCGCGGTGGCGGCGAGCTACCTGGTCCCCGGCGAGGTCGTCAACCCGTCGTTCCCGGTCGTCGGAGTGGTGTGGCTCGGCCGGTACCCGGACCGGGCGGGCGACGAGGATCAGGAGCGGTTCGTCCGTGACCTGACGGCGGCCGGGTTCGGCGTGCACAGCGTCCCGGACATCTCCGCGTGGAAGGCCCGCAAGCTGCTGGGCAACGTGCGTAACGGCCTCGACCTCCTCGACGGCACCGACGAGGAGAAGGCCCGCGCGGGCGCGCTGCTCGCCGCGGAGGCGGAGGCCGCCTACGCCACCGCCGGGATCGTCCCGGCCGCCGCGGACGCGATCCGGGCCGGTGCCGGCCTGACGTTCGCGCCGGTCCCGGGGCACGTACCGGGGCGGCTGTCGACCTGGCAGAGCTTCGCCCGGGGCACGTCCAGCGAGGTCGACCACCTCAACGGTGAGATCGTCCGGCTCGGCCGCCGGCACGGTGTCGCGACCCCGGTCAACGAGCGGCTGCAACGCCTGCTCGGCGCCCAGGCCGCCGCAGGCCTGCCTCCGGGCACGAACCGGGTGAGCGACCTGCTGACGGTGACGGCGGACGCCGGTGCCTAGCCCGGCACCCGGCCCGGTCGAGCTGGAGCCGCTGTTCACCGACCGGTCCGGGTTCGCGCCGGACGGCCCGCCGCACGCCGTCGTGCGTGCCCGGACCGTCGCCGACGTGCAGCGGACCCTCGCCGAGGCCACCCGGACCGGCACCCCGGTCGTCACCCGCGGCGCCGGCACCGGGCTGGCCGGCGGCGCAGTCGCCGGCCGCGACGCGATCGTGCTCGACGTGTCCGGACTCGACCGGATCCTCGACATCGACCCGGCCGACGGCATCGCCCGCGTCGAGCCCGGCGTCATCGCCGCCGACCTCGACCGCACCGCCGCCGAGCACGGCCTGATGTACGCGCCCGACCCCGGCAGCGTCGCGATCTGCACCGTCGGCGGCAACGTCGCCACCAACGCGGGCGGGCTGCGCGGCGCGAAGTACGGCGTCACCCGCGACAGCGTTCTGGCCCTCGACGTGGTCCTCGCCGACGGCACCCTCCTGCACGTCGGGCACGACACCGTGAAGGGCGTCGTCGGGCTCGACCTCGTCAGCCTGTTCGTCGGCTCCGAGGGCACCCTCGGCGTCGTCGTCGGTGCGACCGTCCGGCTGCTGCCGAGGCCGGCCCGGGTGGCCACCGCGGTCGCCTACTTCGCCTCGGTGACGGAAGCTGCCCAGGCGTCGATCGCCCTCGGTGCGGCCCGCGTACGCCCCGCCGTGCTCGAGCTCGTCGATGGCCCGACCCTCGCCGCCATCGACGACCTGCGCGGCAGCGATCACGCCGGGCTCGGCGCCGCGCTGCTCCTGGTGCAGACCGACGGCTTCGGCGCGGGGGAGGAGATCGAGGCCGTCGCCGCCGTGCTGGCCCGCACCGCCCGCAGCGTCCGGACCACCGAGGACCCGGCGGTCGCGGCCGACCTCGCCGCGGCCCGCCGCGACGCGCTGCCGGCCATCGAGGCGAAGGGCCGGGTGCTGATCGAGGACATCGCGGTGCCCCGGTCGCGGCTGGCCGAGGCGGTCGACGGCGTGCACGCGATCGCGTCGGCCACCGGCACCGACATCTTCGTGTTCGCGCACGCCGGCGACGGCAACCTCCACCCGATCATCCTGCTGCCACCTGAGGACCTCGACGGCCTCGCCGCGCACCGCGCCGCGGACGAGATCTTCGCCCTGGCGCTCGCCCTCGGCGGCACGGTCAGCGCCGAGCACGGCGTCGGCCTGCTGAAGCACGCATGGCTGGAACGCGAGCTCGGCGCCGACGTCCTGGCGCTGCAGCGCCGCATCAAGCAGCTCTTCGACTCCGCCGGCATTCTCAACCCAGGAAAGGCCATCTGACATGTCGCAGACCCCCGGACCCGTGCTCGTGAGTGTCGCCGAGCTCGCCGAGCGCATCCTGCCCGATCCGCAGTCCGGCAGCGTGCGGCTGCTCGACGTGCGCTGGCGTCTCGGCGACCCGGCCGGGCACGCGCAGTACCTCGCCGGGCACCTCCCCGGCGCCGTGTACGTCGACCTCGATACAGACCTGGCCGCTCCGGCCGGCGAGGGCACGGGCCGCCACCCGCTGCCGGACGTCGCCGATCTGCAGGCCGCCGCGCGGCGGTGGGGCATCAACGCCGGTGACACCGTCGTCGCGTACGACGACAACGGCAACCTCGCCGCCGCCAGGGCCTGGTGGCTGCTGCGCTGGGCCGGCGTCGCCGACGTTCGCCTGCTCGACGGCGGCCTGGCCGCGTGGCGGGCGGCCGGCCATCCCCTCGCCACCGACGAGGAGAAGCCTGAGCAGGGCGGCGTGACACTCACCGCCGGGACGCTGCGGTCGACGGACCCGGACGGCGCCGCCCGCCTGGTGGCGGACGGTGGTGTGCTGCTGGACGCGCGCGCCGCGGAGCGGTACCGGGGCGAGCCCAACCCGTTCGACCCGCGCCCGGGACACATCCCGGGCGCGGTGAGCGCACCGACGTCGGAGAACCTCACCGACGACGGCACCTTCCGGGACCCGGCGGAGCTGGCCGAGCGGTTCGCCGCGCTCGGGGTCATGCCCGGCCGTCCCGTCGGGGTCTACTGCGGTTCCGGGGTCACCGCCGCGCACCAGATCGCCGCGCTGAGCCTGGCCGGCCTCGTCGACGTCGTGCTGTACCCGGGGTCGTGGTCGCAGTGGGCGGCGCTGCCGGACCGGCCGGCGGTGACCGGCGCCGACCCGTATCCGCCGGCGCCGCTGGTCGACGCGGCCGAGGCCGGGCGGCGGGTGGCGGACGGCGCGGTCCTCGTCGACGTGCGCAGCGCGCCGCGGCGCGCCACCGACGGCACCGTCCCGGGCGCGATCATCGCCGACCGGAAGCGCCTCGCCGCCGAGTTCGGCCTGGAGTCACCGCAGCGGCATGCGCCGATCGTTTCCCTGGACACCCCGATCGTGGTGGTGTGCGGCTCGATCGTGGGGTCGGGGCCGGTCGCCGCGGAGCTCCTCGGCCGCGGCTTCACCGACGTCGTCCACGTCGACGGCGGGTTCACCGCCTGGGCCGAGGCGGGTCTCCCGACCGTCGCACCCGAGAGCTGACAGCCCGGTTGCACCGCGCCGGCCCCGGGCCCGCGGAAGGGGGCTCAGGCGGCGCGGTGCAGGCGGCTGAACGTGCTCTGGTGGAACACCAGCGGCGGGACGCCGCGGTCGGCGTCGAGGGCATGCACCCGCAGCAGGACGATGTCGTGGTCGCCGGCCGGGATCTCGCTGTCGATGCTGCAGTCCAGCCAGGCGCAGGCGCCGTCGAGCAGGATCTCGCCGTTGCGGGTCGTGCGCCAGGTCGCGCCGGCGAACCGGTCGCCGCCGCGGGCGCCGAGCTGCCGGCCGAGGTGCTCCTGATGCGCGGCGAGGACGCTGACGCCGAGGCGCTCCGCCAGTCGCAGCGCCCGCCAGGTGTTCGACGTCTTCGCGATGCAGATCGACACCAGCGGTGGTTCGAGGGACACCGAGGTGAACGAGCTCGCGGCCAGCCCGACGGGTACGCCGTCGATCAGCGCCGCCACGGCCGTGACCCCGCTGGGGAAGGCGCTGAAGACCCGGCGCAGCTCAGCCGCGCTCATGCTTGATCCGTCGGACGACACGCCTCCATTTTCATACCGCTGGTATAGGAGTTGGCAAGGGTTTGACCGATCGTGAATCGCGGTCGGTGCCGAGTCCGGATTGTTATTGGACATCGGACCAATCTCCTACCAAACTAGTAGGTGAACTAGGAGATGGAAGCAGAGAGGACCCCGCATGAGCGACGCGCTGACGTTCGGCTCCACGATTCCCTCGACCGCGGCACCGGCGGTCGAGTTCATCAGCCTGTCGCACCTGAACCCGTCGACGGAGCTGAACCCGGTCCCGAGCCGCGGCATCGACCTGCCGTACTTCCGCCGGTACGTGCGGGCCCTGGAGGACGCCGGGTACGACTACACGCTGTTGCCCTACGGCGCCGGCAGCGCGGACTCGTTCGTCGTAGCCAGCGCGGTCGGCCAGCTGACCGAACGGATCCGGCCGATCGTCGCGCTGCGGCCCAACACCACGTTCCCCACGGTCGGCGCGCAGAAGCTCGCGACCCTGGACCAGCTCACCGGGGGGCGGGCCGTCGTCCACCTCATCTCCGGCGGCAACGACGCCGAGCAGGCCCGGCAGGGCGACTACCTGCCCAAGGCGCGACGGTACGCGCGGACCTCCGAGTACATCGACATCCTGCGCCGCTCCTGGACGGAACCGGCGGCGTTCAGCCACGACGGCGAGTTCTACAGGTTCGACGGCTTCGGCCCCGGCTTCGCACCGCACGACGGCCCGATCCCCATCTCGATCGGCGGCCAGTCCGACGAGGCGTTCGCCATCGGTGGCGAGAAAGCCGACATCTTCAGCTTCTGGGGCGAGCCGCTCGCCGACCTGCGCGGTGAGATCGACCGGGTGCACGCCATCGCGCGGGCCGCCGGTCGCACCACGCTGCCGAGGATCTGGGTGACCTTCCGCCCGATCATCGCCCGCACCGACGAGCTGGCCTGGCAGAAGGCGCAGCAGTATGTGGCAAAGCTGGCCGAGACCTGGCAGAAGCCAGGCCCGGTGCAGCAATACCGCCAGGGCGCCCCGCAGAACGTCGGCTCGCAGCGGGCCCTCGCCTTCGCGGAGCGTTCCGAGCTCTACGACCGGGCGCTGTGGACCCGCACCGCAGCGGTTACCAACGCGGCGGGCGCCTCGACGGCGCTGGTCGGCTCGCCCGAGACGGTCGCCGCCGCGATCCTCGACTACGTCGACCACGGCGCGTCGCTGGTGTCGATCCGCGGCTACGACACCCTCGCCGACGCCATCGACTACGGCGAACACGTCCTGCCCCTGGTCCGGCAGGAGCTCGCGCACCGACGGGAGACCGGGCAGCGCGGCACCCTGCAGGCCGAGCATCTCGGCAACTACGACCCGGCGTACGCGCGGTTCGCCACGGCGGGGCAGCGATGACCAGCGCCGAAGCACCCCCGCTGACCTTCACCACGCCCGACCTGTCCGACGCGGCCCTCGCGGCCGTCACCGCGCGGGTCGTCGAGACCGCCGCCGAGCACGACCGGACCGCCGCCCTGCCGTGGCCCGGACTACGTGTCGCGCACGAAGCGGGCCTGCTCACCGCGGCCGTCGGCGCGCAGTTCGGCGGGCCCGGTGCCGGTCCGCGCCAGATCGCCCGCATCCTCACCGCGCTCGGCGAGGGCGACGCCTCCGTCGGTCTGCTCGCCGCGAACACGCTGCTGACCCACGCCGCGCAGGCGGCCCACCCGAGCTGGCCCACCGAGTGCTACCACGACCTGCTCCGGCGCTCGCAGGACGGCCCGGCCCTGGTCAACGCCGTCCGCGCGGAGCCCGAGCTCGGCGCCCCGGCCCGCGGCGGGCTGCCCCGCACGACCGCGACCCGCACGGCCGGCGGGTGGGTGCTCAACGGCCGCAAGGCGTACGCCACCGGCGGCACCGGCCTGGCCTACCACGTCGTGTGGGCGGTCGCCGACGAGCCGGACGGCGACCCGGAGCGGCCCCGCGTCGGGCACGTCATCGTCCCCGGCGACCGGCCCGGCATCACCTGGCTCGACACCTGGGACCACCTGGGGCTCCGCGCCTCCAATACCCACGACGTGGTGTACGAGGACGTGGCGGTCCCGGCCGACGCGTTCACCGAGATCCCCCGCGGCGCCGACGGGGTGTACCGGGACCCGGCCGCCATGGCCGGACCGGGCAGCTTCGGCCATCCCGCCCTCTACCTGGGGGTGGCCCGCGCCGCGCGGACGGCGTTCGTGACGTTCGCCAGGGAACGGGTGCCGACCGCGCTCGGGCGGCCGATCGCGCAGACCGAGCGCATCCAGTCCGTCGCCGGCGAGATCGACCTGCAGATCGTGCAGGCCGAGACCCTGCTGCACGGCGCGTTGCTGCGGGTCGAGAGCGGCGACACCTCGATCCTGCCCGAACTGTCCGCCGTCAAGGTGGCCATCGCCCGCTCGGTGATCGCCGCGACCCAGACGGCCGTGGCCGCACTGGGCAACCCGGGCCTGTCCCGGCACCACCCGCTGGAGCGGCACCTGCGCGACGCGCTCTGCATCCGAGTCCACCCGCCGCAGGACGACGCCGTCCTGGTGGCAAGCGGCCGCCGGATCCTCGGCGTCTGACGCCGGCCTTCGAGAAGGAAACATCATGCATAGACTTCGATTGTTAACCGTCGGCACGGCGCTGCTGGCCCTGGCCGGATGCGCCGGCGGGACGCCGGCCGCCAGCAGCGGCGGCGACGGCGGCACGCCCAAGAGCGGCGGCACGCTGAAGGTCTCGTACTTCCCCGACAACCCGAACCTGGCCTGCATCGACCCGTTCCAGGTGTACTGGATCGAGAGCCGATCGATCATCCGGAACTTCGCCGACTCGCTCACCGACCAGGACCCGAAGACCGGCGAGATCGTGCCGTGGCTCGCGACGAGCTGGCAGATCAGCCCGGACGGCCTCACGTACACCTTCAAACTCCGCGACGGGGTCACCTTCAGCAACGGCAAGAAGCTCGACGCGCAGGCCGTCGCCGACAACGCCACCGGCTGGATCGCCACGGTGAAGGCGACAAACGGCGCCGCGTTGGGTGCGTCGTACGTGCAGGGCCTGACCGGTGCGAAGGCCGTCGACGCGAGCACCGTCGAGTTCACGCTGAGCAAGCCGAACTCGTCGTTCCTGCAGGCGACGTCGACGACGAACCTGGCGATCACCGACCCGGCCGAGTACCAGCTGACCCCGGCGGAACGCTGCACCGGCAAGAGCGTCGTCGGGTCCGGGCAGTTCGTCCTGGACCACTACACGGCGAAGGTCGAGACGGTCCTCACGAAGAGGACCGGCTACCAGTGGGGTTCGGCGCTGTCGAAGAACCGCGGCGAGGCGTACCTGGACAAGGTCGTCTTCAACTACATCGCCGAGGACAGCGTCCGCACCGGCAACCTGATCAGCGGCGCCACCGACATCTCCTGGCCCCGTAACCCGTTCACGCCCCAGGACGAGCAGCTCATCCAGCGCTCCGGCGACAAGATCGAACAGCGGTCCCTGCCGGGTGTGTCCTACACGCTGTTCGCCAACACCGCCGCCGGTCACGTCCTCGGCGACGCGCAGGTGCGGCTGGCGCTGAACAAGGCCATCGACCGCAAGACCTACGCCACGACCGTGTTCGGCGCGAACTACCCGGTGGTCCAGGGCGCGTTCAACGCGACCACGCCGTTCTTCAAGTCCCAGTCGGACAAGCTCGGCTACGACCCCGACGGCGCCGCCAAGGCTCTCGACACGGCCGGCTGGACGGTCGGCAAGGACGGCTACCGGTACAAGGGCGGCGCCAAGCTCACGATCGACTACCCGACCACGCAGTTCAGCGCCGGCTCGGAGCTGCTGCAGGCGCAGCTGAAGAAGGTCGGCATCGACCTGAGCCTGCGCACCCTCACCCAGGCCCAGCAGGCGACGTACGTGAACAACGGCGAATACGACCTGACCGGCACGTACTTCACCCGCGCCGACCCGGGCGCGCTGCAGTTCATCCTGAACCCCGACGTCGCGAACTCCAGGGCGCTCGCCCGGGCCTCCGCGCCGCCGGCCGGGATCACCCAGGTGCAGACCCTGTTCACGAAGGCGCTGCAGACCACCGACGCGGCCCAGACCAAACAGGCCTACGCCGACCTCCAGGACTACCTCATCGCCGAGGGCGTCACGTTCCCGCTGTTCGAGCGGGTGCAGAAGGCCGGCGTCAGCAGCAAGGTCCACGGTTTCGCCTTCACCTCCGAGAGCTTCCTCAAGCTCAACGACGTGTGGAAGGACTGACCGGCGCAGCCGCCGGGCCCGTCCGCACCCATGGGCGGGCCCGGCGGCCCCACAGTTCTCCGACCAGAAAGGCGGAACCCAGATGACCCGGTACATCGTGGGTCGCATCAGCCAGGCCGTCGTCGTGCTGTGGGCGGCGTTCACGCTGACGTTCGCGATCCTCTACCTGCTGCCCAGCGACCCGATGCAGCTGCAGCTCGCCGCGGCCGGCATCCAGGAGGACAGCCTGACCCCGGAGCAGTTCGCCGGGATGCGGCACCGCTTCGGCCTCGACCAGCCGATCTGGACGCAGTACTGGCATCATCTGTCCGGAGTGGTACGCGGTGACTTCGGCACCTCGCTCACCCAGGGCGTCCCGGTCAGCGACCTCATCGGCCAGCGGATCGGGCAGACGCTGCTGCTGAGCGTGTCGGCGGCGACGGTGTCGCTCGTGGCCGGGACGGCACTGGCCTACCTGGCGACGTTCGCGCGCTGGTACCCGCTGCGGCTGCTGCTGACCCGGCTGCCGGCGCTCGGGGCGTCGTTCCCGCAGTTCTTCGTCGCGCTGTTCCTCATCCAGTTCTTCTCCTTCCAGCTCGGCTGGTTCCCGGCCAACGGCACCGAAGGCGCCGCGTCGCTGGTGATGCCGGTGGCGACCATTGCGGTGCTCACGTCGTCGGTGCTGGCGCAGGTGCTCGTCAAGACGTTCGACGAGACGCTGCAGCTGCCGTACATCGCGACGGCCCGGGCCAAGGGCCTGTCGCGCTCCGCGGTCCACCTGCGGCACGCCCTGCGCAACGCGGCGCTGCCGGCGATGACGATCCTCGGTGTCATCGTCGGGCTCACCGTGACCAGCTCCATCGTCGTGGAGACGGTCTTCACCCGCGAGGGCATGGGCAATCTCGCCCAGCAGTCGGTGCTCGCCCAGGACGTGCCCGTGGTGCTCGCCGTGGTGACCATCGCCGCGAGCATCTTCGTGCTCGTCAACCTCGTCGTCGACCTGCTCTACCCGCTGCTGGACCCGCGGATCTCCTACACCGGCGGCGGCCGGGTCCGCCCACCGGCGGTCGCCGCCACCGAAGGAGGCACGCTGTGACAAACATGTGGGGCGCGACCGGACAGCTGGCCCGCAGGCCCGTGTTCCTCGTCGCGCTGCTCTACGTGCTCTTCGTCGGCGTCTCGGCCTTCCGGCCGCGGCTCTTCACCTCGGCGGGCCCGTTCGACACCCAGCCCGAACTGGCGATCCTGCCACCCAGCCCGGACCACCTCTTCGGCACCGACAACTACGGCCGGGACCTGTGGACCCGGGTGCTGTACGGCTCGCCGCTGACCATCCAGGCCACCGCGCTCGCCCTCGGCATCGCCCTCGTCGCCGGTCTCAGCCTCGGCATCGTCTCCGGTTTCTTCGGCGGCCCCGCCGACGCGCTGCTGATGCGCATCGTCGACGTGCTGCTCGCGATCCCGGGGCTGCTGCTGGCGCTGTCGATCGTCACCGCGCTCGGCTACGGCACCATCCCGGTCGCGGTCGCCGTCGGGGTCGGCATCGTCCCCGGCTTCGCCCGCACCACCCGCGCCGAGGTCCTGCGGGTCAAGACGCTGCCGTACGTCGAGGCCGCCCGCTCGTCCGGCGCCGGCTGGAGCCGGGTGCTGCTGCGGCACATCCTGCCCAACTCGTGGGGCCCGGTCGCGGTCCTCGCCGTGCTCGACGCCGGCGTGGCGATCATCGCCATCGCCTCGCTGAGCTTCCTCGGCTTCGGCGCGGCCCCGCCCGCCGCCGAGTGGGGCACGCTCATCGCCGACGGCCGCAACTACCTCATCACCGCCTGGTGGCTGAGCCTGCTGCCGGGCCTGTTCGTGGCGCTGCTCGTGCTCAGCCTGAACCACATCTCCAAGACCCTCCAGGAGCTTTCGCGATGACGGCCGAAGCAGTCGTGCGGATCACGGGACTCGACATCGGGTACACCCGCCACCGGAAGATCACCCCGGCGGTCGCCGGCCTCGACCTGACGGTCAACGCGGCCGAGGTCGTCGCGGTCGTCGGCGAGTCCGGCTCCGGCAAGACCACCATCGCCAACGCGGTCATCGGGCTGCTGCCGCCCAACGGGCGGATCACGGCGGGCTCGGCGCTCGTGGACGGCGTGCAGATCGCCGGCGCGAAGGAACGCGTCCTGCGCCGCCTCCGCGGCTCGGTCGTCGGGCTCATCCCGCAGGATCCGATGGTGGGGCTCAACCCGACGATGCGCATCGGCGCGCAGCTCACCGAGGTGGTCCGCCTGCGCGGCATCACCGGCGCGGCGGCGCAGGCCGAAGCGGTGCGCCACCTCGACCAGGCCGGCGTCCCCGACCCGGAGACCCGCATCCGGCAGTACCCGCACGAGCTGTCCGGCGGGCTGCGCCAGCGGGTCCTGATCGCGATCGCCCTCGCCGGCAAGCCGAAGCTCATCATCGCCGACGAACCCACCAGCGCCCTCGACGTCACCGTCCAGCGCCGGATCCTCGACCACCTCGGCGGGCTCGTCCGCGAGCAGGGCATCTCACTGCTGATCATCACGCACGACCTCGCCGTCGCCGCGGACCGTGCCGACCGGGTCGTCGTCATGCACGACGGCCGCAAGGTCGAGGAGGGCGGACCCGGCACCATCCTGACCGCGCCGCGCGAGGAGTACACCCGCCGGCTCATCGCCGCCGCGCCGCGCCTCGCCCACGGCGGCCGGGTGGTGCCCCGCTTCGACGTGCGCGAGCAGCCTCAGCCCGAGCCGATCCTGACGCTCACCGAAGTCAGCAAGACCTTCGCGAGCAACGACCTGCGGCGCGGCGCCCGCGGCTTCAACGCCGTCGACCGGGTCAGCCTGACTGTGCGCCGGGGGCAGACCCACGCGATCGTCGGGGAGTCCGGCTGCGGCAAGACCACGACCCTGCGCGTCGCGCTCGGCCTCGAACCGGCGACCAGCGGCTCGATCCTCCTGGACGGCACCGAGGTCGCCGGCCGCAGCTGGAGCCAGCTGCGGCCGTTGCGCCGCAAGGCGCAGCTGGTGCACCAGGACCCGTTCGCGGCGCTCGACCCGAAGTTCACCGTCCGGCAGTCGATCACCGAGCCGCTGGTGTCGTTCAAGGTCGGTGACCGGCGCACCCGCGAGTCCCGCGCCCAAGAGCTCCTCGACCAGGTCGCGCTGCCCATGGCGTACCTGGACCGGCTGCCCAGCGAACTGTCCGGCGGTCAGCGGCAGCGGGTCGCGATCGCGCGGGCCCTCGCGCTGAGCCCGCAGCTGCTGATGCTCGACGAGCCGGTGTCCGCGCTGGACGTGCTGGTCCAGGACCAGATCCTGCGGCTGCTGGTCGACCTGCAGGAGCGGCTGGGGCTGTCGTACCTGTTCGTCTCGCACGACCTGGGCGTCGTCGCCGAGATCTCGCACACGGTGTCGGTCATGAGCGGCGGCAAGGTCGTCGAGGAAGGGCCGGTCGCGGAGGTCTTCACCAACCCGCAGTCCCCGCACACCCGGGAACTCATCGATGCCGTCCCCGGGCGCGCCGGCGCGGACCGGCCCGCGCCCCAACGCCCAGCCGCGCAGGACCGGCCGGTGGCGGACCGCCCAGCTGCTCCGGACCGGGCGACGGCGGACGTGCATGGCTGAACGGTCCACGGCGCGACGGCCGCCACTGCCGGACACACGGCGGCCGTCGGCCCTCGCGGCCCAGTTCGCCGGGGCCCGGGCCAACCCGGGACCGGCGGCCGTCGCGACCGTCACCGGCCTGCTCAACGGCGCCACGATGGTGTTCGGAGCGTCCGCCGTCGGCTGGTCCACCGACCACCTCGTGGCGCCCGCCCTGTCCGGCCGTCCCGTGCCGGCGTCCGCGTGGTGGGTCAGCGCGCTGCTCATCCTCGGCATCTCGGCGCTGCGGTGGGGCACCATCTTCGTCCGCGGCATCGCCACCGGCCGGGTCCAGTACCGCGCGCAGGCCGAGACCCGCCGCGCCGTCGTGCACCGCTACCTCGACCTGGACCCCGGCTGGCACCGCCGCCACCCGCCCGGCCGGCTGCTCGCCCACGCCGTGTCCGACGTGGACACGCTGTGGTCGCCGATGCAGTTCGCGTACTTCGCCGCCGGCATGGTCTTCATGCTGCTGCTCGCGCTGACGGAGCTGTTCGTCCGAGACCTCGCCCTCGGCCTCGTCGGGCTGGCGCTCGTCGTCCTCGTCCTCGGCGTCAACATCGGCTACCAGCGGCTGCTCGCCCCGCGTGCCCGCGCGGCGCAGGCGGCCCGCGGGGCCGTCAGCGGCGTCGCGCACGAGTCGATCGAGGGCGGCCCCGTGGTCCGCAGCCTCGGCCTCACCGCGGCCGAGGACGCCCGGTTCGCGCCCGCCGTGGACGGCCTGCGCACCGCCGACCTGCGCATCGCCGCCGTCAGCTCGGTGTTCGACCCGGTGCTGGAGCTGCTGCCCACCGTGGCCGTGCTCGCCGTCCTCGCCGTCGGCGCGCCGCAGGCCACGGCCGGCGGCCTCACCGTCGGTGACCTGGTCGGTGTGGTGTACCTGCTCATCACGATCTCCATCCCGCTCAACGTCATCAGCCGGTTCCTGTCGATGCTGCCGATGTCCGGCGCCGGTCGCACCCGCGTCCAGGCCGTGCTGCAGCACCCGGTCGCCGCGGCCGGCGCCGGGCGGCGGCTCACCGCCCGGCGGCCGCCGCGGGTGCAGCTGCGCGACACCCGCGTCACCGTCGACGGCCACCGACTCCTCGACGGCGTCGACCTCGACCTCGAACCGGGCACCGTCACCGTCGTCGTCGGCGCCGTCGGCTCCGGCAAGAGCACCCTGCTCGACATCGCCGGCGGCCAGGATCGCCCGACCGGCGGCACGGTGCTGTTCGACGGCGTCGACGTGCGCGACCTCGGCCGGGACGCGGTGGCCGAGCACGTCGCCGTCGTGGCGCAGACGTCGTTCCTGTTCGCGGAGTCCGTCCGCGACAACCTGAGCCTCGCCGGCCACCCGTGGCGGCGCCGCCCGTACACGGAGCAGGAGCTGTGGCGGGCGCTGCGGACCGCCGCCGCGGACGACATCGTGCGGGACCTGCCCGACGGGCTCGACACCGTCGTCGGTGAGCGTGGCGCGACCCTGTCCGGGGGCCAGCGGCAGCGGATCTGCCTCGCACGGGCCGTCCTGCGCGAGCCGCGGCTGCTGGTCCTCGACGACGCCATGTCGGCGCTCGACCCGCGCGTCGAACGCCGGGTCCTCGCCGGCCTGGCCGCCGCCTGGGACGGCCCGGACCGCCCGACGGTGCTGCTCGCGACCAGCCGGCCCGCCGCGGTCACCCTCGCCGACCACGTGGTCCTGCTGCACGCCGGCCGGGTCGCCGCCGCCGGCGCGCACACCGAGCTGCTGGGCGTGCCGGGGTACCGCCGGATCGTCACCGCCTACGAGGATCACTCCCATGTCGGCTGAACCGTCCGGGGCCCTGGCAAGCCTCGCGCAGGCCGGCCCGCGGGCCCTGATCGCCGCCGCCGTGCGCGTGTCGCCGCGGCTGCGCCGGGGACTGGCCCTCACCGCGCTGCTCGCGTTGCTCGCGGGCGCCGGGCGGGTCATCGCGCCGCTGACCGTGCAGCACGCGATCGACGCCGGGCTGGCACCGGACACCGTCGGCCCCGCCGTCACGGTCGGCGCGGGCGCCGTGCTGGTGGCCGGCACCGCCTCCGTCCTGCTCAACCGGAGGCTGCACGACCGCGTCGAGGGGGCTCTGGCCGACCTGCGGCGGGCCGGGCTGCGCCGGGTCCACGAGATGGCCGCCAGCACCGCCGACCGGGTGCCCGCCGCCGACCTGACCGCCCGGCTCACCAGTGACGTCGACCAGGTGACGACGTTCCTGCAGGGCGGTGGCATCCAGTTCCTCACCAGCGCCGCCCAGCTGGTCGTCGCCACCGCCGCGATGCTCGCCTACAGCCCGCTGCTGGCGCTGCCCGTGCTGGTCCTCGCCGGGCTCGCGTTCGGGGCCATGCTCGGCATGCAGCGGGTGATCGCCCGCCGGTACGACCGCGCCCGCACCGACCTGTCCCGCCTGCAGACCGCAGTGAACGAGGCCGTCCTCGGCGCGCCCGTCATCCGCTCCACCGGCACCGCCGCCCGCGCCCGCGGCAAGCTCGACGAGGTCGTCGACCGTTCCCGGGACAGCCTCGTGCGGACCCTCGTGCCGTTGCACAGCAACACGTCGCTGGGGGAGCTGGCGATTTCCACGATGACCGTGGCGGTCCTGCTCGGCGGCGTCCGGTGGGCCCTCGCCGGCGACCCGCCAGAGCCGAGGCTGACCGCCGGGCAGGTCGTGGCGATGGTCTTCCTCGTCGGCTTCTTCGTCCGTCCGCTGCAGTTCCTCGTGCAGAGCCTCGGCGAGGCGCAGAACGCCCTCACCGGCTGGCGACGGGCTCTGGAGCTGATGAGCACGCCGAGCGCCGAGGTCGCCGGCGGCGCCGTGCTGCCTCCCGGCCCGGTCGGTGTGCGCGTCGAGCAGGTGTCGGCCCGGTACGGCGACGGCCCCCTCGTCCTGCGCGACGTCACGGCCCGCATCGCGCCCGGCGAGCACGTCGCCGTCGTCGGCCGCACCGGATCGGGCAAGTCGACGTTCGCGAAACTGCTGACCCGCCGCCTGGAGACGGCCGGCGGGACGATCGAGCTCGGCGGGGTGCCGCTGCCCCGGCTCGCCGCCGCGTCGGTGGCCGGCCGGGTCGTCATCGTCCCGCAGGACCCGTTCCTGTTCGACGGCACCGTCGGGCAGAACATCCGGCTCGGCGCGCCCGCCGTGACCGACGGCGACGCGCTGCGCATCCTGCACGAGCTCGGCCTCGCCGACTGGTTCGGCACCCTGCCCGACGGCCTCGCGACCCCGGTCGGCCTGCGCGGCGAACGTCTCTCCGTCGGTGAGCGGCAGCTCGTCGCCCTGGCCCGCACGGCCCTCGCCGACCCGGACCTCGTGGTGCTCGACGAGGCGACGTCCGGCGTCGACCCGGCCACGGACGTCGTGGTGCAGCGCGCCCTCGCCGTCCTGACCCGCGACCGGACCACCGTGTCGATCGCCCACCGCATGATCACCGCCGAGACCGCGGACCGGGTCCTCGTCTTCGCCGCCGGGCACGTGGTGCAGTCCGGCCACCACACCGAGCTCGCCGGCCGGCCCGGCCCGTACGCCGACCTCGTCGCGGCGTGGCACAGCACAGGAGGAAACCCGTGACCAGACTCGGCTTCAACACCCGCGTGTCGTTTCCCACCGGTGAGGCCGCCCGGGGCCTCCGCGAGGGCATCGAGCTCTTCCGGGCCGCGGAGGACCTCGGGTACCAGTCGGGATGGGCGTACCAGCGGCACTTCGACAACTACCTGTCCTCACCGATCCCGTTCTTCGCCGCCGCCGGCCAGCACACCACGCGCATCACCCTCGGCAGCGCCGTCATCCCGGCCCGCTACCAGGAGCCCGTCCTGCTCGCCGAGGCGGCCTGCACCACGGACCTGCTGATCGGCGGGCGGCTGCAGCTGGCGTTCTCCAGCGGCACCGACGTGTGGGACGCGGTGTTCGGCGCGGTCACCACGGACGCGCGCACCGAGGGGCAGCGCCGGCTCGCCCGGTTCCTGTCCGCGGTCGCGGGGGAGTCCCTGCACACCGTGACGGAACGCCACGGCCTCGCCGGCCCGCCGGTCGGCACCGAGCTGCGGGTCACGCCGCCGAGCCCCGGGCTGCGGAACCGGATCTGGTACGGCTCCGGCAGCATCGCCTCCGCGGTCACCGCCGCCCGGCAGGGGCTGCGGCTCATCACCGGCACGATCCTGCACGACGTCCCGGCCGGCGAGACCTTCCCGGTCCACCAGGCGCGGCTGATCGGCGCCTACCGTGCAGCGTGGGCCGCCGCGCACGGCACGCCCGCGCCGCCGGTCGCGGTCGCCGCCTCGGTCCTGCCCGGGCCGACCGCGGCGCTGCGGGACACCTACGCCGCCTATGACCGGCAGCGGCGCACCCAGGGCCCCGCCGCGTCCCGCCCCGCGGGTGCCCTGCCGCCGGCGCTGTCCGCGGAGTTGCCGGCCGGGATGGCAATGAGCCCGGTGTACCACGGCGACCCGGACACGGTGACCGCGGCGGTTCTCGCCGACCCGGGCCTGTCGGCGGCGGACGAGCTGGTGCTGTTCCTGCCTCCGGCGTTCGGCCTCGCCGAGAACGTGCGCCTGCTCACCGGCCTGGCGCAGACGGTGGCCCCGGCCCTCGGCTGGACCCCGGCACTCGAAACGCTCGCCGCCGCCCGCTGAGGTGACTCGCAGCGGAGGTCGCCGCCGCCCGATGGGGTCGCTCGCGGCGGCCGGCCCCTCCGCCTGGTGCGGTCACTCGGGCACAACGCGGGGAGCTGCCGGCTCGGGTCGGGGTAGCGCACGGTGGGCCGCCGCCGTGCCGCGCAGTGCCGGGCTGAAGGACAGCAGGCACGCGGCGAGGACGAAGCCGAAGCAGATCAGCAGGCCGTGGCGCAGCCCGACGGGGGTGACGGTCCGCAGGTCGCCGGCGAGGGCGACCCCGGTCACCAGCGCGATGCAGAACGTCGCCGACAGCCGCTGCGTCAGTTGCAGGAAGGCGGCCGCGACACCGTGGTGGGTCGGCGGGGCGAAGCTCAGCGTGATCGCCCTCAGCGGCGGCTCGAAGATCGCCGAGGCGCTGCCGATGAGAAGCTCGACCGCAATGATCGTGGTGACGAGCGCGGCGCCGGTGCCGGTGGTGCTGACCGTGGCCAGGACGCCGGTGCCGCCGGCCTGGATCACGAGGGCGGCCGGCAGGGTACGGGCGCCGAGCCGGGCGTAGATCCGGGAGCTGACCGAGGACGCGGCGACCCGCGCGAGCGCACCGGGGATCAGCGCGGCCGCGACGAGGAGAGGACTCCAGCCGAGCCCCTGCAGCAGGTACACCGTCAGCACCGTCGAATGGGCCAGCAGGCCGCCGAACCAGAGCAGCGCGATCAGGTTGCCGGCCACGAAGCCACGGGAGGCCAGCAGCTGCGGCACGAACAGCGGGGTGCGCCCGCGGGCGGCGTAACGGCGCTCCCAGGCGACGGTCGCCGCGGCCAGGGAGACACACACGCCGACGACGGTCCACAGCCGGCCGCCGTCGATGCCCGGGTCGATGACGGGCATGGTGACCAGCACGACGAACGCGCCGACCAGGACGATCGCGGGCAGGTCGAGACTGATCCGCTGGGCCGCCGGCGGCCGGTGCGGGACGAACCGGACGGTGAGCAGGACGACGGCGAGGACGAACGGCAGGTTCAGCGCCAGCACCGCCCGCCAGGCGAGGTGGTCGGGGAGCACGTCGAGTGCGAGCGCGGCGCCGAGCGGCCCGACGACGGCGGCGACCGCGCCCGCGGCGCTGTAGGCCGCGAGGGCCCGCACCCGCCGCAGTCCCGTGAACCGGTCCTGGATGATGCCGAGGACCTGGGCGCTGATCAGCCCGGCGCCCAGCCCCTGCACGGCTCGTCCGGCGACCGCCCACCAGATAGCGGGCGCGGCCGCGGCCGCGAGCGCCCCGGCCGCGAACACGACGAGCCCGACGATGAACAACGTCCGCCGGCCGTGCGCGTCGCCGAGCCGCCCGCCGGGCACCAGGCCGAGACCGAAGGTCAGCGAGTAGATGGACAGGAACCACTGCACGCCGCTGGTCGGCGCGTCCAGCGTGGTGCCGAGCAGCGGCACCGCGTAGGTGACGACCACCGAGTCGAGCAGCGTCGCGAACCCGGCGCCGGCGCAGCAGGCCAGCAGGCCGAGGTCCGTCCGCCCCATCCGCGCTGCGGGCTGCGTGTCGGCGACGGTCACAGGCGCAGCGTAGGCGACGGCCGACTTTATATAAAGCCTATCGGGAAACTAGTAATTTGCATCGCGGTTTGTCGACAGGCTCCCGTGAGCACGGGACTGTTGAGAGATGGGCGCGCTCATATAGTGGGATGCAGCGCTGTCCAGAAGGTCCTTCAGAGCTGAGAACGGAGCGGGCGGGCATGCCCACAGCGATCGTCACGGGCGGGACCGACGGGATCGGCCGCGCGCTCGCCGACGTGTACCTCTCCCGCGGCCACGATGTCCTGGTCGTCGGGACCAACGCCGAGAAGGGCGACGCGTTCCTGCGGGCCGCCGGCAGCGCGGCGGGGGACCGGGCGCGGTTCCTGCGCGCCGACCTGAGCCTGGTCGCCGGAAACCGCCACGTCATCGACTGGATCACCGAGCGGTATGCGACGATCGACGTGCTGATCCTCGGTGCGCGGTTCCACCGTTCGACCCGCGTCGAGACCGCTGACGGCTTCGAGAGCAACTTCGCGCTGTACTACCTCAGCCGATACCTGCTGAGCCACGGACTGGCCGATCCCCTGCGGCGCGCCGAGCACCCGGTCGTGCTGAACTTCGGCGGCGCCGGGCTCACCGGCCCGGTCCGCTGGGACGACCTGCAGCTGCACCGCGACTATCCCGGCACGGGCGCCCTCGGCCACAGCGCCGCGCTCTGCGACCTCCTCGGCGTGCACTTCACCGAGGTGTATGCGGTGCCCTGCGTGCTGAACCATCCGGGCGTCGTCGCCACCAGTTTCGCCGGCGAATACGACGCGGCCACCGCCGCCCACGTCGACGGGCTGCGGACGTCGGGCAAGCCGGTCGCCGAAGCCGTCGCGCAGATCCTGCCGTTCCTCGACGCGCCGTCACCCGGGCTCACTGCGGTACTGGAGGGCAGGCGCATCGCGTTCACGGCCGACTCCGCCGGCGCCGCCCGCCTCGACGACATCACCAGGAAGCTCCTCGCGGGCCTGTGACGACCCGTGGCCGGCGGTTGCCCGGTCTTCATGAGATCGGCCAGCGAGACGCGCCGCGCGTTCCATACGTAAATATGGGCATGCATTAACAATTCGCATGTATGTGGATGTTTCGTCGAGTTCGCCGCCCGTATTGCGGGGCTCTTCAAACCGGTTTAGGGTCCGATCAAACCGGTTTAGTGAGCTCGGGGCGGGAGTGAGATGGCCAAGCTGGGACGGCCCACGATCCGTGATGTCGCGGCCGCTGCCGGTGTCTCCAAGGGCACGGTGTCCTTCACGCTGAACGGGCGGCCGGGCGTTTCGGAGGAGACTCGGCTGCGCGTCCTCGAGGCGGCCGAGGCGCTCGGCTGGACGCCCAGTCACCGGGCTCGCGCGCTGTCGGCCTCGCGGGCGTTCGCAGTCGGGCTGGTGCTCGCCCGTGAGCCCGAACTGCTCGGCGCCGACCCGTTCTTCCCCGCCTTCATCGCCGGCGTCGAGCGGACACTCTCCGACGTGGGCCAGGCCCTCGTGCTCCAGGTGGTGCCGGACACCCAGGAGGAGGCCGGCTACCGGCGGCTGGCCGGCGACGGGCGGGTGGACGGGGTGTTCCTCCTCGACCTGCGCGTCGGGGACCCCCGCATCGCGTTGCTGCGGGAGCTGGGGATGCCGGCCGTCACGATCGCGCGGCCGGACGTGCCCAGCGGCTACCCGGCGGTGCTGGTCGACGACCGGCCGGGCATCGCCGCCGCCGTGGGGCACCTGGTCGAGCTCGGGCATCGCCGTATTGCGCACATCGCCGGCCCGGCCCATTTCCTGCACGGCTCGACCCGCCGGGTGGCGTTCGAGCAGGCCCTCGCCGACGCCGGCCTGACCGCCACCGCCGTGGTGGAGGCCGACTTCTCGGCGGCCGGCGGCGCCCGGGCGACCCGAGAACTACTGGACCTGGCCGACCGGCCCACGGCCATCGTCTGCGCCAATGACCTGATGGCCATCGCCGGGCTGTCGGTCGCGCTGGAGTACGGCATTGCCGTGCCCACCCAGCTGTCGTTCACCGGCTTCGACAACACCGAACTGTCCGGATACATCGCTCCGCCACTCACCACCGTCAGCACGGACCCGTACCTGTGGGGCCGGCTGGCGGCCGACACCCTGCTGAGTCTCATCGCCGGTGACCCGGTCGACGACGTGGCCGTTCCGCCCGCCGCGCTCATCGTCCGGGGCTCGACCGCGCCGGCACCTTCCGCACGTTGAACGGAGTCGCACAGTGAAACGTATTCTCCCCGCCGTCGTCATACCACTCGCGCTCGTCCTCGCCGCCGGCTGCGACGGCCAGGGCGGCGGCGACGCCTCCAAGGCCGACGCCGCCACCGGCGAGATCACCATCTGGCTCTCCAACAACCCGGAGGAGCTGGCCTGGGGCAAGGCCATGGTCGAGCAGTGGAACGGCGCCCATGCCGACCAGAAGATCACCGCGCAGGAGATTCCGGCCGGCAAGACCTCCGAAGAGGTCATCGGGGCCGCGATCACGGCCGGCAACGCGCCGTGCCTGATCTTCAACACTTCACCCGCCGCGGTGCCGGGATTCCAGAAACAGGCCGGTCTGGTACCGCTGGACAGCTTCGACGGGGCCGCGAAGTACATCAGCGATCGCACCGGTACCACGGCGGACCAGTACAAGTCGCCCGACGGCAAGTTCTACCAGCTGCCGTGGAAGTCCAACCCGGTCATGATCTTCTACAACAAGGACCTCTTCGCCAAGGCCGGCCTCGACCCGGAGAAGCCCGCGCTGTCCACCTACGACGACTTCCTCGCGGCCGCCCGGAAGATCAAGTCCAGCGGCGTCGCCCCGGCCGCCATCTACCCCGCACCGTCCAGCGAGTTCTTCCAGCCGTGGTTCGACTTCTACCCGCTGTTCGCCGCCGAGACCGGTGGCAAGCAGCTTGTGCAGAACGGCAAGGCCCAGTTCAACAGCCCGGAGGGGCAGAAGGTCGCCTCGTTCTGGAAGACCCTCTACGACGAGGGCCTGGCGCCGAAGGAGACCTACAACGGGGACTCGTTCGCCGACCAGAAGGCGGCCATGGCGATCGTCGGCCCGTGGGCGATCTCGGTCTACGGCAACAAGGTGAAATGGGGCGCGGTGCCGGTGCCCACCTCCACCGGCAAGCCGGCCGACCAGATCAAGACCTTCAGCGACGCCAAGAACGTCGCGATGTACAGCGCCTGCAAGAACCGGGCCACCGCGTGGGAGGTCATGAAGTTCGCCACCAGCAAGGAGCAGGACGGCGCGCTGCTGAACATGACCGGCCAGATGCCGCTGCGCACGGGCCTGCAGGCCGCGTACCCGGACTACTTCACCAAGAACCCCACCTACACCCAGTTCGCCGCACAGGCCGGCCGCACCGTCGAGGTGCCGAACGTGCCGAACTCCGTCGCGATCTGGCAGACGTTCCGCGACGCCTACTCCCAGTCGGTGATCTTCGGCAAGCAGCCGGTGAACGACGCGCTCTCCGGCGCCGAGTCCAAGGTCAACCAGCTCGCCAGCGGATCATGACGACCGCCGCCCGCGCCGATGGTGTCGCGGGCGGCAAGGTTCGTGGCTCACGCAATCGGGTGGCGACCGTTCTCGGCCGTCACCCGGTGGGCATGGTCCTGGCCGCACCGTACGCCGTCTACATCGCCGTCATCTTCGCCTACCCGCTCGGGTTCGCGATCTGGATGAGCTTCCACGACTACTTCTTCGCCGCCCCGGGCGCCGTCGTCGACACTCCGTTCGTCGGCCTCGCGAACTACAAGGCCGTGCTGAGCGACCCGGGGGTACACAAGGCGTTCTGGAACATCCTGGTCTTCCTGGTCATCAACGTGCCGCTCACCACCGCGCTCGCGCTGGTGCTGGCCAACGCGCTGAACCGGGTCGTGCACGCCCGCACGTTCCTGCGGATCGCGTTCTACGTGCCGTACGTGACGGCGAGCGTCGCCGTCGTCGGCGTGTGGCTGTTCCTGTTCAACTCCGGCGGCCTGGTCAACAAGGTGCTCGGCCCGCTGGCCCCGGACCCGTCGTGGCTGGTCAACGAGCACCTGGCGATGCCGGTCATCGCCGTGTTCGTGACCTGGAAGCAGCTCGGGTTCTTCATCCTGCTCTACCTGGCCGCGCTGCAGAACGTGCCGAAGGAGCTCTACGAGGCGGCCTCGGTCGACGGCGCCTCGGCGTGGCAGCGGTTCTGGTCGGTGACCGTGCCGGCGGTCCGCCCGGCGACGGCCCTCGTGGTGATCCTGGCCCTCATCACCGGTGGCAACCTCTTCACCGAGCCGTACCTGCTCACCGGAGGCGGCGGCCCGGACGGCGCGTCGGCGTCGCCGGTCCTGGTGATGTATCAGCGCGGACTCCAGCAAGGTGAACCGGACTTCGCCGCGGCCCTGGGCGTGCTGCTGGTCATCGGCGTGCTGCTGGTCGCCTACATCAGCCGCCGACTCATCGAGAGGGGCTGACCATGACCCGGACAAGTGCCTTGGTCCGCTACGGCATCCTGCTGCTCGGCGCGCTGGTGTTCCTGTTCCCGTTCTACTACATGCTGATCGGTTCGCTGCAGTCCGAGCCGGACACCTCGGTCGCCGGCGCGATCCCGTCCTCCGGGCTGACGCTGCACAACTACGCCGACATCAACTCCCGGGTCGACCTGCTGCGCTCGCTGCTCAACTCCGGCATCTTCACCGGCGGCGTGCTGCTCGGCACGGTCGTGTTCGGCGTGCTCGCCGGCTACGCGCTGGCCCGCCTGCAGTTCCGCGGCCGGGGGGCGCTGTTCGGCCTCGTGCTGCTGATCCAGGTGATCCCGTTCCAGCTGCTGCTGATCCCGCTCTACGTGCTGATCGTGCGGGGCTACGGGCTGGCCGACTCCTACCTGGGCATGATCCTGCCCTTTGCCATCAACACCACCGCGGTGTTCATCTTCCGCCAGTTCTTCCTCCAGCTGCCCGACGACCTGTTCGCGGCGGCCCGCCTCGACGGCGCCGGCGAGCTGCGGATCCTCTGGTCGGTCGCCCTGCCCCTGGTGCGGCCGGCCCTGCTGACCGCGGTCCTGCTGACGTTCATCGGGCCGTGGAACGAGTTCCTCTGGCCGTTCCTGATCACGAAGGACGCGAGCATGCAGCCGCTGGCGGTCTCGCTGGCCAACTACATCAGCAACGTGTCGGCGCGGGCGGCGAACCCGTACGGCGCCATCCTCGCCGGCGCCTGTGTGCTGGCCGCCCCGGCGGTCGGCCTGTTCATCGCCTTCCAGCGGCAGTTCGTGTCCACAGATATCGGTTCCGGGGTGAAAGGTTGACATGGTTCCGTACACAATGACCAGGCTCGGATTGGTGATGGCGCCCGAACCCGGTGATCCGCTCGAGGCCGAAGGCGTGCTGAACCCGGCGAGTGGGCGTACACCGGACGGGCGGCTGTATCTCCTGCCGCGTATGGTCGCGACCGGCAACGTGTCGCGGGTCGGCCTGGCCGAGGTCGAGCTCCGCGACGGTGTGCCGGTAGGGGTGCGCCGGCAGGGCGTCGTCCTCGCCCCGGACGAGGGCTGGGAGCGCGGCCTGAACAACGCCGGCATCGAGGATCCGCGCACGACCTGGGTACCGAGCCTGGGCCGGCATCTGATGACGTACGTCGCCTACGGCCCGCTCGGCCCGCGCCTGGCCCTGGCGGTCTCGGCCGACCTGCGGACGTGGCAGCGGCTCGGGCCGGTCCAGTTCGCCTACCAGCCGGGCCTCGACACCGACCTGAACCTGTTCCCCAACAAGGACGCGGTCTTCTTTCCCGAGCCGGTGCCGGGACCGGACGGGCGGCCGAGCTACGCGATGCTGCACCGTCCGATGTGGGATCTCGGCTGGTTCCGCCCGGGTGAGGGAGTACACCTGCCGGCTGGAATTTCCGACGAGCGGCCCGGCATCTGGATCTCCTACGTCCCGGCCGATGAGGCCGAGGCCGACCTCGGCGCGCTGGCCCGCCCCCGGGAGCACCGCTGCGTGGCCCTGTCCCAGTTCGACTACGAGTCCCTCAAGATCGGCGCCGGCCCCCCACCGGTGCGGGTGCCGGAGGGCTGGCTGCTCATCCACCATGGGGTCAGCGGATACATCCCGCCCGGCTTCGACCCCGGCGGGCAGCGGGCCGTCTACGCCGCCGGGGCGATGCTGCTCGACCCGGCGGACCCCGGGCGCGTCCTCGACCGGACCCCCGAACCGATATTCGTCCCGGAGACCGAGGACGAGCGGCACGGCACGGTATCCAACGTTGTCTTCCCCACCGCCATCGAGGAGGTCGACGGCGTCCGCTATGTCTTCTACGGCATGGCGGACGCCCGGATCGGCGTCGCTCGGCTGGACCGCGTCACCGAAGGAGTGAGCCATGAAGCGCCGTTCCGTATTGCTCGGCAGCGGTCTAGCTCTGACCGCCCCGCTGCTGACCGCAACACCGGCTGAGGCCCGCCCGGCCCGGCTGACCAACCTCGCCCACCTGGACTTCCTGCGCGACGCCGTGACCGTGCACGCGCTGGACAGCCACACCACCTACCGGCTCGACCGTTCGCCGGACCTCGGCGTGCTCTGGACCTACGCCGAGCCGAACCCGGATGGGACGTACCGGCGTATCGGGGGCGGGGCCTACGATCCGGCCACCGACACCTACGGCCAGGGTGCCTTCAACTCCGACGACATCGCCCGGGCGACGGTGGTGTACCTGCGGCACTGGCGGCAGACCGGGGCCGCGAGCAGCAAGGCGGCGTCCTACGCACTGCTGCGCGGCCTGGCCTACTTCCAGACGGCGACCGGGCCGAACGCCGGCAACGTGATCCTGTGGATGCAGCACGACGGCACCCTCAACCCGAGCGCCGACCCACCGGATGCTCCGGACCCGTCCGACAGCGGCCCGTCGTACTGGCTGGCCCGCACGGTGTGGGCTCTCGGCGAGGGCTATGCCGCCTGGCGCATCGCCGACAAGGAGTTCGCGCAGTTCCTGCGGCAGCGCCTCGACCTGGCCGTCGCCGCCCTGGACCGGCAGGTGCTGCGCTGGTACGGGTCCTGGCAGACCGTCGACGGGCGGCGCACGCCGGCCTGGCTCATCGTCGACGGCGCGGACGCCACTGCCGAAGCCGTCCTGGGCCTGGCCGCCTACGTCGAGGCCGGCGGTAGTGACCTGGCCCGCCGGGCGCTGCGGCAGTTCGCGGAGGGCATCGCGACGCTGTCGGACGGCGGCTCCCGCAGCTGGCCGTTCGGTGCCGTCCGGCCATGGGCACTGTCGCTGTCGGACTGGCACGCCTGGGCCTCGCAGATGCCGGCCGCCCTGGCCCGGGCGAGCAAGGTCCTCGGCGACGCCGGCCTGGCCGGCCCGGCGGTGACCGACGCGGCCACCTTCACACCGTGGCTGCTCACCTCCGGCGGTCCGGACAACGGACGCCTGCCGGCCCGTATCGACCGCAGCCAGATCGCCTACGGCGTCGACTCGCGGCTGCAGTCACTGCTCGCCGTGGCCGCCACGACCGGGCGCGACGGATTCCACCGCCTCGCCGGGATCATGGCCGCCTGGTACTTCGGGGCCAACGCGGCCGGCGTCGCGGCCTACGACCCCGCGACGGGGCGGACCGTCGACGGCATCGGCGGGGACGGCACGGTGAACCGCAACGCGGGCGCGGAGTCGACCATCCACGGGCTGCTGAGCATGCTGGCCCTGGACGCCGACCCGCAGGTGGCCGCGCTGGCCCGGCAAGGCCGGATCGTGGAGCGGGTGGGTTCGACGACCGTGGAGGCCGAGCAGGGCACGCTGGCCGGCGGCGCCACGGTGGTCACGCCGCCGTCGGCGTGGACCGGTGAATCGCAGTACAGCAACGGCACTTACGTCCGGCTCCCCACCGGCTCGTCGGCGCGGTTCCGGCTACCGGCGGTGAACCAGCCGCAGCTGGTGCTGCCGATCGTCGACCTGCAGCCCGCTAGCGCCGCGGTCACCCGCTGGTCGAGCGCGAACCAGATGCTGGGGACGGTTCAGCACGGCTGTATCGGCCCGCAGGGCACGTCACCCGCGCCCGGCGCGCTGTTGCCGGTCACGCTGGACGGTGAGCTGCCGGTCGGGCAGACCGACCTCGTCGCCACCGCATCCGGCGGCGACGCGGTGCTCGACGCGGTGGTGCTCGAACCTTTGGTGTCCCGGTACGTCATCGACGGCGCCGGTCACACGACCGTACTGCTGCGCAGCGCGGCCCGGACGGCGCAGACGGTGACCGTTGCGGTGGCCGGATCGGGCTCCGCCGTGGCCGAGACCTACGACGACACAGGCGTGCAATGCCGGCGCGGCACCGCATCGGGGAGCACCGTGCGCGCGGTGGTGCTCCCCGGTGGCTTCACCGTCGTCCAGTGGTAGGCCGTCGATGAGCGCCGGTGCTCGCTGCGCCCGGGTGGCGGGTTGCCAGCCGAGCACCGGCGCCACGGACTCGACCACGTCGTTCCGCGCGGGCACACATTCACGATGGTCGACCTGACGTGCACCGACCGGCTGCCGATCAAGCGGCGGCGCTGCATCATCCGAGGCATCGTGAGCACTGCGGACAGCCGGAAACAACGGCGGCCTCGTGCCTCTCGAGCGGCCGTCTGTCGGACGGTGGCTGTGGGAACGGCGTGGTAGGTCAATGAGCCGCGTTCGGCTCCGCCGGGTCCGGAAGCCGCGGAAACGCTCTCACCGTACACCGAACGTTCGTATCCACGTGGCTCCGCTACTGCGCGTAGACTCGAAGCGCTGCTCCGGAACCCGGTGGCTGACGACCCGTCGATCGACTCGTCCCCACCGTCGCGGGGCTTCTCGCGCGCCACGCGCGTTTGACGATCGGAATGTAGCAATGGCAGTTTCGTACGGACTTCTCAGCACCCATCCGCCGACCCGGTGCGGTCTGGCCGCCTTCAATGCTTCGCTGGCCCAGCAGCTGACCGCTGCACCAAGGTCCGGCGGGATCGTCCGGGTCACCGCGACCGGCGACGATCCGCACCCGGGCCCCGGTGTGGTGCACACCTGGCCGGCCGGCAGCGTGGCCGGCTGGCTCGGTGCGGCGGCGGCACTCAACGCCTTCGACGTCGCGGTGGTGCAGCACGAGTTCGGCATCTACCCCGGCGCGGACGGCGGGGACATCCTGCCGCTGCTGCGCCGGCTCACTGTGCCCAGCATCGTCGTGCTGCACACCGTGTTGAGCACTCCCACGCCGGGTCAGCGGGAGCTCCTGGGGGCCATCGCCGGCACCGCCGGGGCGGTCGTCACCATGACCGGCACCGCCCGCGCCCGGCTGCTGCACGGCTACGCCGTCGATCCCGGCAAGGTCATGGTCATCCCGCACGGCAGCGCCGCGCACGCTGACCGGCCGGCCCCATCCAGGGGCCTGCCGCAGCTGCTCACGTGGGGCCTGCTCGGACCCGGCAAAGGCGTCGAATGGGCGCTGCGGGCCGTCGCGCTGCTGCAGGACCTCGACCCACCGCTGCGGTTCACCGTCGCTGGTCAGACCCACCCCAAGGTCCTCGCGCGGCACGGCGAGGCTTACCGCGCCGGGCTGCACCGCCTCGGCGCCCAGCTCGGGGTCGCGCACGCCGTGGACTACCGGCCGGGGTACCTCGACGAGCAGGCTCTGGGGAGCCTCATCCGCTCGGCGGACGTGGTGGTCCTGCCCTACGACTCGACCGAACAGGTCACCTCCGGCGTGCTCACCGAAGCGGTCGCCGCCGGCGTCCCGGTCGTCGCCACCGCCTTCCCGCACGCCGTCGAGCTCCTGCATGACGGGCGCGGGCTGCTCGTACCGCACCGCAACCCGGCCGCGCTGGCCACCGCGATCCGCCGCGTCCTCACCGACCCGGCGATGGCCACCCGGTTGGATCGCCCCCGCCCGGCCGCCGTGCGCTGGCCGGCCGTCGCGGCCCAGTACGAGACGCTCGCGGCCGGCCTCCTCGCCGCTCCACCGGACGATCACGCCCGGGTGGCCCGGCCCGCCGGGTCGCGGACGTGAACGGAACGGTTCGGACGACGCGGAACGCGTTGCAGCTGGCCCGGACCATCGGCCTCATCACCCTCGTCCCCAACGTCGTCTACTCCTGCGGCGGAATCGTCCACGACGGCGTCCTGTGGCTGCCGTACGGTGCCAGCGACGTCCGCGTCGGCTTCGCCACCATCCCGCAGCCACCTTCATCGAGGCGATGACACCGATCCGGACGTCCACCGCCGCCGTAGCCCATGACGGGCAGCACCGACCGGCGGCCCATCACCCGCACGACGACCGATAGGACGCAGCATGCAGAAGTCGTCTCTCACCGCGCTGTCCCGTCAACAGCTTGAGCTAGCCCGCGCCGCTTCCAGCGGTCGCAGCAGCTCGACCGTCTACGGCGGCCACGAACATCAGCTCCGCCAAACGGTGATCGCGCTCACCGCCGGCCAGATGCTCGGCGAGCACGAGAACCCCGGCGAGGCCACCGTGCACGTCCTGCACGGCCGGGTGAGACTCGGCGCCGGCGAGGCATCGTGGGACGGTTCACCCGGCGATCTGCTGATCGTGCCGGACTGCCGGCACACGCTGGAGGCCCTGGAGGACGCCGCAGTACTACTCACCGTCGCCAAGCACGCTTAGCTGGTAGATCTGCCCGACAGAGAGGAGTTCGCGGCCCGCCGGTAGGCATCGATCCGCGCCGCCTCCGCGGTACCCAAGGGCTCCGCGGCGCTTTCCGCAGCAATCAGGCGTAGGGTGATGGTGTCGCTCCGGTCCCTGGTGGCCGTCGAGCCGTCACATTTTCCGCTGCGAATGCCGGCTTCCGGCTCCCGTGTATCTGGGGCCTGCTCGATGCGCCTCCCTCTTGAGGTGATCCCAACAGCTCCGCCCGCAAGCGCTCGCGCTGCGGGACACGACCCACAAGTCATGCGAAGGAACGTGAGCGCGATGGTCAACATCGCCAACGACCACAGCACCGCACCCGAGGGCGCCATCGGTACCCCCGCCAACCCCATCGTCCCGGACCTGGATCCGGACAGCACCGGATACCGGCCCGCCGACCACGGCCGCGTCATTGTGACCACCGGTGACCGGCGTTCATCCGCACCGGCATCATCGATCCGGACGAGCGCATCTCCGGCCGCCGCCGCCCGGTACGTGCTGGCCGGTATCCGGCTCGCGCTCGGCTGGATATTCCTGTGGGCTTTCCTGGACAAGCTGTTCGGCTTCGGGTTCGCCACCCCCTCGGCACGGGCCTGGATCAACGGCGGCAGCCCGACCAGCGGATTCCTCGGCTCGGCCAAGGGTCCCTTCAGCGGCTTCTACCATGCCATCGCGGGGACCGCCGGCGCTGACGTGTTGTTCATGGGCGCGCTCCTGGCCGTCGGCGTAGCGTTGATGCTCGGTGTCGGGATGTGGCTCGCCGCTGCCGGTGGCGCACTGCTGACGGTCATGATGTGGACCGCCGTGCTGCCGCCGGCCAGCAACCCGTTCCTGGACGAGCACCTCGTCTACGCCGCCGTCCTGATCGTCCTGGCCCTGCTCGGCGCCGGGAACACCGTCGGACTCGGCCGTGTCTGGGCCGCCCTGCCGCTGGTGCGCCGCGCCCCCTGGCTGCGATAACCGGACCGGTCCGCGGACCAGGTCCGTCCGACCGGCGCCGGCACCCCGCTGCACCACGCCTATCTCGGTTTGGCCACGGCTCAACGTAGTTGCCCGGGTACTGCGACAGCCGCCAGATCGCCCGGATCGAGGAGCGCAGGGCGTCGACCCAGAACAGTCCGGAGACGGGGAGCACGACGAACGCGACGAGGCCCGCCGTGCCGCGGGCCGCCCGCAGCGCCGACGCGTCCAGGCCGGGCAGGTTCTGCGAGAGGTACGCCTGCACGGAGCGCAGCACGGCAGGGTCGTCGAGCACGTAGCCAAGGATCGCGAACCCCAGCAGGGCAAGGGAGTGCGTGGCGAAGAAGGCATAGCAGGTGACCGCGGCGGCGAGCCGTCCCCCATCGGCCCGGTCGTGGCGCCGTGCCGCTCGCGCCAGGTGATCGAGCCAGCCGAAGCGACGGCGGGCCCGCCCGAAGACCGCCTTCACGCGCCGTGGCACACCGGACGGTGCGTTCGTCGCCGTGGTGTCCGCGCCGCCGCCGGTCGCCGCCCGCACGAGAGTCGGCGACCGGGGCCTGGGCGCTGACCTCAGGATGCGCCGGCCGGGAGCGGCTTTCCGTCGGGCGCCGCCGGGTTGGGGGTCGCCGCGGTGGTGGCCTCGCAGGCCAGGAACGCGCCGAACTCGCCGATACGGTGAAACGGCAACTTGCCGCCCCGGTCCCCGGTGGCGGACAGCCGTACGACTCGGCACCGCCGCGATTGGACACGAGGGAGGCCGTCGATGCCGCATCGGGTCCCGACCGGCCGGAAACCTCTGCTGCGCTCAATGCGAGCGGTGTGCCGGGCGTACCGGCCCCTGATGACGTTACTCCAGTACCAGGGCGAGGGCTCCCGGGCGGCACGCTGTGCCGGCCGGGAGCCCTGCACGTAACCAGCGCGGTAGCCGGGTTCGGGCGCCGCATGAAGCGCCGTCCGACGGAGTCTCCGCGCCACCGGCCCGCCCGGCCGCGGGCTTCAGGTGGTGCCTGACGGCCGCAGCAGGGCCGACAACTCGGCCGCGACGTGTTCGTCGTAGCCGGCCGTCAGCTCCGTCGGCCGGGCGGATGATCGCAGGTGTTCGGCGCTCCGCCGGTCCGTGATGGCCAGCAGCCAAGCCTGTGTGTCGCACGGCCGCCTGGTGGGAGCCAGTCTCCAGACCTCGACGAAGACAGCGCGCGTGATCACCACGGCGGCTGCGGCGTCGCGCAGCTGCATGCGGGAACGCACGAAGACAGAACGAACCATGAGACGGTACAGCGCGGAGAAGGCGGCCGGTTCCCGATCGGCGATCCGCTGGACCAGCCTGTCGTACGCCGCTGTGGCGATGAGCGGCCTAGTGTGCTGGATAACCATCGACGCTCCTGACGATGCCCAGATGCGGACGCCGCCGAGGTCCGGAGCGGTGGGGGGAGTTCCCCGATCATAGGCCGTCGGCGGGCCCATCTGCGGATTCGACCGTCGGTTCACCCGTCGGTGTCGCAGTGAGTCGCCACACCATCCGTTGTCAGTCGCTTCGTCCGGCGGGGATGGGCACGCGGTCGGTGCCGGTCGGGTCGGCGGTGACGGGGGAGGGCCGGAAGCCCTTGACGACGAGGTAGATGCCCAGCGATAACTCCCACACCCCGATCGGGAGGGTCAGCAGCCCGGACTGCGGGGACACCTGGGTCCAGAAGCCGAACAGCGTGGCGACGGCGGACGTGACGAGCAGGGGCGCACCGATGAGTCCGAGCACGGGCAGGATCCGCGGAACCAGCCGGGACCGGTAGAGCAGGTAGCCCAGCAGCACGGCGTTGACAGCCGGAATGAAGCCCTGGCCGAGCAGGAACGTCCAGATGTGCAGCGCGGCCAGCGCCTCACCGGCGGCCGGGACATCCGGCCCCGTTCCGGCCTGCCGCACGGTCACCATCGCCATCACGATCACCACACCGGAGACAATGCTGGCGGCTTCCACCACCCGTGCGCCGACGAACCCGAGCGCGACCCCCTCGTGCTCGCGCTTGAGCACCGGGTACAGCGCGACCGCTGTGCCGATGCCGGCAAAAGCCACGATCATCTCCAGGATCCCGCCCCAGATGACGCCGGTGTCGGAGCCGGAGCCGGTGAAGTAGTTCGTGTCGCGTAGCGGGGCATACAGGGTCAGCGTCGGCACCGAGACGAAGCTGAGCAGGTAGAACCCGCCCGCCACCCGCGCGGTCGTCCGCAGCGAGCTCATCGCAGTTCCTGGGTGGTGCTGGCGTACGCGAGGGCAGAGGGGGCCCGGCGGCCGACGATCGCTGGCGCCTCGCGGACGAGCGTGTCGTCGGTCAGGGCGGCGACCATGAACAGGGCGAAGTCCACCCGGCGGGTCAGGTTGCTGGAGAGCTTCGGGTCGCCCACGTGCCGGCTCCACACCGGCAGGCCCTGGCTCGGACCTTCCGCGAGGTCGCTGCCGCGCACCACGGTCCACCGGGTGTTGCTGGCGAACACGCGCCGGCACGCGTCGACCTGGTCGTCGAGGTCGGCGAAGCGGGCGAGCTTCGCGAGCGGACCGGCGACCTTGACGATCGCCCTGACCTTCCACGGGTAGACGTCGAGGCCGTCTCGGGTGATGTGCCATCCGCAGGAGAACACCAGGCGGGCGCCGCCGCGGGTGTGGTCGAGCACCGCCTGGGCCGTGCCGGCCGCGTAGTGGTTGACCCCGCGCGGGACCAGAACCGTCAGGACGCCGTCGCAGCCGCCGACCGCGCGGGCGATGACGGCCCGGTCGTCGGTCGCGCCGGCAACGACGGTGATGCGGTCGCGGAGCGCACCGAGCTTGTCCACACTGGCGGCCCGGCACACCCCGACGACCTCGTAGCCTCGGTCGAGCGCGTGCTGCACCATGTATCGGCCGAGCTTGCCGGACGCCCCGATCACGCAGACCTTCAGCTTGGCGTTCTGGTCGGCGTCGTGTCGGTCCCGTACTGGTTCCATGGCTGCTCTTCTCGTCGGCGGCCGGCCGGGATGGCTCCGCGGCGCGACCGTGCCCGGTTGAACGGATTCGTGCCTGGTGCCGTGCGCCCGCTGGCGGGGGAGACACGATGCTTCGGTGCGGACCACGACGGAATACGCGGCAGCCGTGCGCCACCTACAGGTGGGCAACCGAGGCCGGGACACGTCGCGCACTGCCGGTCACCAGGGTCCGGAGCGACGCCTGTACTGTACGCGCGAAATCGGTCCGACCTCAATGAGCAGGCGGCCGGCATCGATCCGGACCTGGCGCGTCGGCGGTGAGCAGACCGGCCCGGAGCCGGGTCAGGGTGTGCCGGAGCAGCCTCGAGACGTGCATCTGGGAGACACCGAGCGCCGCGGCGATCCGCGCCTGGGTCATCTCGTCGTAGAACCGCATGGCGAGGATGCGCCGTTCGCGCGGTGGCAGTGCTGTGACGAGCGACGTGAGCGTCAGGTGATCGTCAACGCCGCTGTAATGCGGGTCGATCGCGCCGATGAGGTCCATGCGTTCAGCGGTGGAGTGGCCGTCGAGGGGTTCGTTGAGCGACGGCAGCCGGTACGCCTGTGCAGCCTGTTTCGCGGCGTGAATGGCGCCGATGTCGATGCGGAGATGATCGGCGATCTCGGCCGGGGTCGGTGCCCGGCCGTGCAGGTAGGTGAGGTCGCTGACCGCCGCGCGTATCGCGAGGAGCAGTTCCTGGCTGGAGCGCGACACCCGCATGCCCCAGGCCGCATCCCGGAAGTGCCGTTTGAGCGCGCCGATGATCGTCGGGGCGGCGTAGCCGACGAACGGGACGCCACGTCCCGGATCGTAGCCGTCGACGGCCCTGACCAGCGCCAGCGCGGCGACCTGCCGCAGGTCGTCGAGGCGTTCCCCACGACCGGTGTATCGACTCGCAAGCCGGTAGGCCATCGGCAGGCAGCTCTCGATGGCCCGCCCACGCAGGACTTCCCGATCGGGGTGACCGGCCGGCAGCCGGCCGCGGTTCTTCAGCAGGTGATCCATCGCTGCCAAGTTGTCGGCGCCGGAGTGGATTGCCGGCGGCCCGGACGGCGCACGCATTGGACGGGCGGGGATACCGGTGGCCGGTATCGATACGGTTGAAGTGAGCATGCTTCATGCCCCTCACGGGCCAGCCGCGAAAAACCGGCAGCGGTGACGCTTCCGTTGAAGCGCCGGGCATCACTGAGATGACCGCGGGGTCCAGACGGCGGTGGAGGCACGCGGCGCCGAGGCCTGTCGGCGCGGGGACAGGCGACCGGGTCCCCGGCCCAACCCTACGCTGATCCGCAGATGGGCGCGATCGGTCCGGCCGGCGTGCGGCTGCGGTTACAGCCAACGGCAGGACGTCGCCACCGTCAGGCCCGGGATAGATGCCGAACTCGTGATGCACGACAGCAACGTCGAAGGCGTTGAGCGCCTCCGCCGCCGCGAGCCATCCGGCGACGCTGCCCGCCGGCCAGGTGTGCACCACGCCCGGGCCGGGGCGCTGGTCGTCGCCGGCGGTGGCGACCAGCACGATCCCGCACGACCGGCCGGTGACGCCCAGCTGCGCGGCCAGCGCGGCGTTGAAGGTGGCCAGCCCGCAGCGGGTCGGCGGATGCGCATTGGAATTTATTTGACGGTCGATGACCCGGCGCCGCCGTGGAGGTCACTCGCGCGGTGTCCGTCGAGGTCTGGAGAGTCGCTCCCATGAGGCCGCGGTACGGCGCGCGGGTGTGGCTGATGGCCATCGCGGACCGGCGGATCGCCGAGCAGCTCCGATCGCCGGGCCGACCGGCGGGGCAGCCATCCGCTTACGACGAGCACATCGCGGCCGAGCTGTCCGCTCTGCTCCGGCCGTCAGGAACCAGCTGAGTCCCGTTTGGCCACGACGACAGCCGGACGGTCCGCGGGCGGGGTGCTGGCGAAGACCATGGCCGCCGGCTGCCGAACGATTCACATCGACAGCGAGTACAGTCAGCGATGGATCGGTTCGTCGGTGGCCTGACCGGCCGGCGCCCCTGTGGGTGCGCTGCACCAGACTTTGGTAGTCACGTGGCGCCGCCGCGTTGCGCGCCGACCGATGGCACTGGAACCCGGCCCGCACCTGGGCCTGATGCCCCGTCGTCCGGACGCCGGACGGGCCAGCAGTTTGATCCGGTCGGACGCTTCCGCGCCCGGCGGAGCAGTGCGGCAACCGATCCGTTGGAGGCCCGACGATCATGACCGTTACGACCGCCTATCCGGTGCGCGTGGACGCGCGCCTGGACTCGCACCTGTCCCGCTGGCTGTGGCTGGTGAAGTGGGTGCTCGCCGTTCCGCACTTCATCGTGCTCATCCCGCTGTGGATTGCATTCTGCGTGGTGTCCGTGATCGCGTTCTTCGCGATCCTGTTCACCGGCCGGTACCCCCGGCCGCTGTTCGACTTCAACGTGGGTGTGATGCGCTGGACCTGGCGGGTCAACTACTACGCCTACAGCGCCTTGGGCACCGACCAGTACCCGCCGTTCACGCCGGCCGAGGTCCCCGACTACCCGGCGCACCTGGAGGTGTCCTACCCGGAACAACTGTCGCGTGGACTGGTGCTGGTGAAGTGGTGGCTGCTGGCCCTGCCGCATCTGCTGATCGTCGGCGTCCTGGCCGGCGGAGGCGCATGGTTCGCCGTCAACTCCGATACCGACAACTACAGCTGGACCGGTGGCGGTCTGATCGGTCTGCTGGTGCTGATCGCCGCGGTCGTCCTGGCCGTCACCGGCCGGTACCCCCAGGGTCTGTACGACTTGATCCTGGGCCTGAACCGGTGGGTTCTACGGGTTGCCGCGTACACCTCGTTGATGACCGACGCCTACCCTCCGTTCCGATTGGACAGCGGCGGCCAAGATCCGGCGACGACCGCAGTCATCCCGCCCACCGGCGAGGCCGCGGGGGCGTGACGGAAACGGCTGGCCGAGCCGACTGCGGGACCAACGGGCCCTGCTGCCCACGGAGATCAACGACCAGACCCCCGCCTATGCGGTCGGCGAGGCTCTCGCGTGGACCGTCGACGTGCCGGCGAACGCCGTCAAGGCCGATGTCCGTGACCAGCGGGTCACCCTGACCGGCCGGGTCACCCGGGACTGTCAGCGCCGGCCGGCAGTCCACGGACTCGCTGGTGGGGGCGCCGTCGGCGGGTCAGGCTGGCGGCGCCCCTGCGGATTACTGCCGGGAATTACTGCAAGGTCCACTGCTGGTTGGCCCGGCGGCGTTGCCGGTGTTGAGCAGGAACTTCTGGATGAACTGCTGCATCGGGGTGCACCACTCCGGGCGCCGTCGACGAGCGGAAACGTCGAATGCCTCGCCCCCCACAGGTAGGTGTCGACGAAGTCGGCGGCGGTCAGGTCCGCCGGTACGGTGACGGGTTGCGGTGACATGACGTCGGCGTCACGGCAGTACTTCTGCCTGCTCCCCGCGCACGCGGGGATGGTCCCGTGTCACGCTGCTTGCCCCTGGCCAGGGGCTTGTGCCAGGGCGGCGGTCCTGCCGAGCCGTTGCCCTGGATCTGGCGGGGCCCTACGATGCCGGTGCCGAGTACGGGGGAGGGCAGCGTGGACCTGTCCGAGGTGGCGTGCATGCTGTGCGGCCGCACCCTCGCCGAGGCGGAGTCACTGCTCGGCGACCCGGTCACCGGCGACCGGCTGTGCCATCCGTGCGCGGAGGGTTGGTCGCCCGATACGTTCGCCCCTACCGCGTTCGTGGCGACTGCGACCGCGACGATCGTGGCGCCCGGACCGGACGACGACCTCCCGCCGCCGGCACCTGAGCTGCGGCAGCTTCGCCGCGCTATCGCTCCCAACGAGGCCTGGCCCGCCGGGTGCCACGACGTCCGGCTGTTGTCGCTCGCGCTGTACAGCGACGGGCTGGAGGTCCGGGCGCGGATCGACCATCCGGCCGAGTGTGCCGACTGCGGGTTCCCGTCGGATCGGGACTACGACTGCCCGGACCCGCACGTCACCGTCGTCGACGACGGCGGCCGTGTCTACTTCGACTACGGCGCAGGCGGCGACGCGAGCTGGACGCCGGACGGCGCCTGGACCACGGACCTGCACGCCGTTGCCGCCCCGGGGATCGCCACGGACGCGCGAAGCCTGCGGGTGCAGCTGCGCTTCACCGACCTGGCCGGTGCGGACCGGAGCGTTCCGTTCGAGGTACTGCTCGACGGCGCGCTGCCGTCGCCGGCGCCCGGCCCGCAACGCGTGATCCCGATCGGCCGGAAGGTTTCGGCGCCGGGGGAGTCAGCGGTGTCGGTCACGTGGCTGTTCCTCGACGCCAGCGAGGAGGGCTTCGCCCTGTCGATGTTCGTGCCGCTGCCGCCGGACGACGACGGGCAACGGATGCGGCAGAGCTGGCTCGACGCCTCGCAGTTGCACGTCCTCGACGACCGCGGCAACCGCTACCCGATGCGCACCGTGGCCGGCCAGCTGAGCCTGACCCGCGCCGAGGTGCGTCTGACGTGCGACACCCCGCTTCACCCGGCCGCCGCCGCCCTGCGCGTGCACATACCCGACCTGGTGTGGACGACACCGCCGATGGGAATGTTCGGCGGCGCCCCCGATGAGCCCCCCGTCATCGACCCCGGCCCGTTCGACGCGGCCTTCCCCCTGCGCTGAGCGCCGCGCCGGCCCGGCGCGTGACCCGTCCCCGCAACTGCGTGCCCTCGTGACGTCGGCGCGGAGCGCGGATGTACGTGTTCGCGGTGATCGAGCACGCCAGCCGCCGAATCCACATCCTGGGCGCCACCCCGCACCCGAGCACCGCATGGTGGTACAGGCGAGTTCGAACAGTTCTCCGGGAGCCCTGCTTGGTGTCGAGGCGTCTCCGCCTGACCGAGCGACCCCGCGCAGTCTCATCGCGAGAAGGCTCGGCCGAAGAATCCGATATGTCGCCGACCGCGCATGGGGATCCAGCGCCCGCCTACGGCCGGCGGTCGCCGGGCCCGGGCAGGAACGACAGCCACGCCTTGAACCGGTACGACGACACATCGATCCACGTCGGCCCGCTCTGCGCGGTGACCGCCCAGTTCATGTCGACGGCGAAGTTGGTGTAGTACAGCGTGTCGCCGGCAGGGTCCAGGCGGCCCGGCTCCACGGCCTCCTTCCACGCCGAGGCATGGAGCACGGCGAGGTCGACCCCGAGCATCGACGCCGCCTCGTCCGAGAGGTACCCCCGTTGCTCGTAGTAGCCCGATCCGTCGCGCTCCTGCCGCGGGATGCGCGCCACCCAGTCGAGCACCTCCCGCGGGTACCCATAGCACGCGTAGAAGTCGTCAAGGTCGTGGAACTCCCCCGCCCGCGCCGCCAGGTCGGCGGCCAACGCCGGATCACCGCGCGGGACGAACCGCCCGAGGCGCGCCTCGGCGAAGCGCCGCCTGATGACGTGTCCCAACGGCAGCGGCCCGTGCCCGCCGGGCGCCGGCCCACCGGTCACTATCGCGAAGATCTCCCGCCGATCGGCATGGCGCTGCACAAACCGGCACTCACCGCTGTCGTGCACGTATCCTCCCTCGAGACCTCAACCTAGCGTCGCCGCTCATGCCCTGAACAGGTCTCATGCTTCGCCCAGCTCAGCACGACGTGGCGGTCATCCGGCCGACCGGCGGACCGCGTCGGGTCGCCCACGGCGGCCATGAGCGACACCTCGTCCGGTCCCGATACTCCGCCGCGTCGTCGGAATGCCGCCGACGTCTCCCTGCCCGGCCTTACTCCGGGCGGCATAGGTCCCCACCCTCGCATTCGCGACAGGTAACGGCCAAGATCGATCGGCTGCGATCCGACCCATTCGCGGCCAGCTCGGCACGCCCCGCGCGGGTCACGCATCGCGGGTACGCAGGTCGGTGGCGAGCTCGTCGAGCAACCGGCTCAGCGCGCCGCTCGACTGGACCGGCCCTACCTCGCGACTCGGGCGCATGCGGGCCGCGTACTCGTGCAGCAGCTCGGCGATCACCTGCACGCGGGCGAGCGACAGCGAGATGACGTCGGGGTAGAAGTACGTCACGTTGGGTTCGTGGCCGCGGCCTGCGGCGATCTCGGCGCGCCACTGCGCCACGGGGGCGTCGAGCTCCAGCGGGAGCGTCTCATGCCGGCCGCCGCCGGACGGGATATACCGCGCCTTGGTAAGGAAATGCCGTGGTGGGTCAGCGGCGACGTCGGGGTCGGCGAACCGGAACTGCATGGTGCGCTGACGCATCCGCGAGGCGCACTCCTTGGCGACGGCGCTGAGGGCATCGTCCGTGCGCAGCGCCCCGACCGCGGTGCCGGGCAGCACCCGCTGCGCGAAGTCGCGGAACATGGTCGCGATGGCCGTTGCCTGATCCCGCGAGAGGGACAGCGTGTCGGACGGCAGGTCGGCGAGCGGGTCCGCGTCGGACTCGATGCGGCTGTCGACCGGGCGCGCCTTGGCCACCGCCTCGGTGAGCGTCCGGCCGGCGTCGGTCAGGGTGATCGCGGCCATGACGACGGTGCCGTCGGGCTGGCGCTGGACGACGCGCCCGGTCAGCAGGTGCGACGCGGGGTCGCGGGGCTCCTCGGGCCAGGCCATGGCGTCTCTCGTCCTCGTCGTCCTGCCGCGACAGGTCCCCGCCGTGGCTGGCGACCATGCGGCGTACGTCGATCGACCCGATCTTACCCAGCCGCAGGTCGCTGGGCATGCCCTCGTCGAGCACCTCGGCGGTCCGGCGCATCGCGTCGTCGACCGTGCGGCGCACGGTGGCGAGGATGTTCGCAGCCGCGCCTTGGAGTTAGGCGTGCGGTAGACCCGCGGGTCGATCTCCAGCTCGATGAGCTGGCCGCGCGGCCCCACCACGACCTTGGCGAGCCGGTCATCGGACCAGGCCGTCCCGGTGATCTGGAAGACCTTGCGCGGTGCAGGCGGGTCACCGGCGACGGGGCCAGGTGCAGGAGGATGTCGTAGAGCACGACGATCTGGGTCCAGTCGGTGTCGTCCCACCGCTCGGCGCGGCAAGAGTCTCGAGCGGCCGTCTGCCGGACGGCGGCCGTGGGACGGCGTGGTAGGTCAATGAGCCGCGTCCGGCTCCGATCCGGAGATCCAAGCAACTTTGATCGACCACTACTGATCACCAAACTCGTGCCAGAACCATTTTTCAGCGTCCGCCTGCGCCGTGGAGGTATTCTTGCTGAGGAGACCACGACATGACAGCATCGAGCACCGCCAGCGGCGCGACCAGGAGCGCCCCCGTGGCGACGAGCCTCGCACCTGCGCTGAGTGACCTGCGAGAAGCGGCTCTGCGGTACGCCACTGCGAAGGCGTCGCGGACGGTGGAGCACTGGGTTGACGATCTGAATGATTTTGTGGCGAGCCGAGGGCCCGCCACGCAAGCGGTCGTCGAGGGGCTGAAAGCCAAGCTGCAGGGAAAGAACCCTGTCGGGGCTGCGATCAAGGGTGCTTGGTCGGGGATTAGCCCCGAGGTGAAACTTGCGGTGGTGTTGATCTTGGTACTGACGCTATTGCTGCTTCCTGTTGTACTGCTCGTGCTCGTGATCGGGCTACTGGTTGCCGCGCTCGTCGCAGGCATTCGGGCCGCCACACGGTAATCAGGTCCAGGAGCGAGCGCGACCAGCCTCAGCCACATTTGAGAATGGACCTAGCTGATGCCGCCGGCGACCTGGAGCGGCAAGCCGATCCGGCTCAGCACTTTCCTGGCATTGATAGGGCGAGCGAGGCCGCTGGCACTCCGCCGAGGGCGACACGGCCCGCGAACCACGATCGCCGACCCTCGGCGATCACCACGACACATCATGTGGTGCGGGTCCGGGTGCTTCGGGTGACGGGCTGGTGTGGTGATTTGTGGTTTTCGGGTGCTTGATCGGGTACATGGGTCAGTTCAGTTCCCGGCCACAAACGAGGAGTGAGGAGTCATGGTGTCCGAATACCTCGCCGTGCGGAGCGTGGACATCAGCAGCCCGCTCAGCAACATGCTTCGGTCCGCGGCTGCCTTCCTTCCGCGGGCGATCGCGTTCATTGTCGTCCTGATCGTCGGGTACCTGGTGGCTCGCCTGCTGCGCGCGGCGGTCGACAAGTTGCTGGATCGCATCGGCTTCGACCGGCTCGTGGAGCGCGGCGGTCTCAAGACAGCGCTTGCGCGGTCCCGCTACGACGCCTCCGGCATCGTCGCTCAGCTCGTCTTCTACGCGGTGCTGCTGATCACCCTGCGGATAGCGTTCGACATCTGGGGCCCGAATGCGGTTTCCACGCTCATCACGGCTGTGATCGCCTGGTTGCCGCGGCTCTTTGTCGCGATCCTGATCGTCGTGGTCGCCGCGGCGATCGCCTCCGCGGTGAGAGACATCGTGTCTACAGCGTTGGGGGGACTCTCCTACGGTCGCGCGGTGGCGAACATCGCCTTCGTGTTCATCCTCGGTATCGGCGTCATCGCCGCGCTCAACCAGATCGGGGTGGCGACCACTGTCACGACCCCGGTGCTGATCGCGGTTCTCGCCACTGTCGGCGGCATCTTGATCGTCGGCGTCGGCGGTGGGCTGGTGAAGCCGATGCAGGCGCGCTGGGACAGGTGGCTGGACCGGGCGGAGACAGAATCGGCCCGCCGCTCCGAAATCCCGAAGGCGTACGCGGCCGGCCAGAGCGACGCGGAGCGGCTGATGGCAGAAAAGCAGCAGCCCGCAGCCGCGCCGGCCGCCGCAGGCCAGCAAGCCTCTTCGGCGTACCGCGACCAGTCCGTCGGCCAGCGTGCCCGCCCGCCGTCGGCACCGTCCGCGGCGGACGACGACACACGGGCCATGCCTCCGCAGACCGGTCAACGGCCCCCTACGACCCGGTAGCGCGGGCGCTCGACCGCAGCGGTGGTTGCGGCCCTCCCGGGCCGTGCCACCGCCGTCCAGGTTGAGCGGCAACCCGGCATACCGGGTTGCCGGGTCCGGCGGATCTCCCGGACTCGCCCGTTCGGGCAGTCGGTCGGCAGCCGAACGGCCATGATGCCGGTAAAGGAGTGGTTGCGGCCTTTTCGCCCCGGTACGGCCGCTCTATGGTCGTACTTCATGAACATCCCCGCCTCGAACCTGGGCGCCGACCGCATGACCGCGCAGATGCTGCTTGATCGTCTCCACCGACGGATCGGCGCCGCCGGCCTCGCGGCAGCAGCTGCGATTCCCAGCCTGTCGGCGCAGGTCGACCAGCACGCAGCCGAGGTGCGGGACCTGCTCGGCGTCTGCGGCCGTCGGCCGACGCTCGCGGCGTTGGCCAGCTACGCCGACGGACTCCAGGACGGGGCGACCGACCGCGGATGGCAGGCGCCGCAGCACGATCTGGCGGGCTGGGTCGACGCGGACGGTGTAACGGTCCGGCTCATGGCGGTGTGCGGCTTGGCCGGCAGCGTCATCGCGTAGGTAGAGAAGCAGCTTCCACACACGTCGCCGCGCCGCCGATAGCGCATGTCCCGGCGTTCGGACCGAAAGCGCTCGATCTCGCCGGCCGGATCGGCGACGGCAACATCGCGGTTTCGCCGCAGCAGGACCTGCGCTTCAGGCGGCGGTGACAGGCCGGCAAGGCGGCCTCAAGCCTGCTGCGCGCAGACCGAAGACGAAGCCGTCCAGACGGCGCACCGACTGTTGGGCATGTCCGGCGTCCCGGTCGGGCTCGACGCGGCACACCGGGTACCGGGCCGCAATCGACCCAGACGAGGCCCAAGAAGCGTCGCGGTCCACCGCGACTCATGGCTCGACGCAACAGTGCCTGTGCGGCTCGGCGGACTCCGGCGCTTGCCGAGGGGGGTCAAACGGCTCGAACGTTCTCCGCTTGGGGGCCCTTCTGGCCCTGTGTCACATCGAACTCGACCTTCTGACCCTCGTTGAGCTCACGGTAGCCACCGCTCGCGATGGCCGAGTAGTGCACGAAGACGTCAGGGCCTCCGTTGTCCTGCTCGATGAAGCCGAAGCCCTTTTCCGAGTTGAACCATTTCACGGTACCGCTTGCCACGCGTTCCTCCTGGACAGTGGGTAGGCCCTACCCAACGTTGGTGCGGGTAGCCCCTACCCAATTGGCAACGACAGAAACCGCGGTCCGGCCGCTGGGTGAGGTCGTTGGTCAACAATGGGCAGATGACCGGGATTCGTCGCGTTCATCCGTCATGCTTGATCGATGATGAGTCGGGTTGGGCAGGCGCTGGCCGAGCTGCGCCATGAGGTGACGACGCCAGGCGCCGGCCTGGACCGGCTCCGGCTCGTCGAGGTGCCCCTGGTACCCGAGGTGTGGCTCTATCTGGCTGAGGACGCGATCGTGTGGTGGGCCAGGATGGAAGCGCAGGCCGGTGTGAAGCTACCGCCGCCGTTCTGGTCTTCCGCGTGGGCCGGGGGCAAGGCGATCGCCCGATATGTCCTGGACCATCCGGCGGCCGTGGCGGGCCGGCGGGTCCTGGACCTGGCTGCCGGTTCGGGGTTGGTCGGCATCGCGGCCGGAAAGGCCGGCGCGGCCGCGGTGACGGCCAATGACGTAGACCCGTACGCGGTCGCCGCGATCACACTCAATGCGAACGTCAACGCCGTGCGCGTCGCCGAATGTTTCGCGGACCTGCTCGACGGGGACGGCGGTGACGCCGACACGGTCCTGGCCGGTGACATCTTCTACACCGGGCCCATGGCGCAGCGCGTGCTGGCCTTCCTGGAACGCGCTGCGGCGCGCGGCGCCCAGGTGCTCGTCGGTGATCCCGGCCGGGAACATTTGCCCTGCGACCGCATGCAGACCGTCGCCACCTACCAGCTGCCGCTCGTGGACGCCTTCGCGGACGCCCAACTGACCCAGATCAACGTGCTGGAGCTGCGCCAATAGCCCCGCACTCGCCGCGCAGGACCCGTGCTGATCGGCGGCGTTGAACCCCAGGGAATGGCTACGTCGTTCGTCCGCACGACTGCCGGACCGCTGTCTGCCGGCGGGGTGGCTCGACGACGCCGGGCTACAGGACTGCGCCGCGAGGTGCCAGTTCCAGGGCCGCCACGCCGCGTCCGTACAGGACCAGCAACCGGTCGCCGTGGCGGGCACGGATCATGCCAGAGTCAGCGGCGAGGGCGGTGATCGCGTGCTCAGCCACCGCGTCGACGTCGGAGGCGTTGGTGTCCTCGTATGCGACGTCCAGGCTGTCGCCGGTGATCAGCCGGACACGCAGCACAACCTTCGCCATAAGGTCAGCCTACGCCTACCGTACGCGATGCCGGTGCACCAAGATCGTTAGCCTCGAGAACCTCCCCGCGACGCTCCAGGTGGTGACACCTCGGGTGATCGGCGAGGTGGCCCGGTATCCGGCCGTACCCGTGACGGCCAGGCTGGGGGAACGTACCGGTCCTGGTCGTCAGCCCCCACGCCGATCCCGGTGCCCATCCGACAACGAGGGGAGTATCGATGAAACGTGGAATTTCCGCAGCGCTGGTCCTGCTCGGCCCGGCGCTCTTCGCCGGCGGCTGCCAGGGCGCGGACGCATCGCCGAAGCGGCCATTGGGGACGGCGTCGGCGCTGCCCGGGCCGTCGAGCGCCGAGCCGGGCACGGTGACGGCGAAGGGAACGTTCCACCCCGCAGCCACGCCACAGCCAGGAACCACCGCATTCCTGTACGACACCTCCGCGGCGACCGCGTCCGCCGCCGCGGAGCTCACCCTGCACAGCGCCGGCGACCACACCAAGGTCACGCTCGCGGTGACCGGGTTCAAACCGAACCGCGCCTACGGCGCGCATTTGCACGTCAACCCGTGCGGCAAGGACCCGAAGGCCGCCGGCGGTCACTTCCAGCACCACCCGGAACCGACGGCAACCTCCTCGCCGTCCAACAACCCGACGTATGCCAACCCGCAGAACGAGGTGTGGCTGGACTTCACCACCGATGCCGAGGGCAACGCCAAGGCCAGCGCCGACCAGCCGTGGGCGCTGTCCCCGCAGCACCGGCCGTACTCGTTGGTGATCCACGCGGACGAGACCATGACCGCGCCCGGCCAGGCGGGCGTCGCCGGTGCCCGGGTGGCCTGCCTGACCATCACGTACTGAGGTACGTACCGGGCCACGGTGGACTACGGGCGTCCGGTCTGCCATGGTGGGCTGATGTCACGCGTGGTGACCTTGCCGTCGACGGGCAGCCTGCTCGCAGTCACCGACCTGCACGGCAACGTCGCGGACTTCCATGCGATCGTGGCCCGGTTCAGGTCCATCATGGACACTCAGGGTCCGCGGCCGCACCTGCTGTTCTGTGGCGACCTTGTGCACGGTCCGGCCATCGCCCCGCAGGCGTGGCCCGAGCATCTCGGCGACTTCTATCTCGACCAGACGCCGCGGCTGCTCGCCGAGGCTCAGCAGCTCCAGGCGGCCTACCCGCAACAGGTCCATTTCCTGCTGGGCAACCATGAGCACGCCCACCTGGGCGGCCCACGACTGGCCAAGTTCCATGCCGACGAGGCGGCCCACCTGGAGCGGCAGTACGCCTCGGACGGTTTCACCCCGCTCCGGCGGTGGCTGGCGGGTTGGCCGCTCGCGGCCGTCGCGCCGGCCGCGGGCATCGCCTTTACCCACGCCGCGCCGCACGCGCAGATCGCCGGCCCCGGTGACCTTGACGACCTGGCGCTGACCGGATACGAATCGGTGCCCCTGGCCGACATGGCATCGACCGGACCACTCGGGGCGCTGCTGTGGGCTCGTACCACCCCCGCGGAGCGCGGTTTTGCGTTTCTCCGTGCCCTGCACCATGGGTGCAAGGTGGCCGTCTTCGGCCATGACATCGTGCGGGAGGGGCACCTGGTCGAGCATGAGCCGCTGTTGTGCATCTCCAGCAGCTTCGGCTGCTACAACGGCGACAAGGTGTACCTGGAGTGGGATCTGGCTCGGCCGGCGGGCAGCGCCGCTGAGGTTGCCCGCGACGGCCTGCGGCGGCTGCACCCCGACGCCCGGCCGGTGTACCGCATCTGAACCTGGTCAGTTTCTACCACTGAAGGCTGTCGAACTCCTCCCAGGGACCGATCGCGGTGCGGTTGGCGATCAGCGGTGCCGTGCCGCCGTTCTCGGCGGTGACGTAGTTGCCGTTGGCGCCGGCCTTGAGCGAGATGCTGCCGTCGGTGTTGTGGATGATCTGGAACCTCTCCCACGCTCCGACGGCGCCGCGGTTGGCGATGAGCGGGCTGTTGCCGGCGTTCTCGGCGGTGACGTACTGGTTGTTGGCGTGGGCGCGCAGGGCCACGGTGCCGTCGCCGAGGTCGACGACGTCGAACTGCTCCCACGTACCGACCGCGGACCGGTTGGCGATCAGTGGGCTCTTACCGCCGTTGTCCGCGGTGACGAACTCGTTGTTGGCGTGGGCGCGTAGGCTGATCACCTGGGTGACCAGGTCGAACTTTTCCCAGGAACCGATTGCGGTGCGGTTGGCGATCAGCGGTGCCGCACCGGCGTTCTCGGCGGTGACGTAGTTGCCGTTGGCGCCGGCCTTGAGCGAGACGCTGCCGTCGGTGTTGTGGATGATCTGGAACTTCTCCCACGCTCCGACGGCGCCGCGGTTGGCGATGAGCGGGCTGTTGCCGGCGTTCTCGGCGGTGACGTATTGGTTGTTGGCGTGGGCGCGCAGGGCCACGGTGCCGTCGCCCTGGTCGACGACGTCGAACTGCTCCCACGTACCGACGGCGGACCGGTTGGCGATCAGTGGGCTGGTGCCGCCGTTGTCCGCGGTGACGACTTGGTTGTTCGCGTGGGCGCGCAGGCTGATCACCGAGGTGCCGGGGCTGAGGAAGTCCATCCACTGGACGTTGAACAGGTAGCCGGGCGCGTTCGCCGGGTTGCGCGCGACGAAGTACAGCTTGCCGCTGCCCGCCGGAGGGTTGGACAGGGTGACAGGAACGTCGGTGTAGGTCTGCCAGCCGCCCGTGGCCGGAATGGCGGCCGAGCCCAGCAGCGTGCCGGTCGGGGAGTTCCAGCGGATTTCCGCGATGCCGCCGGCGGTCGCGGATGACGCGCGCAGCCGGATCTGGCTGATAGTGGCCAGCGACGCGGGCGCGACGTTCCACCAGTCGCCGTCCTGAATGAAGCCGATGTCGTTGGTGGCGGGCTCGGCCGTGACGCCAGGGGCGTCGTTGCCCTTGCCGGTCGCGGTGCGGCCGGTGGCGGTGAAGAACTCGGCGTTCTTGTGCTTCGGCTGCAGCAGCACCTGGCTGCGCGTGGTGAGCGGGGCCGCGCCGCCGGCGCCGCCCTTGTCCGTGTAGGAGGCCTCGAGGACGTAGAAGGTGTTGTCGCCTTCCGAGTGGCCGCTCGACAAGGTCGTGGTGACCGTGCCGCTGCAGCCCGTGTGCGCGTCGAGGGGGTGGCCGTGCGTGTCGTGGCCGAGGATCGCCTGCAGGTGGACGTCCGCGCAGTTGATGCTCGTGTCCTCCGGGTCGGTCACGGTCACGGAGTACTTGACCTGGTCGCCCCACTGGAAGAACGCGCCGTCGGGCGGTGCGGTGATGGTGACGGTCGGGGCGGTGTTGCCGACCGTGATCGCGACGCTCGCCGAGCTGGTGTGGTTGGCGGCGTCCCGGACCGTGAGCACCGCCGTGTAGTTGCCGTTGGCGGTGTAGGTGTGGCTGGGGTTCGGTGCGGTCGAGGTACCGCCGTCGCCGAACGTCCAGCTGTAAGCGGTCCCGGATGAGCCGGCGCTGGAGAAGGCGACGGTCAGCGGTGCGTGGCCGTTCGTGTGGTCGGCGGACGCCTGCGCGACGGGAGACGCGGCGCCGCCCACGTGGTCGATGCGGTAGATGCCGGAGTCGGTGTTGTCGCCGCCGAAGCCGGAGCCCCACTCGATCAGGTACAGCGCGCCGTCCGGGCCGAACTTGAAGTCCATCGGCTTGAGGAAGCTCATCGAGCTCAGCAGCGGGTCGATCGACGCCACGCCCTTGCCGTCGGCGGTGAGCCCGAAGGTGTACATCTTGCTCGCGCCCCAGTCGGCGAACAGCGCGCGGCCGTCGAAGTACTGCGGCCATTTGCGGTCGGAGCTGAGGTTCGGGTCGTAGCGGTAGACCGGGCCGGCCATCGGCGCGCCGCCGGACAGCTGCGGGAAGTGCGCCGGGTCGGCGGCGTAGTGGTAATAGACGGTGGCCGGGGTCGCGGGCGGGAGCTTCGTCAGGCCGGTGTTGTTCGGCGAGGAGTTCGTCGGGCCGCCGGCGCAGTCGAACGGGGCACCTGAGGTACCACTGGCAAAGTCATATGCGACATAGGGCTGGTTGGCGCCGATGCAGAACGGCCAGCCACCATTGCGCGGAGTGCTCAGGATGTCCCACTCGACCGTGTTCTCGGGGCCGCGCGCCGGGTTGGCGGCGTCGGCGTCGGGGCCGTAGTTGGCGACCATGGCGTAGCCTGTTTTCGGGTCGAGGGCCATCCGGAAGGGGTTGCGCTCACCCATCATGTAGATCTCGGGGCGCGTTTTCGCGGTGCCGGGCGGGAACAGATTGCCGGCCGGAATCGTGTAGGTGCCGTTGGCCTCCGGGTGGATGCGCAACACCTTGCCCGACAGGCTGTTCGTGTTGCCGGCCGTGCGCTCGGCGTCGAAATTGGCTTGGCCGGGCCGTTGGTCGATCGGGGCGTACCCGTCGGAGCCGAACGGATTCGTATTGTCCCCTGTGGACAGCCAGAGGTTGCCGTTCGTCTTGTCGATGGCCAGGCCCGCGCCGTGGTGGCAGCAATCGGTCCGCTGGACGGGCACGTCGAGGACGACCTTCTCGCTACCCAGGTCGACGGCGTCGCCGGTGACCGTGAAACGGCTGAGCCGGTCGACACTCGCGGCGTTGGGGGAGTAGTAGAGGTACAGCCAATGATTTGTGGCGAAGCCGGGGTCGAGCGCGATGCTCAGCAGGCCGCTCTCGTTGTCGGTGAACACGCCCAGATGCGCCGAAAGCACGGTGCCGCCGCCGGCGTGGATGACCCGCACGTCGCCGAGACGGTCGACGTAGAACACCCGGCCGTCCGGGGCAATGTCGAGCATCATCGGGTTGGACGTGTTGGTGTCCAGCGGTACCTTCTGGAACTCGCTGTCCGGCGGCGCGGCCGCGGTAGCCGATCGAGCGTAGACAATCACCGACAGGATGAGCGCGCTGATGACGATCATCGCAGCACGACGCAACAAGAGATGCTCCCGAACCCGCAGCCGAGGCCAGGCTCTTTGCGCGAGCTCTGACCATGGATGGGCGGGACGGGCGCCCGGGTCCACGATGATCGGGCGGGTCTACGGCTGTACGCGCAACCGTCGTCATCTCACACACCGGTTCACTCGGGTGAGATGAATTTGTGGGCGATTGGCAACAACCGTCGCTGAGCGTGGGCAGCACCGGCCGGTTCTCGGCAGGTACAACCCCTGGTGTCGTGTCTTATTCGGCCCAGGGCTCGAAGCCGGTGTCGAGGACGGCTTCGAGGGATGCGCGCAGTTGGGTCGCCTCGTCGGCTCCGAACTTCTCCTCGAACCGGGTCTGCACGGCTCGCCACAGGGGCAGCGCCGCCTTCATTCGGGAGCGGCCGTCCGGCGTGAGTGTAACGATCCGTGCGCGGCGGTCGGCTGCCGATGGCTCGACGGTCACCAGGCCCTCCCGTGCGAGCGGCTTGAGGTTGGCGGCCATCGTCGTACGGTCCATGGCGATCATGTCAGCGAGGCTGCCGATCGTCATTGCTCCGTGAGCACTGAGCTTCTGCAGGATGCTGAACTGCGTCCCGCGAAGACCGACCGGGGCCAGGGCCTTGTCATAGGTCGCGCCAAGGTACCGGGCCGCCTTGCGTAACGCCAGGTTGTTGCACGGGTGGACGTTCGTCGGCGTTCGGACCACAGTCTCCTCCAGAGCTCCTCCACCATGATACGAGCATCTGCTCCCACATTTGGAGGTGGCCGCTGGGCGTCGACGGGGTCTGCCTTGTCGTTCCAGAAGTAGGAGCATATGCTCCTAATTCAGTCGCGGCTGTGGCCGTCGCTGGCAGTACAGGATGGATGTGAGAACTCATGAGTTTCGTGTTGCCTGAGGTGGACCCGGACGATCTCGCCTACCGCAGGCGGGGTGCGCTTTATGTGCCGGCCGGGCAGGGTCCGACCAGGTGGGCGGTCAACGACGTCTACACGATCAAGGCGTTGGCGGCGCAGACGAATGGAACGATCGGCTTCATCGAGGCGTCGGTCCCGCCCGGCGGCGGGCCGGGGCCGCACATGCACCCGCACGAGGAGGAGACGTTCTACATGCTCTCCGGAGAGCTTGAGTTTCTCGACGGGGACCACACCTTCACCGCGAAGCCGGGTGACTTTGTCCACGTGCCCCGGGGGACCCGTCACCGTTTCCTCAACAAGGGTGTGCACACCGCAAAAATGATCTTCATGTTCACCCCGGCGGGTCCGGAGACGGTGATCGCCGACCTGGCTCAACCCGCCGTGCCGGGCGAGATGCCACCGTCACGGATCGAGCCGGATCAGTTGGCTCGGTTCGAGGAAATGAACCTGCGCTCCCGAGTGGTTCTCCTCCCGGATCCCTCCTAGAGGCGTCGGTCCCGGCCGGGATGACCCCGGTGGCACGGGCCTGGCCCGCGGCGCCGGCACGGACGGGTAAGGCCGTGAGGCAATCGGCACGGGAGCGAATTTCTACAAGCCGACCCGGCAGCGGTACGAGGCCGGGATCGACCACAGGGCACCGCTCATCGCCCAAGACCAGACCTCCAAGGCGGCGCAGCCACAGTTGATCTGTTAGTAGACCGGTCGTCTTCTACGCATAGACCGACACCTGACAGGACCGCACCGATGCCAACCCCCCAAGACAGGAGAGACGAATGACTGACGTGACCGGAACGCAGGCGGACGCGACCGCGATCCGTCCGTTCACATTCGAGGCCGCCGAGGCGGACCTCGAAGAGCTGCGTGCGCGCATCGCGGCCACGCGCTGGCCCGAGAAGGAGTCCGTCGACGATCAGTCGCAGGGCGTAAAGCTGGCGACGATCCAGGCGCTCGCGCGCCACTGGGAGACGCAGTACGACTGGCGCAAGTGCGAGGCGAGGCTGAAGGCTCTGCCGCAGTTCATCACGGAGATCGATGGGCTCGACATCCATTTCATCCACGTTCGTTCGGAACATGAAGATGCGTTGCCGCTCATCGTCACGCACGGGTGGCCCGGCTCGATCGTTGAACTGCTGAAGATCATTGATCCGCTGACGAATCCCACGGCACACGGCGGGAGGGCCTCGGACGCTTTTCACCTCGTGATCCCGTCGCTGCCGGGCTTCGGGTTTTCCGGCAAACCGACCACGACCGGCTGGGACCCTGACCGCATCGCCCGTGCCTGGACCGTCCTGATGAAGCGCCTGGGGTACAGGAAATTTGCGGCGCAAGGCGGCGATTGGGGGGCGATGGTCGCAGATGTCATGGGTACGCAGGCGCCTCCGGAATTGCTCGGCATTCACCTCACCTGGCCTTTCACGGTCCCGCCAGAAATCGACAGGGCGATCCAGACCGGCAACCCGCTGCCGTCCGACCTCTCGGCCGACGAACGACGCGCCTGCGAGCAGTTGGCATTCTTCTACAAGCACGACGTGGGCTACGCCCAGGAGATGGCGAATCGCCCGCAGACGATCTACGGAATGGAGGATTCGCCGGTTGGCCTGGCCGCCTGGCTCATCGACCACGACACGCGCAGTTACGCGCTGATCGCACGCGTCTTCGACGGCCAGACCGAGGGTCTCACGCGAGACGACCTCCTCGACAACATCACGCTCTACTGGCTGACCAAAACCGCGGTCTCTTCGGCGCGTATTTATTGGGAGAACAAACATGCCTTCTTCGCACCGAAGCAAGTCGCCATCCCGGTCGCGGTGAGCGCCTTTCCTGACGAGGTCGTTCAAACCCCACGGAGTTGGACGGAGCGGGCATACCCGAATCTCATCTATTACAACAAGGGCGACAAAGGTGGACACTTCGCGGACTGGGAACAGCCGCAACTGTTCGCGGAAGAGGTTCGCGCCGGCCTCAGGTCGCTTCGCTAGATGACGATGTTGAGCCGCTGCACATGCGCTCGCTTGGTGGCGCGGGACCCTTGGCTACACCCGAGTCGAGAGGTCCGGCGCCGCCTTCGGCGCGTACTTCCAGTCCTCTTCGGCAGCCTGCTGACGGCCAAGGCATGACACACCGACTGCCGTCGCACGCCGATAGTCCAGACGAACCGGCAGCCGGCGGACATCGCCGGCTCAGCCTCTGACGCGCCCGGGGCCGCCACGCCGTGCCCTCCGGTCATCGCATCATGCCCTCGACATCACAAGGAAACCCATGTATCGACGACTACTCGTCCTCGCGCTCGGCGCGTTCGCGACCGGCACCGACAGCTTCGTCATCGCCGGCGTGCTGCCTGAGGTGTCGACGACCCTGCACGTCAGCCCCTCAGCGGCCGGTCAGCTGATCACCTCCTACGCGCTGGCGTACGCGCTGCTTTCCCCGGTCATGGCCAGTGCAACCGCGCATTGGCCACGCCGCCTGGTGTTGCTGACCGGCCTCGCGGTCTTCGTTGCCGGCACCGCCGCCTCGGCCCTGCTGCCCTGGTACGTGCCAGTGCTTGTCGCACGCGCGGTCGCCGGGCTTGGCGGAGCCATGATCGTGCCGACGTCCGGTGGCGTCGCTGCCGCGCTGGCGGCGCCGGAGCAGCGTGGCCGCGCCATGGCTGTGGTGCTCGCGGGTCTCTCCGCCGCCACCGCAATCGGCGCGCCGCTGGGTACCGCCATCGCGGCTGTAGCCAACTGGCGGACAACCATGCTTGGCGTGGCCGGGCTTGGGCTGATCACCCTGATCGGGGTGGCGGCTCTTCTACCACCGGTGCCGACCCCGCCTCCGCTGGATCTCCGGTCGCGCCTGGCGCCGGTCCGAGACCGCCGCGTAGCCCTCACCCTCGCCACCACGCTGCTCGCGTACGCCGGGCTGTTCAGCGTCTACAGCTACATCGCGCTGGTCTTCGCCCACGCAACCGGCGGCAACGGTCGCACCCTCGCCGCCCTGCTGCTCGTATGGGGCGTGGCCGCCACGCTCGGCAACCTGGCCGCCGGACACCTGGCCGACCGGTTCGGCAATCGCCGCGTCATCATCGGCGCGCTCGTCATCGTCACTGCCGACCTCGCCGCGCTGCGATGGACATCAGCCACCCTGCCGACCGCGGTCGTGGCGTTGGTGGTCTGGGGAGTCGCCGGGTGGGGACTGCTGGTCGCCCAGCAGCACCGGCTGGTCGCGACCGCACCGGCATCGGCGCCCGTGCTGATCGGACTCAACTCGTCGGCCGTCTACGTCGCGGTCTCCGCCTCCGGCATCATCGGAGCCAGCATCGTTGCCTCTACCGGCGCGGGTTGGCTCGGCCCGATCGGCGCCGCGTTCCTGGTCGCAGCGCTGGCCGTGACCGCGATCAGCTTCCGGAACCACACACCGGCCGCGACGGCGCGCGAACACGAGACAGAACTCCCCGCGGTTCCTTCCCTCAGGGCATCCTCGCGGCCGACTTCTTCGAAGCGGTGACCTTGATCCATCTCAGCGTGGCGGCCACTGCCGCGGGTGCTGCACGCCCCCGGCAGTGGCCCGTTGGAACCGACGGCCCGGCGCTCGACCAGTGATGCTGACGGTGCCTGATGGCTCGACGGTCACCGGGCTCCTCCCCGCGCGCGGCTTGAGGCAATACGAGGGGCCTGCGGCCGAAAGCGGCCGTGAGCAACCGATTCGCTGTCTACCGACGCCTGCCCGCCAGAGCGGCCCCATGTCTTTGCCGAGTCGACGAGGCCAGTGGCGCTCATCGACGCGTCGGCGGTGCACCACGGCACAGCGACACCGGCGGCCAAATCACGCGCCGCGTCCGGCTCAGGCCGGTGCCGCGGGTCAGGATCCGGGCGTGGACCGGCGCCTGCGAGGTGGCGATGCCGCCTTGGCCCGCCCCTGCGGCGGTACCTGGAGCAGGTCAAGGCTGTTTCGCCACAACATCTCGAGCTGGGCGGGATCGTTGAGCAGTTTCGCGAGCATCGCGCGTCCCTCGATCTGGGCGACGATGGACCGGGCGGCCTCGCGGGCGTCGACCGACGGGCCTGCCTGGCCCAGTGCCTGAGCCTCGACGATCACCTGTTCGATGAGGTCGATCTGGGCCTCGAAGATTTCCTGGAGCCGGCTGCGGATCTCCTCGGCCTGGGTGCTGAGTTCCAGCGCGAGGTTGCCGAAGAGGCAACCGACGACCTGGCCGGCCTTCCGCTGCCCGGTGCGCTGGACCTCCTCGGTGGCCTCGAACAGGTCACGCAGGCGCCGCAGCGGGTCGAGGTCGCTGCTGAGTAGTTCGACCCACTGCCGCCGCTGGCTTGCCCAGTGATCGTCGATAACGGTGAGCGCGAGAGCCTGCTTGGACTCGAAGAAGTAGTAGAAGCTGCCCTTCGGTACGCCCGCCGTGGTGCAGATCTCCGCTACGCCCAGCGCCGAATAGCCACGCTGCTCCAGCAACTCGGCGGCGGCGTCGAGGATTTTGTTTCGCGCATCACTCGTCCGTCCCATGGCTTTGACGATACATGACCGGTCGGCTAGCTTTTTGTCGACCAGTCGTCTACTGGTCACCCCGGGCCGGGGCGAACCAGAGCTCCGGCCAGTCAGGAGGAGGAACGTCATGAGCATTCAGGGACAGAAGGTCGCCGTGATCACCGGCGCGTCTCAGGGCATCGGCGCCGCCCTCGTGGGCGCGTACCGCAAGCTCGGCTACGGCGTCGTGGGCACTTCGCGCTCGATCGGTGACGCGAACGATCCAGAGATTGTGAACATCCGGGGCGACATCGCCGACGCCGACACCGCAGAGCGGGTGGTCAGCGCGGCCCTTGAGCGCTTCGGCCGCATCGACACCCTGGTCAACAACGCCGGCGTGTTCGTCGCCAAGCCGTTCACCGACTACACCGACGAGGAGTACGACCTGGTGACTGCGGTCAACCTCGCCGGCTTCTTCCATCTCACCCGGCGCGTCCTGCCGCACCTGCTGGCAGTCGGTGGAGGGCACATCGTCACCATCACCACCAGCTTCGTGGACCAGCCCAACTCCAACGTTCCATCCGCGCTCGCGTCGTTGACCAAGGGTGGCCTCAGCTCTGCGACCAAGTCCCTGGCCATCGAGTACGCGAGCCGGGGCGTCCGGGTCAACGCCGTCGCGCCCGGCATCATCAAGACCCCGATGCACCCGGTCGAGACCCACGCGGCGCTTGCCGGTCTGCACCCGGTCGGCCGGATGGGCGAGACCAGCGACGTGATCGACGCCGTTATCTACCTTGAGTCCGCGCCCTTCGTCACCGGCGAGATCCTCCACGTCGACGGCGGCCAGAACGCCGGACACTGACCCGCCGCAACCCGCAGAAAGGACCACTACGATGCCGATCGTCACCATCCAGATCACCCGTGAGGGCAGCACGCCCGGTGCCTCCGCGGCAACCGTCGAGGAGAAGGCAGCCCTCATCAAAGGGGTGAGCCAGCTACTGCTCGATGTCCTGAACAAGCCGTTGAGCTCCACCTTCGTAGTGATCGACGAGGTCGACACCGAGAACTGGGGACGGGGTGGTCTTCCGGTCGAGGAGTTCCGACGGCAGGAGATCTCGCGCTTGGAGTGACCGCGCGGAACTTGGAAAGTCGGGGGAGCGCAACGGGGTGGCTCAGACGGCCAGAGCCTGACCGGGATCTGGACCGCCCCGGCCCGACTTGTACGGTTGAGCTCGGCGGCCTCGATCAGCAGGACGATCGGTCATGATCTCGCGGTCGCAGGCAATCAAGACCCAGGGCGGGCGGCGCACAGATCGTGCCCGCGGGCGGATAGAGGCCTGTACCAACTCCCGCGGCTGCTCGCCGTCCCCTATGGACAGTCGGGCTTGGGTGGGTCCGACCCGTCAGCGCGGTCGTGGTCGCCCGCCGGCACGTCTTCGAGAACGTCGGGCACGGCGATATTCGGTTCGACTCGAGGGGTCTGTCCTTGCCGTCTCCCAAATAGGAGCATGTGCTCCTAATTCCGGATGGCCCGGTCGGTAGGTGTTTGACGAAGCGAAGATGCCGGCCGGGTACCCGTCAAGCAGCAGAGGAAACGCAATGACAAAAGATCAGGACCATCGTCGTCAGCACTCGCCGGGTTGGAACGGCGGCGCGGTAGCGCGCTGGGTGTACGACATCGCCGTGCAGCGCACGGATACGGAGTTCGATCTCGTCTGGAGGGAGGTCTCATGAGTGCCGCCACCGCAACCACCGACGGCGCCGAACCGGTGCTGCCGGGTGACCTGATGACCGGCCGCCAGCGGGCGCGGCTGGTGCTCGTGCTCGGTGCCTTCATCGCGATCGGTCCGTTGACCGTCGACATGTACCTGCCCGCGCTGCCCGCCGTGACGGCCGCACTCGCGACCACCCCTACGGCGGTGCAGCTCACGCTCACTGGGACGCTGCTCGGATTGGCCGTCGGACAGCTGTTCATCGGGCCGCTGTCCGACGCGGCCGGCCGCCGCAAGCCGCTGCTGGCCGGGCTGGTCCTGCACGTGGCCGCGTCGATCCTGTGCGTGTTCGTACCCAACATCGCCGTACTCGACGTGCTGCGCGTGCTGCAGGGGGTCGGCGTGGCGGCCGCCACGGTGGTCGCCATCGCAGTCGTGCGGGACCTGTTCAGGGGATCCGCCTTCGCCCGCATCTTCTCGCGACTGATGCTTGTCACCGGCGCGGCACCGATTCTGGCACCAAGTCTGGGCAGCGCGGTGCTGCGCTGGACCGACTGGCGGGGTGTGTTCGTGACGCTGGCGGCGCTGGGCGTACTGCTGATCGCAGTTGCGCTCTTCGGACTTCCGGAGACCCTCGCGCCGCACCGCCGCCACCGAGGCGGTGTGGCGGCGACTGTGCGCGTGTACGGCCGGCTGTTCCGCGACCGTGCGTTCGTCGCTCTGGTACTGGTCGTCGGGCTGTTCGCCGCCGCCCAGTTCGCCTACGTGGCGGGTTCGTCCTTCGTCCTGCAACAGCAGTACGGTCTCGACGAGCAGGAGTTCGGCCTTGTTTTTGCGGCCAGTGTGGCCGGACTCATCGGCGCCATCCAGTTCAACGTGCTACTGCTGCGCCGGTACACGCCGCCGCAGATCCTGCGTGCCGCCCTGGTCGCCGGCACCGCCGCCGGGTTCATCCTGCTGTTCTTCGCCGTGACCGGCCTCGGTGGCCTGGCCACACTGCTGGTGTCGCTGTTCCTTGTGCTCGCCGCGATCGGGCTCGCCTTCCCCAACGCCCCGGCCCTGGCCATGACCCGGCATGGTGAGGCGGCCGGGACCGCTGCGGCGCTGCTCGGCGCCGTCCAGTTCGGCGGGGGTGCGCTGGGTGCCCCACTGGTCGGCGTCCTCGGCGGCGGCAGCGTCGCCTTGGCGCTGGTGGTCGCCGGCGGGCTGACCGCGGCGACCGCCGTGATGCTGCTCGTCGTGCCGCGCGTCGGCCTCGCCGGGGCCGACGCGGGTGCGTAGGGCTCGCGGCCCCCTGGCGCACAGCAACCCCTTCGATCCGCGCGGAGCAGCCCCTGGGCCCTCCGATCTCACGAACGACCGGACCAGGTCCAGATCTTGAAAGGCAAGACAACTCCCATGAGCAAGATTGTTCGATTTCACGCCACCGGCGGCCCCGAGGTCCTGACCCTGGACGACGTCGAGGTCCGCGAACCCGGCCAGGGCGAGATCCGCATCCGCACCCGGGCTCTCGGGGTGAACCGCGCGGATGCCATGCTCCGCAGCGGCCACCTCATGGAGCTCCCCTCCGGTATCGGATGGGAGGCATCCGGTGAGGTCGACGCCATCGGCCCGGACGTCGAGGGTTTCACCATCGGGGATGCCGTCAGCATGATCCCCAGCTTCAGGGTCACCGATTACCCCATCCACGGCGAGCTGGCCATCGCGCCCGCCGCCGGGGTGGTCAAGCACCCCGGCACGCTGTCCTGGGAAGAGGCCGCAGCGCTGTGGGGGCAGTACCTGACCGCCTACGGCGCCCTGATCGAGACCGCGGCCCTGCAGGCCGGTGACACGCTGCTCGTCCCCGCCGCCTCCAGCAGCGTCGGCCTGGCCGCGATCCAGATCGCCCGCAACGTGGGGGCCCGGCCGGTGGCCCTGACCCGCACCAGCGCCAAGCGTCAGCAGCTCCTGGGTACCGGCGCCGAGGCAGTCATCGCCACGACCGAAGAAGACGTTGCCACCCGGGTGAACGAACTCACCGACGGGCAGGGCGCGCGCGTGATCTTCGACCCGGTGGGAGGACCGGCTCTGGCGCGTCTGATCCGCGCCGCTGCGCCCGGGGGGACTGTGATCGTCTACGGCGCGTTGAGCATCGAGGCCGCGACCGTGCCCGCGCTGGAGTTGATCAGCAAGAGCCTGACCATCCGCGGCTACAAGGTCTTCGAACTCACCACCGACCTCGAACGCCGCAAGGTCGCCATTGACTGGATTCTCGACGGTGTCGCCCGCAAGATCCTGCGGCCGGTCATCGACACCACGTTCCCGCTGGAGGACATCGTCGAGGCCCACCGTCGTCTCGAGTCAGGATCCCAGGTCGGCAAGATCGTCGTGACCGTCCCCCGCTGACCCGACACGCCCTACCGGCGCCGAGAACCGCTTCCACGCTTACACAACGCAAGTTGCTCGTCTTACTCGTCTTAGGAGATGTCCACCCATGCGATACACAACCTTCGGGCGCAACAACGGCCTGCGCGTGTCCGAGTACGGCCTCGGCACCGCGAATTTCGGCACCGGCTGGCGCGCCGGCGGCGGCTGGGGCCCCGGTGCTCAGCCCGCCGAGGCCCGCAAGATCTTCGACCGGTTCGCCGAAGCCGGCGGAACGCTCATCGACACCGCCGAGAACTACCAGGCCGGCGAATCCGAGCAGCTGCTCGGCGAGTTCCTGGGCGCCGACCGGGACCACTTCGTGCTGACGGGCAAGTACAGCATGAACGGCGTCGGATCGCAGACCGTCTCCAACACCGGCAACAGCCGCCGGTACATGGTCCAGGCCCTCGAGGCCAGCCTGCGCCGTCTGAACACCGATTACCTCGACATGTACTGGGTGCACGCCCCTGACGGCCTGACTCCGATGGAGGAGATCCTGCGCGGCCTGGACGACCTGGTCAGCGCCGGAAAGATCCGCTATTTCGGGCTGTCGAACTTCCCGGCCTGGCGGGTGTCGCGCGCCGCCGCCATCGCCGAGCTGCGCGGCTGGTCCCCGGTCGCCGGTATCCAGGTCGAGTACAGCCTGGTCGACCGCACGGCCGAGCGGGAGCTGCTGCCAATGGCGCAGGCGCTTGGCCTGGGCGCGGCGTTGTGGAGCCCGCTCGGCGGCGGTCTGCTGACCGGCAAGTACCGCCGGGGCGCCACCGGCCGGATCAGCGACCTCAAGGCCGTCGGGTTCTTCGAGGACACCGCGCAGAAGACCGCGATCGTCGACGCCGTCCTCGACGTCGCGGCCGAGCGCGGCGTGCCGGCCTCCCATATCGCCATCGCCTGGATGCGGCAGCAGGGAGCGCGGGCGGCCACGGCGTACGTGCCGATCATCGGCCCGCGCAGCGTTGCGCAGCTCGACGACTACCTGGGCGCGCTGGACGTGACGCTGACCCCGGCGCAGTTCGCCCGGCTCGACGAGGTGAGCGCGGTCAGGCTCGGCACCCCGCACGAGCTGAACGCGTGGAGCCTGGGCCCCATACGCGGCGGTGACGCAAGCGTGATCGACGAGCCCGTGACCCCGGCAGCGTGATCTCAGGCGGCGGACCAGGTTCGCCGTCGGCGGCCGGCGGTGGGGAAGGCTTCTGCAGCAGTTCACCACCGCGCGAGCGGGTGCCGGTGCCGGTGCTCGCCCGGCCGGGGTCGAAGCGTCGATGCCGTGACGCCGGTAGGGAGTCCTTGCGCAAAGGTGTTATGACAGGGACCCCCTCCGGCCTCGGCGGATGCCTAGCGTGGGCTTCGTGGACAACCGCAGCGAGATCCGGGACCTCATGATCTCCCGTCGAGCGAGATTGAGCCCGCAGCAGGCGGGGCTCCCGGCCGGGGGCACCCGCCGGGTGCCGGGCCTGCGCCGGTCCGGGGTCGCCCAGCTCGCCGGGGTCAGTCTCGAGCACTACACCCGCTTGGAACGCGGCAACCTCTCCGGGGCCTCCGACAGCGTTCTGGACGCGGTCGGCCGGGCGCTGCGCCTCGACGACGCGGAGCGCGCTCACCTGGGCAAGCACCCTCGCCGCGCGATCCTGCTCGGCGCTGTGGGGACGTTGGCCGGTACGCTGCTGGGCGCCTGCACCGGTTCCCCGGAGGATGCCCCGACTGCCGCCGCGCCGGCAACTCCCTCCGCGGCCGGCAACCAATCCCGCAGCGCCCCGGCCACGTCTTCGTCCGGGAGCGGCAAGGTGCTGCTGGCGTACTTCTCCCGCGCCGGGGAGAACTACTTCAACGGGGGCCGCAAGCAGCTGAGCGTCGGCAACACCGAGGTCGTGGCCGGCCTGATCGGCCGGCGCATCGGCTGCGACGTGTACCGTATCGAGGCCGCCGACCGCTACCCCGACGATTACGAAGAGACCGTCGCCCGTAACGTGCGGGAGCAGAACGCGAACGCCCGGCCCGGCATCGCGAACCCCCTCGCCTCGATCGAGCGCTACGACACGATCCTGCTCGGCAGCCCGATCTGGAACGTCCGCGCCCCAATGATCATGACGACGTTCGTCGAACAGTTCTCGTTCAACGGCAGGACGATCCACCCGCTCACCACGTACGCGATGAGCGGTCTGGGAACCACCGAGCGCGACTATGCCGCGTCGTGTCCCGGCGCGACAATCGCCGAAGGTCTGGCCGTGAGGGGTGAGGAGATCGCCGGCGCGGAGCCCGCCGTGGACGCCTGGCTGCGCCGCACCGGCCTGCTCACCCGCTGACGGTCAGCCTGAACCGGCCCGCTCACTCCGCCCGGGCGGTGACGCTCGCCTGTGTCGCGGCCCACGTGGCGAGCAGTTCGAGACCGTCGCCGGACGGGGTTCCCGCCTCGGCGGAGTAGGTGAGCATCGTCAGGTTCCCGTCGCCGGTCAGCTCGAACCCTTCGTACGCCAGCTCCAGCTCGCCGACGGCCGGGTGGCGGAACCGCTTGGTGCCGTGACGGTGCACGAAGACGTCCTGGGTGGCCCACCAGCCGCGGAACGGCTCGCTGCGCATGGACAGCTCACCGATCAGGTTCATCAGCTGCTGGTCGTCGGGGTGCTGGGCGGCCGCGATGCGCAACGCCGCGACGGCGGAGCGCGCGACCTGGGCCCAGTCGGGATAGAACCCCTGTGCGTGCGGGTCCAGGAAGGTGAAGCGCATCGAGTTGACCGGCAGCGTCGCGCCGGCGGCGAACATGGGCGCGTAGAGGGCCAGGCCCAGCGGGTTCGCGGCCAGGATGTCGAAGCGGTGGTTGCGCAGGAACGCGGGCACCCCGGTCATCGCATCGAGGACATGGCGGACCGCCGGCCGGATCTCGGGCGTCTTGTCCCGGCCGGCCCGGGTGCGGGCGGGAGCGGGCCCGGCGGCCCGGGCCAGGTGGTGCAGGTGTGCGGCCTCGGTGTCGTCGAGCCGCAGGGCGCGGGCGACCGCATCCAGAACGCTGTCGGAGGCGCCGGCAAGGTTGCCCCGTTCCAGGCGGGTGTAGTACTCGACGCTGACCCCGGCCAGGGCGGCGACCTCACCACGGCGCAACCCGGCGACCCGGCGGCTGCCGTACACAGGAATACCGGCCTGCTCGGGGCTGACCTTCGCCCGGCGGGAGCTGAGGAACGCCCGTACCTCATTGCGGTTGTCCATAAACCCAGGTTAGGCATCCGATCCGCGGTAAGGGGGTCCCTGCTGGTACCCCTTTGCGCGGTGTCTCCCTCCCGGCCGCCGTCAGGCGTTTGCTGAACATCAGCGATCCACCCACGTTCCTCAGAAGGCAGCCATGTCAAGCCCTTCCACCACACTCCACAGCTCCCACGCCACCGGCGGGGCGCCACCGGCACGGAGCCCGCACGCCTCGCTGGCGGTGGCGATGCTGGGTTTCGCCGTGGTCACGCTCGACACGCAGGTCGTCAACGTGGCGTTGCCCGACGTCAGCACCGACCTCGGCGGCAGTCTCTCCGGACTGCAGTGGGTCGTCACCGGTTACACGCTGATGTTCTCCGCCCTGCTGCTGTTCGCCGGCACGTTCGCCGACCGGATCGGGGCCCGCCGGGCGTACGGGATCGGCATGACGGTGTTCGTGGTGGCCTCCGCGGTGTGCGGGTTCGCGCCGAGCCTGGGCTGGCTGGTGGCGGCGCGGATCGTGCAGGGCGTCGGCGCCGCCCTGGTCACACCGACGTCGCTGGCCCTGATCCGGGCCGCCTACCAGGAGCCGGCCGCCCGCGCCCGGGCGATCGCCTACTGGGCGATGGGCGGGTCCATCGCCGCCGCGGCCGGACCGGTCCTCGGCGGCGCGCTGACCCAGCTCGACTGGCGGCTGATCTTCTTCCTGAACCTGCCCGTCGGTGTCGCCGCCGTGCTGGTACTGCGCCGGGGCGGCGGCTCGCCGCGCACCGTCGTGCCGTTCGACTGGACCGGGCAGATCGCCGCCGTGCTCGCCCTCGGAGGTCTGACCTTCGCGGTCATCGAGGGCGGGGAGCTCGGCTACGGCCACCCGCGGATTCTCATCGCGTTCGGGGTGGCCCTCGTCGCCGCCGCGGTATTCCTCACCGCACAGGCTCGGGGCCGGCACCCGATGGTGCCGCTGGACCTGCTCCGATCCCGGATCGTCAGCGTCGCCCTCGCGGTGGGCTTCGTCAACATGGCCGGCTTCTACGGCGTCGTCTTCCTGCAGAGCCTGTACTTCCAGCAGCAGCGCGGCGCGTCCCCGTTGGTCACCGGCCTGCTGTTCCTGCCGATGACCGGCCTGGTCGCCGCGCTCAACCCGCTCGCGGCCCGCGCCGCCGTCCGGCTCGGCGCGGCCGCGACGATCATCGGCGGCCAGCTGTTCATGGTCGGCGGCCTGCTCGGCCTGGTGTTGCTGCCGGTCGACGCCCCGACGTGGCTGGTCGCCGCCGTGATGGTCCCGGTCGGGGTGGGCGGCTCCTTCACCGTGCCACCGACCACCGCGCTGATCCTCGACAGTGTGCCGCCGCAGCGAGCGGGTACCGCCAGTGGCGTGTTCAACACCTTCCGCCAGATGGGCGGTTCGCTGGGCGTCGCCGGCTACGGCGCCGTCGTCGCCACGCAGGCCGGTTTCCGCCCAGGTCTTCACATCAGCCTCACCGCCACCGCCGTTCTCATCACTCTCACCGCCGTCGCCAGCCTGATGCTGCGCAGCGCGCGCCACTGAAAGGACCCACTGTCATGCGTGCCACCCTCTACGGCGGCCCCGGCGACATCACCGTCGGCGAGCGCCCGGACCCACGACTGGAAAACCCCACCGACGCGGTGGTACGGGTCACGCTGGGCTGCGTCTGCGGCTCCGACCTCTGGTACTACCGCGGGGTCAACCCGCACGCGCTCGGCCCGATCGGTCACGAGTTCATCGGCATCGTCGAGCAGGCCGGCGCCGACGTCACCACGGTGGCGCCCGGCGACCTGGTCGTCGCCCCGTTCACCTTCTGCGACGGCACCTGCGCCAACTGCGCCGGCGGATGGACCGGCAACTGCCTCAACGGCGGCTCGTTCGGCAACAACGGCGTCGACGGCGGCCAGGGTGAGATCGTACGGGTCCCGTACGCCGACGCGACGCTGGTCAAGGTGCCCGGCCGCGGCCACTCGGATGCGGTGCTGAAGTCGCTGGTGGCCTTGTCCGATGTGATGTGCACCGGGCATCACGCCGCATTCAGTGCCGGGGTGAAGCCCGGCGACACCGTCGCGGTGGTCGGCGACGGCGCGGTCGGGCTGTGCGCGGTCGTCGCGGCCAAACGTCTCGGCGCCGAGCGGATCATCTCGCTGAGCAGCAACCCGGTCCGCCAGGCCCTCGCCCGCGAGTTCGGCGCCACCGACATCGTCACCGAGCGCGGCGACGACGCGACCAAGCTGGTCATGGACATGACCGGCGGCATCGGCGTCGACGCGGCGCTGGAGTGCGTGGGCACCGGTCAGTCGATGGCCACCGCCTTCGGTGTCGCCCGGGTCGGCTCGATCGTGGGTGCCGTCGGGGTGCCGCACGACTCCGCCGTCCCGCTGCAGACGGTCATCTTCCGCAACGTGGGCCTGCGCGGTGGTGTCGCCCCGGCCCGCCGCTACATCCCCGAACTGCTCGGCGACGTCCTCGACGGCAGCATCAACCCCGGTCTGGTCCTGGACTACGAGACCGGCCTCGATGGTGTCGCGGATGCCTACACCGCCATGCTCGAGCGCCGCGCCACCAAGGCGCTCGTCCGCTTCGGCGCCTGACCGGTAAGGAGACGTACATGGCCACCTGGTTGATCACCGGCTGCTCCAGCGGTCTGGGCCGCGCGCTCGCCGAGGCGGTTCTCGCCCGCGGCCACAATGCGATCGTCACCGCTCGCGACGCGGCGAAGGTCGAAGACCTGGCCGAGGCGCACGTCAGCACCGACTACGCCGGACCCAGCTGAGCAACCATTCGGTACGACCGTTGAGAGGAACGCTTTCATGCCCACCGTCCCGAACCTGACGCTGAACAACGGCGTCGAGATCCCCGCCATCGGCCTCGGCGTCTTCCAGACCCCGCCCGACGAGACCCGCGCGGCCGTGCAGGCCGCCCTGTCGACCGGGTACCGGCACATCGACACCGCCGCCGCCTACGGCAACGAGCGCGAGGTCGGCGAAGCCATCGCCGGGTCCGGCATCGACCGTTCCGAGGTCTTCATCGAGACCAAGATCTGGATCAGCGACTACGGGTACGACCAGACGCTGCACGGCTTCGACAAGAGTGCGGCCAAGCTGGGGGTCGACCAGATCGACCTGCTGATCCTGCACCAGGCGCTGCCCTCGGACTTCGACAAGACCCTGGAGGCCTACCGGGCGCTGGAGAACCTGTACGGCGACGGCAAGGTCCGCGCGATCGGGGTCAGCAACTTCATGGTCGACCACCTCACCGCGCTGCTGGACAGGGCGACGGTGGTGCCGGCGGTGAACCAGATCGAGGTGCACCCGTACTTCGCCCAGCGTGAGGTGCAGGAGCTCGGCGCGAAGCACGGCATCCTGGCCCAGGCGTGGTCGCCGATCGGCGGCATCACGTTCTACCGCGACAGCGAGCACACCAGCACCCTGCAGGACCCGGTGATCGGCGAGATCGCGAAGGCGCACGGCAAGTCGCCGGCGCAGGTGATGCTGCGCTGGCATGTGCAGCAGGGGCGTCAGGTGATCCCGAAGTCGACCAAGCCGGCGCGGATCGCGGAGAACTTCGACGTGTTCGACTTCGACCTCACCGCCGAGCAGCTCGCCGCGATCGACGCGCTGGACACCGGCAAGCGCGGCGGCCCCGAGCCGGCCGCCATCACCCTGGAGAACTTCGGCCGGCCGATCCCCGAGGCCTGATCCGCCCGACCCCGCTGTCCACACAGGACAGCGGGGTCGCCTCGTGGGCGGAGGCGTGGTCCTGGCGACCGGGCCGCGGCCCGTCGGCGCCGACCTGCACCTCCGACGGGCCGCGGACCGGCCCGGCGGTGAACGCGACGTCGTGGACGGTCTGTTGGCGGAACATCCAGGCGGCGTACATCTGGTGCTCGTCCTCGATGGTTTTCTCCGCTTCGCCACTGCTCGCGGCGTCGTCACTCTTTTGTCACTGATCTTGCATCGGCGTCGGCCTACGGTCGGTCGACGTCGATGTGGAGGTGGGAGAAGAGATGACTGAGTCTGAGCGTACTGAGGACGGCCTGACCGTTGTCCTGGTGCACGGCGCGTTCGCGGATGCGTCGAGTTGGTCGGCCGTCGTCGCGCAGTTGCAGGCGGCGGGCCTGGACGTGCGGGCGGTGGCGAACCCGCTGCGGGGGCCGGCCGCGGATGCCCGCTATGTGGCGGACCTGGCCGCCGAGCTGCCGGGCCGGGTGCTGCTGGTGGGGCACAGCTACGGCGGCGTGGTGATCTCCAGCGCCGCCGGTGAGCTCGCCAATGCGGCCGGCCTGGTGTTCGTCACCGCGTTCGCCCCGGAGCAGGGCGAAAGCCTCACCGGGATCGTCGAGCAGTTCCCGGCCACGCTCATGGGGCCGGCGCTGCGGCAGACCGTCGTGCGGGCCGAGCACGGTGACAAGGTGGTCGAGCTGAGCATCGACCGGTCGCAGTTCCCGGCGGTGTTCGCCGCCGACGTGCCCGCGCCGGCCGCCGCGGTCATGGCGGCCAGCCAGCGGCCGATCGCGCTGGCCGGTTTCACCGAGGCGGCCGGGGAGCCGGCGTGGCGGGTGCTGCCGTCCTGGTACCTGGTGGCCGCCGACGACCAGGCCATCCACGTGGATGCGCAGCGGTTCATGGCGCAGCGCGCCGGATCGCACATCGCCGAGACGGCCGGTTCTCACGCTGTGATGGTGTCCCAGCCCACCGCCGTCGCGGACGTGATTCTCACGGCCGCGCGCACGCTGCGTTGAAAGGAATGACCATGAACACCGCTCGTACTTCCCGCCGGACCGTCCTGACCGGCCTGGCCACCGTGTCGGCCGCCGCGGGTCTCGGCATCGTCACGTCGCCGGTGCCCGCGCAGGCCGCATCCGGTGCCTCGGCCCGGCCCGCCCGCGGCACCCGCCCGACCGTCGTGCTCGTCCACGGCGCGTTCGCCGACGCGTCCGGCTGGAACGGTGTGGTACAGCGCCTGCAGGACGATGGCTACCCGGTGGTCGCGGTGGCCAACCCGTTGCGCGCATTGGCCGGCGACGCCGCCTACCTGGCGGCCGTGCTCGCCTCGATCACCGGCCCGGTCATCCTGGTCGGACACTCCTACGGCGGCGCGGTGATCACCAACGCCGCGACCGGGAACCCGAACGTCAAGGCGCTGGTGTACATCGCCGCGTTCGTCCCCGACGAGGGCGAGTCCGCGTTCGCGCTCAGCGCCGGGGGCACCCTGCAAGACGTGGTCGCCAGCGTCCCGGTCCCGATCCCGGGCGGCGGGACCGACGTGGAACTCTCGATCCGGCCGGAGGAGTTCCGCAAGGCGTTCATCAGCGAGGTCGGCCCGGCCACGGCGCTGGCGATGGCGGCGACACAGCGCCCGATCACGCTGACCGCGCTCGGCTCCCCGTCCGGCCCGCCCGCGTGGCGGAGCATCCCGTCGTGGTACGCGGTGTCCGGTGCGGACCAGGCGATCCCGCCGGCCTCGCAGCGGACGATGGCCGGCCGGGCCGGCTCGCGCACCGTCGAGATCGCCGGCGCCTCACACGCGTACTTCATCACGCACCCGAATGTCGTCGTCGACCTCGTCCGGGCCGCGTCCCGCGCGACGGCCGGCTGAATCAGGGAGCGCCCATCATGACCGATCCGCTGTTCCCGCCTCCCAGTGTGGGAGAACCGTTCTGGTTCCTCGGCGGCCAGGCCCGCATCGTGGTGCCCGGCGCCGCCACCAACCGGGCGGTGAGCGTACTCGAGTTCGACGACCCGAAGGGGCAGGCTCCGCCGTTGCACGTGCACGACGGGGAGGACGAGGTGTGGGTCGTGCTCGACGGTGAGATCAGCTTCTTCGTCGGCGATGCCCGCTACGACCTGCAGGGCGGCCAGGTCGCGTACGGCCCGCGCGGCGTGCCGCACAGCTACCTGGTCCGCTCGCCGCGTTCCCGGATGGCGGTCGTGTACGCCCCGGCCGGTATCGACGAGTGGTTCCGTTCCAACGGCACGCCCGTCGCACACGTGGACGACGCGCCGGCGTCGTTCGACATCGGCGCGATCATCGCGTCCGCCCAAGCGTTCAACCTGCGGGTCGTCGGCCCGCCACCCCAGCAGACCTGAGGAGCCCAGCATGAGTACCCCGACACCAGTCATCTTCATCCACGGACTATGGCTGCACGCGACCTCCTGGACGCCGTGGATCGACCTGTTCCGCGGCGCGGGCTACGAACCGAGCGCGCCGGGCTGGCCCGGCGACGCGGACACGGTCGAGCAGACCCGCGCCAACCCGGACGGCATCGCCGACCACGGCATCGACGACGTCGTCGAGCACTACGCGAAGATCATCGACGGGCTCGACACCAGGCCGATCCTGATCGGGCACTCCTTCGGCGGCATGATCGCCCAGAAGCTGCTCGGCCAGGACCGGGCGGCTGCCGCGATCGCGATCGACGCGGCCCAGATCAAGGGCGTGCTGCCACTGCCGCTGTCGGCGTTGCGCGCCACGCTGCCGGTGTTCAAGAACCCCGGTAACCGGCACCGGGCCGTCTCGCTGACCGCTGAGCAGTTCCGGTTCGCGTTCGGCAACGCCGTCTCCGAGGCCGAGTCCCACGAGTTGTACGAGCGGTGGACGATCCCGGCACCGGGCAAGCCGCTCTTCGAGGCGGCCGCGGCCAACTTCGATCCGCACTCACCGGCCAAGGTGGACACCGCCAACGAGTCCCGCGGCCCGCTGCTGCTGATCATGGGCGGCAAGGACCACACCGTGCCGGAAGCTGTCACCCGCGCCACCCTCAAGCAGTACCGGCACTCCAGCGCGGTCACCGACATCCTCGAGTTCCCGGACCGAGCGCACTCGCTGACCATCGACAGCGGCTGGCGCGACGTCGCCGACGCCAGCCTGGCCTGGCTGAAGGAGCACCAGGTATGAGGGCCCGCCCGGTGCGGCCCCGTCACCTTTGGCTGCTGGCCGCGACCGCGGTGCTCTCGCTCCTCGCGCCGACCGCGGCGGCGGCCCATAGCGACGGCACCGTCGCCGCCGGCCGGGAACCCCGGGTGCCGTACGGATTCACGGAACAGCGGGCTCTGGTCGGTAACGTCGGGATCAACTACGTGCGCGGCGGCCACGGCCCGACCCTGGTCCTGGTGCACGGATTCCCGCAGACCTGGTACGAGTGGCGCGGGATCCTGCCCGAGCTGGCCAAGCATTACACGGTGATCGCGCCGGACCTGCGCGGTGCCGGTCGCAGCGACGCCCCGGCCGGGGGCTACGACAAGAAGACCATGGCGGCCGATATTCACGGCCTGCTGGTCCAGCTCGGCCTGAATCGCGACATCCGGCTGGTGGGCCACGACATCGGCACCATGGTCGCCTACGCCTACGCCGCCGCCCACCCGGATGAGGTGACGAAGCTGGTCCTCAGCGAAGCGCCGATCCCGGACGAGGGCCTGTACAACTTCCCGGCCCTGACCAAGCAGGGCCCGGGCGTCTGGAACTTCGGCTTCTTCTCCCTGACCAACGGCCTGCCCGAACAGCTCGTCGACGGCCGGGAAGAGTCCTGGCACTCGGCGCCAGCAACAGCCTCCGTGACTCTGCGCAGACCCAGGTCAGCGCCTACGCGAACAACGTCACCGGCGCCGTGATCGCGAATTCCGGCCACTGGATCTACGAAGAGCACCCGGCCGAACTCACCCAGCGCCTGCTCACCTTCCTGGCCTGAGCACGACCGGCCGACCCCGGCGTACCGATTCCGCGCCGGGGTCGGCCGACTCACGAGAGGATGCCGTCATGGACCTGCACCTGATTGGAAAGGCCGCGGTCGTCACCGGCGCCAGCAAGGGCATCGGGTTGGCCATCACGCGGGCCCTGGCCGGTGAGGGCGCCCGCGTCGCGGCGGGCGCCCGCCACATCACCGCCGAACTGGCCGAGCTCGCCGCCGGCGGCCGTGTGCATCCGGTGGAGGCGGACCTGGCCACGCCGGACGGCCCGGCCGAGCTGATCCGGGCCGCGGCGTCCGCGTTCGGCGGCCTGGACATCCTGGTCAACAACGTAGGCGCGGTCCAGCCGCGCACCGGCGGGTTCCTGTCGGTCGCCGACGACGACTGGATCTCGGCCCTGACGGTCAACTTCCTGGCCGCGGTACGTACCACCCGCGCGGCCCTGCCGCTGCTGCTCGACCGGGGCGCCGGCACGATCGTGACCGTCGCCTCGGTGAACTCATCGCTGCCCGACCCGCTGGTCATCGACTACAGCGCCGCCAAGGCGGCGCTGCTGAGCTTCTCCAAGGCGCTGTCCAAGGAGGTCGGCCCGCACGGCATCAGGGTGAACACCGTCAGCCCGGGCCCGGTCAGCACACCGCTGTGGCTCGGCGACGGCGGCGTCGCGGCGACCGTGGGCCGCGCCACCGGCCTCGACCCGGACGCGGTGGCGAAACAAGCCGCCGGCGACTCGGTGACCGGCCGGTTCACCCGGCCCGACGAGGTCGCCGACCTCGTCCTGCTGCTGGCCAGCGACCGAGCCGGAAACGTGACCGGCACCGACGTCGTCATCGACGGCGGCCTGATCACCAGCCTGTGATCAGACCACCGTCACGACGGTGACCCGGCCGCGGCGAGTTTGGCCCGGAGGCCGTCCAGGTCGGGGTGGCCGAGGTCGGCGAGGATCGCCTCGGCCGCCTTCCAGTGCTCTCTGGCGGCGGTGCCGTCGGCGGCGGCCAGGCACGCGTCAGGCGAGCGCGGCGCGGTGGTCCTCCAACGGTTCGGCGATGACGTCGTCGGCGGCCGGCAGGGAGGCGAACTGCGGAGGCACGCGCTGCGGCTGGAGCAGCCGATCCGCGCGGAACGCCGTGCGCCGGTAGTACTCGACGTTCCGGCGTTTCGCGAGGTCCAGCTCGCCTGCCACGTCGACGGTCTCGGCCAGTTCGGCGGCGTAGGCCCCCAGCAGTTCATGGAACCCGTACCGGCCGGGCGAGGACTGCACGAGCATGTGCGCGGTGGTCAGTTCGGCCAGCAGCGGCCGCACCTGCCGGACCGGCACGCCGAGCAGGCTCGCGGCGGCGGGTACGCCGACATCGGGGCCCGGCTGCGTGCCCAGCAGCCGGAACAGCCGGGCGGCGGCGGGGCTGAGCGTCCGATACGACCAGGAGAACGTCGCCCGCACGTTGATGCCCGTGTCGGTGCCGCTGAACGCCTCGAGGCTGCCGTGCGCCTCCCACAGCTCGTTCGCGATGGCGCCGAGCGGGAACGCCGGGTTCATGGCGGCGCGGGCCGCCACGATGGCCAGCGCCAACGGCAGCCCGGCGCACAGGGTGATGATCTGCTCCACCGCCGCCGGCTCGGCCGCGACCCGCCCAACCCCGAGCCGGCGGGCGAGGAAGTCACGGGCCTGCTCGGCGGGCCACACGTCAAGCGTCAGCGACTGGGCGCCTTCGGCCGCGACCAGACGTGGCGGTGCACCACGTTCACCGCGGTACTCGGCGGATCCGTCCCCCCACAGCACATCCACAATCTCACCGAGGCCGACCGGTTCCCCCGCCCGCACCAGCAGCAACGCCAGCAGCGCTCGCTGCTGCGGCGCCCCCAGGTCGACCTCCGCGGCGCCACGCCACGCACGCACCGGCCCCAGTACCGCGAACCGCAGGCCACCACCCGACACCAGCCTCACCACCTCGCGTATCGACCGGGCCGGTGACGAGGAGGGCCACCTGCGCCATTGTCCGTCCGTCCCGGGGAATTCGAGTGCCCTGATGCGGGAATGGGGTCGCACTCACAGTGCCGATCATCCAGCCGCCCTGCCGAACCTCCTTCAGCCACTCAGCGTCGCCGGGCAGGGCGTACCGTGCTCCGATGAGCTTCTCGGGTGGACGCTTCGGCCCGATCTGCATCGCCGCGGCGGGCCTGGCCCTGACCGCAGCCGCGGCGGCGGGGCTGACGACCGCGATCCGCCGCCGCCGCCCGCCGCCCGCCGTTTTGATGCCTTGGTGACCGAGACTCCTTCCGGGCGCACGGCCCGCCGCATGTAACCGGCCGCACGGATGACGGCCGTATCGGGATCGGCCGCACGTCACATGGCCTGAGGGGGTACCGCGGCATCCGGTCGACCGCTCGGCCGAAGCGGCGACCACTGGGCCTTCTGTGGCCGCCCGCGGACCAGGTCGCGAGCGCAGTCGCATTAATCCGTAAAATGGGGATAAACACGATATACGCGGTTCAGCGCGATCGTGCGTGGAGGTGTCGGCATGGGAGCAGGCAAGATGGTGCCTGGCCGAGGTCCGCCCGCTCTGGCCGAAATGCTGCACGAGAGCGAACGCGCGCGTGTGACGCGGCTCTTCCTCGCCGGTCGCACGGTTGTCCGGAAAGAGCCGTTAGGGCCAGGCGCGGAAACTCGGCTGCGGCAGGAGGTGAAGATCCTGGAGCGGCTGCGTGGTGTCGCGGGAGTCCCGCAGCTGGTGGAGGCGCCGCAGTACCCAGGGGCGCTCCTCGTGGACGACGTCGGTGGCACAAGCCTGCGTGATCGCGCCAAGCCGCTGACGGTTGACGACCTGATCGGGCTGGCGGTGGGGCTGGCCAGGGCGGTGGCGCGGATGCACCGGCGGGGTGTGATGCACCGCGACATCACGCCGGCGAACATCCTGATCTCCCGCGACGGCGCGCCCTGCCTGGTGGATTTCGCCTCGGCGACGCCGTTCGCCGGGCTGCGTCCCGAGTTCACGCACCACACCGAGATCGTCGGTACGCTGCCGTATCTGGCGCCGGAGCAGACCGGACGCACCGGCCGGCCGGTGGACCAGCGCGCCGACCTGTACGCGTTGGGCGCGACGCTGTATGAGCTGGCAACGGGTGCGCCGCCGTTCGGCCGCGGGGACCCGCTGCGGCTGACGCATGATCATCTGGCTCGGGTGCCGGTGCCGCCCGCCGAGGTGAACCCGGTCCTGCCCGCGCCGCTGTCCCAGATCATCCTGCACCTGCTGGAGAAGGAACCGGACCGCCGCTACCAGACGGCCGACGGTGTGGTCTACGACCTGGAGCGGCTGCGCGACGCCGCCCCGCACGCGGCAGCCCGGCTGCGCGTCGGCGAGCGGGACGTTCCACTCGAGCTGTTGCCGCCGTCGCGGCTGGTGGGACGCGATGACGAGGTGGCGGTGCTGGAGGTGGCCTTCCAGGAGGCGCTTTCGGGCCGGTGTCGTGGGGTGCTGGTCGGTGGGGCGCCGGGGGTGGGTAAGACGGCGTTGGTTGATGAGCTGCGGGCGGTGGTGACGGGCGCTGATGGCTGGTTCGTGGCGGGCAAGTTCGACCAGTATCGGCGAGATCTGGAGTTCGACGGGGTCTTTCAGGCGCTTCGCTCGTTGGGCCGGCTGCTGCTGGCCGAGCCGGACGACGAGCTGCGCACAGTGCGTGAACGGATCTTGGCGAGCGTCGGCCCGAACGTGGGTCTGCTGACCGCGGTACAGCCGGATTTCGCGGCGCTGCTCGGGGTGCCGCCCGATCCCGGGGATCCGCTGACGGCGCAGGTGCGGGCTCAGCGCACGACGGTGGACGTGTTGCGGGCGGTCGTGTCGCGGCGACGTCCGCTGGTGCTGTTCGTCGATGACCTGCAGTGGGCGGGGCGGACACCGATGGGCGTCGTCGATACCGTATTGAGCGAAAACCAGATCGACGGCCTGTTGCTGGTGGGCGCATACCGCGACGACGACCTGGACGCGACCCATCCGCTGGCGGCGCCCCTGTCCCGGTGGCGGGAACAGCCCGCAGTGCGCCACCTGCGACTGGGCGACCTGCCTGTCCCCAGCCTGGTCACCATGGTTGCCGAGATGCTGCACGCCGACGACGCCGCAGCGGCGGGCTTGGTCAAGGTGATGAACCCGACTGCGTCCGGCAATCCGTACCAGACGGTGGAGGCGCTCAACGCGCTGCGCCGTGACGGCGCGCTGTTCGCGACGGCCACCGGGTGGCGGTGGGACGAGGCGACGGTGCGCGCGAAACTGGGCCAGTCCGAGCTCGACGGGCTGCTGGCGCCACGGCTTGAGGCCCTGCCCGCGCTGTCGCGGCAGGCGGTGGAGGCAATGGCGTGTTTCGGCGGACGAGCCGACTTCAGCGAGCTGCAGACCGCGGCCGGCGCGCCGATGGACGTGGTCGAACACCGCCTGGGGCCCGCCGTCGACGGGGGCCTGCTGGTGTTGGAGTCCGGGACACGCCATGCGATACGGTTCCGCCACGACCGGATCCGCGAGATCGTCCTGCGCGGTCTGGATCCACAGCGCCGCCGCACCCTGCGGTTGGCGATGGCGCGACGGTTGGCCCGGGTGCCGGAGCGGTTCGCGTGCGCGGCGGAACAGTACCTGCCGGTCGTCGACGCGATCGACGACCCGGCGGAGCGGCGGGTCGTTGTCGGGCTGCTGCGGCGCGCGAGCGACCAAGCGACGCTGATCGGGAACCACGCGCTGGTGAGCACGCTGCTGACCGCCGCGCTGCGGCTTGTCGACCCAGACGCCACCGCCACGCTCGTCGAGGTGCACACCTGCCGCCACGCCGCCCTGTACAGCATGGGACGCCTGGACGAGGCCGACGCGGCGTACCGCACGATCGAAGGGCTGTGCACCAACGCCTGGGACCGAGCGGGCGCGACGGCGGTGCAGGTGCGCAGTTTGACGTACCGGAACCGGTTTGCGGATGCGGTCGGGCTCGGTCTGGAGTCGCTGCGTGAACTCGGCATCACCGTGCCGGTCGCCGATCAGCTCTCCGCCACGCTCGACCACCAGTTCGATCGTCTGTACCGGTGGCTGGAGCACATCGACACCGCGGATGATCTGGCTCACCCGGAGATCACCGACCCGAGGCTGCTCGCCGCGACCTGTCTGATCAACGCGATCCAGCCGGCAACCTACTTCGCCGCTGACCACGCCACGCTCGCCTGGCTGAGCCTCGAAGCGCTGCGGATCTGGATCGAGCACGGCCCCGCCTGCGCCCTCCTCGGCCCGGTAAGCCACACCGCCTTCGCCGCTATCACCATGCGCGATGACTACGCTGCCGGGTGGCAGGCGGTGCAGCGGGTCCTGGCGCTGGGCGAGGCCCGCGGCTACGAGCCCGGCACCTCGCAGGTGCGCTTCCTGTCCGCGCTCCTGAGCTGCTGGTTCGAACCGATCGAACACAGTGTCCAAGCAGGGCAGCGGGCCCGGGAAGGGCTGATCGCCGGGGGCGACCTGGCCGGCGCCGGACACAGCTACTACCCCACCGTGACCGGCCATCTGGAGTGCGCGCCATCGCTGGACGTCTACGTTGCCGAGGTGGAGGCCGGGCTGGCCTTGGTGCGGCGGACCGGCGACGGGCAGACCGGCGAAACGCTCGACAGCTACCGGTGGCTGGCCGGCGTGTTGCGCGGCGAAAGCTCTGCGGCAACCAGCGCGCCAATCCCGGCCGACAGGCATGCCGGCAATCCGCTAGCGTTGCTCTACGCGCACATCAACAACGCGATCGTCGCCGCCATCTTCGGCGACGTGATCGGCCTGGCGCGGCACACTGAGGCGGCGATGCCGCTGCTACCGGCCGCCCCGGGCATCTACCCAAGCGCCGTGGCCCACCTGCTGCGCGGGCTGGCCCTCGCCGGGCAGCTCCGCGACAGCCAAGGTGACGATCGCGGCGATCTGCTTGTTGCCGAACTGGGCGAGGTGACGCAGTGGCTGGCCGCCCGGGCCGCCACCGCGCCGGACAATCTCCTGCACCTGGTGCGGTTGCTCGAGGCGGAGCGGGCCTGGGCCGTCGGCGACTTCCGCGCCGCCGTCCTCGCCTTCGACGCCGCCTGCCGCGAGGTCGCCGGCCGTCAGCGGCCATGGCATCGGGCCCTGATCACCGAGCGTGCGGCCCACTTCTACCTGGCCCACGGCGTCGAACACGCCGGCTACGGCCTGCTCGCCCAAGCCCGTCAGGAATACTCCGCCTGGGGCGCGACGGCGAAAGTCGACCAACTCGATTGGGCCTACCCGACCCTGCGGCTGCAGCGCGACGCGACCACCGGGCAGCGCGACCAGCCCGATGACGTTCGACATCGTCGTTGCACCGTCACGACCGGAACGATCGACCTGCTCGGCATCCTGTCCGCATCGCAGGTGCTGAGCTCCGAGACGAGCATTGCCGGGCTGCACTCCCGCCTGGTCAAGGTGCTCAGCGCGATGACCGGCGCCACTGCCGTACACCTGCTGCTGTGGAGCGACGACCGGCAACGGTGGCTGCTGCCCGGAGGCGACGGCGGCATCGTCCCGCTCACCGACCACGAACACACCGTCCCGATGTCCGCGCTGCGATACGCCCAGCGGATCGGCGAGCCGCTGGTCGTGGGCGACGCCACCCGCGACGAACGTTTCGCCCGCGACCCGTACTTCACCGACATCTCCTGTTGCTCGCTGCTAGCCGTACCCATCTTCAACCGCGGCACGCTGCAGGCGGTGCTGATGCTCGAGAACCGCCTCATCCGCGGCATGTTCAACACCGACCGGCTCGACGCTGTCAAGCTCGTCGCCAGCCAACTGGCCGTCTCCCTCGACAACACGCAGCTGTACGCCGCGCTCACCACGTCTCGTGCGCGGATCGTCGCCACCGCCGACCAGACCCGCCGGCGTATCGAACGGGACCTGCACGACGGCGCTCAGCAGCGGCTGGTCGCGCTGGCGCTGCAGTTGCGCACGGCGCAGGCGGAGGTGCCATGTGAGCTCGACGCGCTTCGCGCGCAGCTCGACAGCGCCGCCACCGCAGCGGTCGGTGCGCTGGACGAGCTGCGCGAGATCGCACGCGGCATCCATCCGGCGACCCTGACCGCCGGCGGCCTCCGCCCAGCGCTACGCGTGCTCGCCCGCCGCTCGCCGGTCCCGGTCCACCTGGACATCCACGCGGAGCGACGGCTACCCGGGCATGTCGAGGTCACGACGTACTACGTCGTCGCCGAGGCGCTGACCAATGCGGCCAAGCACGCGCGCGCCTCGGCCGTCACGGTCACCGTAGCGGCCGACGACGCCGACGGTGTCCTACGCGTCGCGATCCAGGACGACGGCGTCGGCGGTGCCGACTTCGCCCGCGGTACCGGCCTGGTCGGCATCAAGGACCGCGTCGAGGCGTTCGGCGGCCGGGTTTCTCTGTACAGCCCGCACGGCGCGGGGACCCGCCTGTGCCTGGAGCTCCCGTTCACCGCCCTGGGAACGGCTGGACCGCCAGATTAGTGGCGGCGGGGTCAGCAGCGTGAACGCGGAGGCGAGCACGACCGAGGCGGTGTGCTGGGCGTCCGCCCAGATCGCCGGCGAGGCGGTCCAGGTCGCCGCCGCGGCGAACCGCACCATCGGCGCCCTCGACGCCTCCAGCGCCCGCATCGGCGAGATTGCCGCGCGGATGACCCGCCGGTACAGCATCGACCATCGACCGTGCCACACACCACGAAGCGATCACCGCCCACCGCTGACAACATTCGGGGCCGGGCGCCGGGCTCAGGGCCGCTGGCGGCGGCCCGAGATGAGCACGGCCAGCGGGAGTACGGCCAGGGCCAGCACGCCCGGGGCGGCCGCCCGGACCAGCCGGGCGATCAGGTCCGGCCGCGTGGCCGGCTCGACGCCGACCTGCGCCAGCAGGACCATCGGCACCAGCAGGATCAGCAGTGGCCAGAGCCCGCGCCGGTCGCGGCGGGCCAGGAGCACGCCGCTCGCGGCGAGGCCTGTGGTGGCCAGCAGCCCGGCCGCGGCGAGATGGGCGGTGTGTACCTGCCAGTACGTACCCGGCACCCGCATCACCGCCAGGGTCAGCGCGGTCACCACGGCCGCGGCGGCGAGCGGGGCGAGGCGCAGCCAGGCCGCCGGCCGGGCCGGGAACGCCAGGGCCACGACGCCCAGCGCCAGCTGCGGGACGACGACGAACAGCGGCACGCCCTCGTCGTAGGGCGCCAGCGGGCCGGCCACCGTGATGCCCGCGGTCACGGCCAGGGCGAGCCACACGGCCGGGCGGGCCGGCCCGGCCAGCGCGGTGACCGGCGGCAGCAGCCAGGCCAGCCACGCGAACGCGCCCAGCGACAGGAACGGGCCCGGGTGGCGGATCTGGAAGACCATGTCCGGCACGTATTCGACCCGGAGCAGGAGCACGGCGGCCAGCGCGGCGGCCGCGGGCATCGCCGCCATGGCCGCGAGCGGCAGGGCGTCGGCCAGTCCGGTCGCCTGCCGCGCCCGCAGGTGCTGGCGTGCGCCGCCGCGGACCAGGTCGGCGACGTCGCCGGGGCGTGGGAACCGCTGGCCCGGGTGGGCCAGGTCGAGGTACATGTCCACGAGCTCGTCGCCGTGCTCGGCCCGGTAGGCGGCCGGATAGCAGCGCAGCAAGGCCCGGTAGCGCGATCGGAGGTGCGGGTTCACGCGGTACCCCCGGCGAAACCCGGCCCGCCGGCGAAGCCCGTGTCGCGCGCGGCGAGCCGCCGGGCGGCCGCCTCGACGTTGGCCCGCAGGCGCACGGTCTCGGCGTGCAGCGCGGCCGCCCCGGCGTCGGTGAGGCGGAAGTAGCGCCGCGCCCGGCCGTCGACGATCTCCTGCCGGTCGGGGGCCACGTACCCGTCGTCGGTGAGCCGGTCCAGGGCGCCGTAGAGCGTGCCGGGGCGCAGCTCGACCCGCCCGCCGGACAGCTCCGCGACCTCGGCGAGCAGCCCGTAGCCGTGCATCGGCGCGCGGGCGAGCGCGGTCAGGATGAGGAACGTCGGCTCCCGCATCGAACCTGTCATGCGCGCCAAGGTACCGATGCGATGATATCTTCGCAACGAAGCTATCGGCCCGCGGCCGAGGGCGCAGGAGGGGCTTGCCGGTCCCGGCGGCCAGCAGCCAGGTCATCAGGAGCGGGGGAGAGCGCTGTGAGCGGCCAGGTCGCCCTCGGTGGTGACCGTGGCTGTCGCACTCAGAACGGCATCAGGAGACCGAACTGGCGTGGCCGACCCTGTCCGTTGGTCGGATGCCGATCCGCGTCCGACTCCCGGTACAAAGGGTAGTCGAGCGACGGCTGACCTCGGGTGGGACAAGTGTTCGATGTGTTTCACAAAATGTCGGTCGGTGACGTCAGCGGGCTGCTGGGCGTCCTCGTCACCGTGCTGCTTGCGGCGCTCCCGCCGATCCGGCCACTGCTGGTGCGCCTCGGCCGGCGGATCAGGTTCGCCATCGGCGGTCCCGAGCGCCGCTACGCCGCCTGGTTCCTGCGTGAGCACGGCCGCTACGACAACCCGTACCTCGAGCGGGTCGAGGACCTCGACCTACGCCGCACGTTTGTGTCGCTCTATCTCCGGGGCGCGGACGGTGGACCCGACGTGCGACAACCAGCCGCCGATGTGGTCGCGCGCCGGCTGGTGAACGCCGTCGGTGCCCAGCGGCACATGCTCATCGAGGGCGACCCCGGCTCCGGTAAGTCGACGCTGCTGAAGGCGCTCGGGGTGGCGTCGCTGCGGGGCCGTACCGGAGTCGCCATCGACGCGATCCAGGTCCGTCAGCCCGAGGTCCCGTTCTTCGTGCCGCTGCGCAAGCTCGGTGAGCACTTGAGCGGCGGAGGCGGCATCGACGGCTATGTGATCGACGAGATCCTGGTCAAGAGCGTCGGCATGCGCTCCGACCTCGCGCAGTTGTTCTTCCGGCGCACGCTCGACACCCAGCAGTGCCTCGTGCTCCTCGACGGTCTCGACGAGGTCACCGCACAGCATTACCGGCCGGTGCTCAACGAGGTGCACCGGTTCATGGACAACCGGTCCCCGGACGCGCCGACCGCACAGGCCCGGATGGTCATCACCTGTCGCCGGCAGAACCTCCTGACGATCCAGGACGAGTGGGTCGGACCGATCGCCGAGCACTCGTACCGTCTGGCGCCGTTCCGGAACGGGGAGATCTACAACTACCTCGACAACGTCCGCAAAGCGATGCGTCCCCGGGGCCCGGAGGACTTCATGGTGGCGCTGCGCAGTTCCCGGACGCTGGAGCTGCACCGCACGCCGCTGGTGCTCGCGATGTCAGTCGGGATCTTCGCCAAGAAGGACTACTACGAGATCCCGCACTCGATCAGTGAACTCTATCGTCGCATGATCTCGGAGATGCTCGACCGGCATCGGTTCAAGGACGATCCGCTGGGCAGCGCCAACCGGTTCCGGGTCCGTGACAAGTACACGTTCCTGCGCCTGTTCGCTCACCGCGCGGCGCTCGGCGTGGGCGGCTTCGACGAGTTCACACGGCGTGCCCTGGTGCGCGTCGCGGCCGAGGTCGCCGAGAGCCTGGAGGCAGTGCCCACAGAGCGCGTGGAGGAGTTCGTCGACGAGGTCGCCGAGCGGTCCGGGCTGCTGTCGCCCCTCGACGGGCAGCGGTACGTCTTTGCCCACCGGTCCATCCAGGAGCATCTCGTGGCCGAGGAGCTTTTGCGATTGGGGGACGCGGGTGAACGAACCATGATCGAGCGCTCGGCCGACGGCGACTGGCGCCAGGTCGTGCTGTTCTATGCCGCAGCGGCGGACCAGAGTCGGCTCACCGGGTTCCTGGCCGAGCTGACGCCACGAAACCTTGCCCTCGCCGGCCAGTGTCTCTCCGGGGCCGACGCACCCGACGCGGTCGCGGCGACGATCCTCAGCGGCCTGGCCGGCAAGGTCCGTGCCCGCCAGGCCGTGGCGGTCAACCTTTCGGCGTTGCTCGCCGCGACCAGCTCGCCCAGGCTCGTGGTGCAGCGCGCGGCGATCGAGACGGCATGCGACGTGCTGAACGGCCTCATCGCGAAACGAGCCGAGGTGGTCAACGCATTGGGCGGCGATCTCGACGCGGTCGGGCGTGTGCTCAACACCGTCGCCGACGCCAACTCGACGCGCGTCGCCGGGCTCCTGCCGGCTCTCGTCGCGGTGGTGCCTGACGATCCGGCGCTCGTCGAGCCGCTCTGGCGCTGCCTCGCGACCGAGGGCATCGAGGAGGATCCGGCCCGATTCGCCATCATCGAGCGCCTGGTGACGCTGGTCATGGACTCGGACTGCCTCGCCGAACTGCAGGGGCTGGATCCGCACACCCGCCCCTTCATCACACCGCAGTTGCGCGACAAGGTGTACCCCTTCGCGAAGGGCCATTCGAAGCGGAGCAACCTCGTCACGCTGCTCGCCTGGGTGGACCATCTCAACGTCACGATCTCCCAGCCGAACCGCTACCTGGAGGCCGCGGCGGCCGGCCCCAAGGTGCTCGCGGGCGTCGAACGCTCAGCGAGACGCCTCGGCCTGGACTCGTCCCGCCGCGCCGTTGTTCCCAGGACGTGGTACGTCGCGTTCGTCCTGTACCTGGCGACGGTGGCTGCGGCCACGTCGGTGCTGGTGGCGGACGAGTCCAGGCTCCTCCAGCCGTACGGCCGCTGGAACCTCGCCGTCGTTGCGATTCCGGTGGTCCTGAGCCTCCTGCTGAGATTCCGCGTGAGCGCCGCCCGGTCGTTCGGGCCGCGGCGACTCTCGTCCGGTATCTATGCGAGCACGAGCGCGGGCGCCGGCGTGCTCATTCAGTTCCGGGCACAGCGCCCTTTGAGCGATGGTCCGCTGCGCGGCCTCTGGTATGTGCTCACGCGCCTCCGCGTGCTGGTCCTGTTCGACATCATCCTCGCCGCCCCGAGCGCCGTGGCGTTCGCGCCGCTGATCGACCGCACCCTCGCCGGATACCTCGCGCTCAGTACCGCCGTGATCGTGGTGATCCAGGAGCTGCCCGGACGGCACCGCATCGAACGGGCCGCACGGGGCTACTGGTCGGTGCCGCAGTTCGCCGACGTGTACCGCGACGAGCGCAGCCGAGCCTGGGTGGTGCCGTCCGCAGTGGTGCGCCTGCCGTCGCGTTACCGGCCGGGCACGGGCCTGACGGTGGAATACCGTCCCCGGGAAGAGTCCGCCGCAACGGAGGTCGTTGGGCTGACGGTGAGTTATTCCAGGCCGCCGACGCCCCGCACCGCGCGGCACGATTCGGATGACGCCACCATCATCCTGCCGCTGGTCAGCTGGAAGCGCAGCGGCGACCCGCCGTCTCCGACGGCATAGCGCCGCGGTTGTGGCGTCGACCTGATCACCTCTTGACACCGGAACGGGCATCACGCGCCGCGACGACGCTCGTACCACTGGGCGTCCGCGCCTGGCCAAGCAAGTTTGGCGAGGGCGCGGACGCCCAACGAAGGCGGGTCCACGCGGAGGCGGTCCGCCGGTGGTGCAGTCGCTATCGCGCCCCGACCGTCAGACCCACCTCGCGGGCGATCCTGGCGCCCAGATCGGGATCGACCTTGGCCCAGTATTCCTTGATCGCGCGTTCCTGGATGAAACGCTCCACGCCCTGACTGAGGTGCCCGGCGATGTTGCTCACCAGATGGTCCTGCTCGGTGGGTGTCATGACATCCCGGTACAGCCGGCCGGGCTGGATGAAGTCGTCGTCCTCGCGGTGCGCCTCGTAGGCGGTGCGCATGATCTCGGCGGATTCGACGAACCAGCTCGGGTCGCGGTACCGCTGCGGATCGGCCTGCGGACCGCCGTAGCTGTTCGGCGCGTACACCGGCTGGTTGCCCTTGTGGTGGTACCGCATCGGGCCGTCCTTGTTGTAGTTGTGCACCTCCGTGCGCGGCTGGTTGACCGGCAGCTGCGTGTAGTTCGGGCCGTTGCGGTACCGGGCGGAGTCGGCGTAGGCGAACATGCGCCCCAGCACCATCCGGTCCGGGCTGGGACCGATGCCGGGGACGAAGTTCCCCACATCGAACGAGGCCTGCACGATTTCGGCGAAGAAGTTCTCAGGATTGCGGTTGAGCACCATCCGGCCGATCGGGATCGTCGGGTAGTCCTTGTGCGGCCAGACCTTGGTGATGTCGAACGGGTTGAAGCGGTAGTCGGCTGCGTCCTCGTACGGCATGATCTGCATCTCGAGGCGCCAGGACGGATAGTCCTGGCGGCCGACCGCCTCCCACAGGTCACGCCGGTGGTAGTCGAGATCCTCGCCGCGCATCGCATGGGCCTCGGCGTCGGTCATGTTCTGGATGCCCTGCTCGGTCTTGAAGTGGTACTTCACCCAGAACTTCTTGCCGGCGGCGTTCTCCCACATGTAGGTGTCGCTGCTGTAGCCGTTCATGTGGCGCCACGAGCGTGGCGTGCCCCGATCGCTCATCAGGACCGTCACCTGGTGCGCCGATTCGGGGGAGAGCGTCCAGAAGTCCCACTGCATGTTGTTGTTGCGCAGGCCGCTGTCGGGCATGCGCTCCTGCGAGTGGATGAAGTCCGGGAACTTCATGGGGTCGCGGACGAAGAAGACCGGCGTGTTGTTGCCGACCAGGTCGTAGTTGCCCTCGTCGGTGTAGAACCTCATGGCAAAGCCGCGCACGTCGCGGTCGGTGTCCGGATATCCCTCCTCGCCGGCCACCGACGAGAACCGGACCAGCATCGGCGTGCGCTTGCCGACCTTGTTCAGGAACGCGGCCTTGGTCCACCGGGTGACATCGGCGGTGACCTCGAAATAGCCGAAGGCGCCGCCGCCCTTGACGTGGTACACGCGGTCCGGGACGCGCTCGCGCACGAAATGGGCGAGCTTCTCGATCAGATAGGTGTCCTGCAGGAGATTGGGCCCGGACGGGCCGACGGTGAGCGAGTGCTCGTCGCTCGCCACCGGGACGCCGGCCTCCGTGGTGGTGTTCGGTCGTTGCGTCTGCATTCCGCCGCGCGTACCCATACGTTGCCGCACCACACCACGGCGGCCGTGCGCGTCGCGGGTGAAAGCCGGCGCCGGAACGGCGGCTAAGCGCTGCCCCGGCGTCTTCGACTTCGAGGCTCTCCGTTCGACGACGCCGTACGGTGCCTGGATGAGTGGTCTCGGTGATCGGGTGCCGTTGGACCTCGTCGCGTACGAGCGGCAGGTTCTTTCGGGCGGTTGTTTCATCTGTTCGTTCCTCGCCGGTGAAGCGGGGTTCGAGCACGAGCTGCTCCTTGATGACGGCGCGCACGTGGCGTTCCTCAGCCGCTATCCGACGCTGGCGGGCTACACGCTGGTCGTTCCACGCCGGCACGTGGAGGACGTGGTCCGGGATCTCACGCCGGAGGACTACCTGAGCCTGCAGGCCGTGGTGCACCGAGTCGCCCGGGCCGTCGGTGAGGTGGTCCGGCCGGAGCGCACCTACCTGCTCTCGCTCGGCAGCATGCAGGGCAACGCGCATGTGCACTGGCACGTCGCGCCGTTGCCGCCGGGCGTGCCGTACGAGCGGCAGCAGTACCACGCGCTCATGGCCGAGAACGGCGTCCTGCCTTGCACCCCGGAGCAGTTCGCCGAGCTGGGTGCGCGCATCAGGGCAGTGCTGGCCCATGATTGACAACGATTCGCATCCAGCGGTGCGCCGTCCCCGGCGGTGCTGCTCGATGCGTCGGGGCCCGACCGGTGGGACCGTGGGCGGAGGCGGCGGGGCATTTCCGTCCGCGGGTGGATGCGGTTCCGCCGCGGGTCGGACGCGGGCGGGGCGGCGGATGCCTAGCGTCGTCGGCATGAAGCCAGGTATGGACGGGCCGCGCGCGGACGAACCGGCGCTGGCCACGTGGGATGTCGGGAAGCGGTACGGACGTCGATGGGTTCTGGCCCGCGCGACCATCCGGGTGCCGGCCGGCAGCGTCGTAGCCCTGGTCGGGCCGAACGGGGCGGGCAAGACGACCCTGTTGCACCTGGCGGTGGGTCTCGTACCGCCGGACGCCGGGCGGCTGGAGGTCTTCGGGCGTTCGCCGCGTGCGGCGACGTCCCAGGGCGACGTCGGGTTCGTGGCGCAGGACAGGCCGCTGTACCGCCGGTTCCGGGTTCGTGAGCTGCTGCGCATGGGAGCGGGACTCAATCCGCGGTGGGACCAGCGGTACGCCGTGGAGCGGCTGGAAGGGCTCGGGATTGATCCGGGGCGGCGGGCCGGTTCGCTGTCGGGCGGGGAGCAGGCCCAGGTGGCGTTGACACTGGCCCTGGCGAAACGGCCGCAGCTGTTGCTGCTCGACGAGCCGGCCGCGGCGCTGGACCCGCTGGCCCGCCGGGCGTTCCTCGATCACGTGCACGGCGAGACCGAGGCGCGCGGTATCACCGTCGTGCACTCGTCGCACGACATCGCCGAGCTCGACCGCGCCTGCGACCACCTCGTGGTCGTCCGCCGCGGCGCGGTCGTGCACGCCGGCCCGGTCGCGGACCTGACCGCCGCCGGGCAAGGCCTGGAGGACTTCATTCTGCGCGCCCTCGGCGGGGACCGGGCAGCGGAGGCGGCGGCATGATCTGGCTGTCCTGGCGCCAGCACCGCAATCAGTTGCTCGCGGCGGCCCTCGTCATCGCGGCGCTGTCGGCGGCGTACCTGACGATGCGGGGCGCGCTCGAGTCCTACCTGCGCACCAGCGGGTTGATCGAGTGTCTGTCGCGGCCCGACGAGGGCTGCGGGGATCTGATCGGCGGCCTCCGGGGGCAGTACCCCGTGCTGCTCGACGCCCTGCCGTACCTGAACCTGGTGCCGGCGCTGGTCGGGCTGTTCTGGGGCGCTCCGCTGGTCGCCGGCGAGGTCGAGGCCGGCACCCACCGCCTCACCTGGGCGCAGGGCGTGGGCCGGCAGCGTTGGCTGTGGACGAAGGTGACGCTGCTCGGGGCCGGATGTGTGGTGTTCGGCCTGATCGCCGGGGTGCTCGACCGCTGGTTCCTCGACCCGTATTTCCGGGCCGGTGCGATAAGTCCCGTTCAGCGCAACTGGATCGGGCTGCTCGGCGTCGCACCGGCCGGCTATGCGTTGTTCGCGTTCACGCTCGGCGCGGTCGTCGGCACCTATGTGCGCCGCAACCTGCCCGCGATGGTGGCCACCCTGGCCGTGTTCGTGCCGGTCCGGTTCGCATGGGAGTCGATCCGGTACCGGTTGACGTCCCCGGTCCGGGCCGCTTACCCCCTGCACGCCGTCCAGCCGGCCGGCATCTCCCGGCAGGACTGGCGGCTCGACATGACGAGCCTGGTCGACGAGGCCGGCAACGCGGTCGGCCCGGAGCAGGCCGCCCGGTGGTGCGCCGGGGCGAGCGGCGGTGACAAGGGCGGACTGGACGGCTGTCTCGCCGCACACGGTGTGCAGCGACTCGACTGGTACGTCCCGGCCGGCCGTTTCTGGCACCTGCAGGCTCTCGACACCGGCGTGTTCGCCACGCTCGCGGCGTTCCTGCTGGTCGTGCTCGCGCTGCGGGTCGCCCGCCGGGTCGGCTGAGTCCTATGCTCGCCGGGATGGACTGGGTGACGCGGCTGTTCCTGCGGGCCGGGTCGACGCCGGCGGACGCGGCGGCGGCGCTGGCGCTGCTGCTCACCGCCGTCGTCTTCGCCGGCCGGACCACTGACCCGTTCCCGTACGGCGTGCTGCTCGCCGCGGCCGCGCTCGCGTGGCGGCGGCGGTGGCCGACCGCGGTGTGTGCCGTCGTCGGCCTGGGCCTGGTGGCCACGTTCCCCCTGCCGGTCGCCGATGCGGTCGTCGCGGTGGCCGCGGTGTGCCTGATCCTGGCCTGCTTTGCCGCCGCCGTCCACGCCCGGCGTTCGTGGCCCGGACCGGCGCTGCTCGTCGCGGCGGTCGCGCCGTTCGCCGGCGGCAGCCGGCTGCCCGTCCCCGACGTGGCCATTCCGTTCCTGGTGCTGGGCAGCGCCTGGCTGGCCGGCGCGGTCGTGCGGTCGCGGGCCCGCGCCGCCGTCGCGTGGCGGGCGGAGGCCGTCAGGGCCGCCCACGAACGCGATGCCGCATACGCCACCGCGGTACGGGAGGAACGGGCCCGCATCGCCCGGGAACTGCACGACGTGGTGACCCATCGGGTCAGTGTCATGGTCATCGCCGCCGGGGCGGCCCGCACGCTGCTGCCCGGTGATGCGGCGCGGGCCGGCGAACAGCTGCGCCTGATCGAGGCCGGCGGCCGGGAGGCGCTCGGTGACCTGCGGGGCATGCTCAGTCTGCTGGCCGCCGGCGCCGACGACGCCGGCGTGCATCCGCAGCCCGGCCTGGCCATGCTGCCCGGCCTCATCGCCGGGGTCACCGCCGCCGGCCTGCCGGTGACCTGCCGGATCACCGGCTCGCGGCGGCTTCCGGCCGGGCTGGACCTCACCGCGTACCGCATCGTTCAGGAGGCGCTGACCAACTCGCTGCGGCACTCCACCCGCGCCGGCACCCGGATCAGTGTCGAGATCGGCGCCGAGGCGCTCACCGTGCGCATCGCCGACGACCAGCCGCCGCCGCCCGCCCGGCCCGCGGCCACCGCCGGCCGCGGGCTGATCGGCATCCGCGAACGGGTGGCGTCCTACGGCGGCGCCGTGACCGTCGACGACGACCGGGCCCGTCCGTTCGCCGTCACCGTGCGCCTACCTATCCCGTGCGGCGCCGAGCCGGGGACGGCGCCATGATCCGGCTGGTCATCGCCGACGACGACCCGCTCGTGCGCACGGGCCTCGGCATCATCCTCAACGCCGACCCGGACCTCACCGTCGTCGCCGAGGCCGGTGACGGCGCCGCCGCCGTCGACGTCGTCCGCCGGGAACGCCCCGACGTCGTCCTGCTCGACGTGCGCATGCCCGGCACGGACGGGCTCACCGCGGCCCGGACCCTGCTCGCCGAGCCGGCCCCGTGGAAGATCGTGATGCTGACGACGTTCGACCTCGACGAGTACGTCTACGCCGCACTACGGGCCGGCGCGAGCGGCTTCCTGCTCAAGGACATCCCCCCGGAGCGGCTCGTCTCCGCGGTGCGGCACGTCCTCACCGGCGACGTGCTGCTCGCCCCCACGATCACCACCCGGCTCGTCGCCCAGCACATCGGCCCGGCAACCGACAACGAGCAGGCCGACATTCTCGCCGGCCTCACCGCACGGGAGCGCGAAGTCCTCGCCCTCATCGGCGAGGGCCTCTCCAACGCCGAGATCGCCGGCCGGCTCGTCCTCGGCGAGGCGACCGTGAAGACCCACGTCGGCCGCGTCTTCGCCAAGCTGGGCCTGCGCGACCGTGTCCAAGCCGTCATCGCCGCCTACCGGACCGGCCTGGCCCCGCCACCGCCCCGCCGGGACACCCGCCACGGCGACCACCGCGCAGCGTGGCCACCCTGGTCCGTTCCAGGTCGCGGATACGGCGCAAGAGGATAGACCGCGGCCGTCGATTTGGCTGCACGCAAGCGTTCAGCCGCACTGTCCGCTTTTTGGTCCGAAGCGGGCACTTTCGTGAGTCGTAATCACGTATCAGCAGCCAGCAGTCGTTTGACTGCAGTGCGTGACTCTCATCACACGCGACAGGACGGCGCCGGAGCGGACGGCCGGTTTACGGTCTGCACGGACATCGACGCCCGTCGTCCTACCTTCCGTTGATTGCGGGCATCGGCGGTAATCCGAGCGACGGGGGTTGCGGTGGACGGTTCCGGACGTAAGTTGATCTTGTCGATTCCGTCCGGGCGCCACCGCGGCTCACTGCGCCGCGCGGTCACGCTCGTGTCGAGCGCGGTGCTGGGCGTGCAGCTCGCGCTCGTGGCCAATGCGGTGGCGGCGCCGCCGGCGAGGGGCGGGGTGTGGACGCCGCCGAACACGCCGCGGCCGACCACGAACGCGGTGCCGCGCGATCCGCACGCTCCCGGCGCCGGTGGTGCCGCCGCGCCGGGGCCGATGGCGCAGTACCAGGCCCCGCGGTTCG
>NZ_JBEZDS010000016.1:127375-217974 GCF_040648435.1 Dactylosporangium sp. NPDC049140 | reverse complement strand
GCACTGGCGCGGGCCCGCCGCGACCGCCTGGCAGCGGGAGCTGCGGGCCGAGGCCCGCCGCTACGTCGTCGAGGCGTTCCACGCCGGGGGCGCGCCCACCTCGGCCGCCGCAGCCAGCGAGGCCTCGATGATCCGCCGCAGCTCGGCGGGGTCCCAGGGGGCGTCGAGGAAGTCGAAGTTGAACGCCTGGTGCAGCTCGTCCGCGGCCACGTACCGCGCGACCCGGGCCGGCTCGGTGTCGAAGACCTCGGCGACGGCCATGCGCTCGCCCGGGTACGAGTCCAGGATCTTGCGCCAGCCGCGGTAGATGTCGTGCACCCGGTCCTGGTCGAAGATCGACACCTCCGCGAGGTCCGGTTTGACCAGGCCGTGGGCGACGTCCACGCGGAAGCCGTCGACGCCGCGGTCCAGCCAGAACCGCAGGATGTCGTCGAACTCGGCCCGGACCTCCGGATTGTCCCAGTTCAGGTCGGGTTGGGTGGAGTCGAAGCAGTGCAGGTACCAGGAGCCGTCGGACACCTGGGTCCACGCCGGGCCGCCGAACAGGGACCGCCAGCCGTTGGGCCGCTCATCGGTGGAGCGGAACACGTAGCGGTCCCGCCGGCCCTCGGCGAACCACGGATGGGCCGACGAGGTGTGGTTCGGGACGATGTCGACGATCACCCGGAGGCCCAGGCGGTGGGCCTCGGCGAGCAGGGCGTCGAAGTCGGCCAGGGTGCCGAAGACCGGGTCGACGTCGCGGTAGTCGGACACGTCGTAGCCGCCGTCGACCATGGGGGATCGGTAGAAGGGGGACAGCCACAGGGCGTCCACGCCCAGGTCGGCCAGGTGCGGCAGGCGGGCCGTGATGCCCGGCAGGTCGCCGACCCCGTCGCCGTCGGAGTCGGCGAAGCTGCGCGGGTAGATCTGATAGATGACCGCGGTCCGCCACCACTCCACCTGATCAACGCTACCGGGACGGCGTGGCCCGCAGGGCCGAAAGGAACCACGCCCAGCGATGCATGGTCGACGGGATCGGGGGCCAGCCGTTGATCACGGCCATCAGCTGCCAGTACCGCTCCGCCCGCGGCTCGATCGACAGCTCGATCGCCTCCGCCACCTCGCGTCGCAGGTCCGCGTCATCGGGCCGGCCGGCCGCCGCGGACCACCGCCGCATCACCTCGTCCACCACGGCCGCCGGCGCGGGCGAGCCCCGGTCCTGCGCCTCGGCGACGAGGTCGATGAACCACTTCAGGTCGGCCGGGCCGGTCGGGACGATCCGCCGGGCGCCGGGGGCGAAGCTGCGCCGCCCCATCTCCCGCAGGCGCGCGCGGAAGTCCGGCGCGCGCAGCATCTCGGCCAGCTCGATCCAGGCGTCCACCTGCGCATCGGTCGGCTCGTCCGGCAGGTCCGCCGACACGCTGCGCATGCCCGCGGCGAACTCCTGCGACTCCGCGGTCTCGTTCACGCCCGCGAAGATGCTGTCGAAGAACTCGTCGATGATCCGCCGGCGCTCGTCCGCGCTCGCCTGCGCGATCCGGGCCAGGCGCTCCAGGTCGGCCGGGCTGGAGTCGCGGCCCGCCACCGCGCGCAGGGCGGCCCGGCGCAGGCGCAGGACCCGGATCTGGATGCCCAGGGCGGAGGCGTGCGCCGCGGCCACCTCGCGCAGGTCCGCCCCGCGGTCGAGCACCTGGCGGATGGTGGCCAGGTCCAGGCCCAGCTCGCGCAGCGTGCGGACGAACTCGAGGCGCACGATCGAGCCGTGGTCGTAGCGGCGGTACCCGGCCTGCGACCGCTCGGCCTCCGGCACCAGGCCGACGTCGGAGTAGTACCGGATCGTCTTGACCGGCAGGCCCGTCAGGCGCGACAGCTCGCCTATGTTCATACGGGAATGGTCGACCCTCCAGTTGGGGGAGAGTCAACCGGCCGCTACCTTGCGCGGGTGGAACCTTTGCGGCTCATCCTCCTGTTTCTGCACCTGATCGGCTTCGCGATGCTGCTGGGCGGATCGATCGCGCAGTACCTCACGGGCAAGCTGCGCGTCAACCAGGCCATGCTCTGGGGCGCGATCGTCCAGGTGGTGACCGGCCTCGGGCTCGCCGCTCCGCTGCGCGGCGGCGGGGATCACGAGCCGCCGACGGCCAAGCTCGCGGTGAAGCTCGTGATCGGGCTCATGATTTTCGTCATGGCCTTCTTCTCCCGTAAGCGGGACGAGGTCAACCGCGGCCATTTCCTCGCTTTGGTCGGGTTAACGATCGCTAACGCCGCGGTTGCCGTGTTTTGGCGGTAACTGGGAGGTTACAAGATCGATCCCACGAGGCGGGAGCGCCGTCGGCACGTCACGGCCCTATAACGCACTCCTCCCAACCCGGCAGCGAACGGTGGTTCAGCACCGGCGAGGGCGTACGCTCCCGCCGTTGGGTTCACCGCGTTCCGGCGGTGCATTGGGAAGGGAGACCGTCTTGCGCCAAGTGCGTGGGATGAAGGTTCTCGCGGCCGCCGCGGTGGCGTTTGTCGCGTTGGGCACCATTACCGCTTGCGGTGATGACAAGAACAGCGCGGGGGACGGCAGCAGCGCACCGCCCGCGAAGAAGAGCGTCAAGGTCGGTCTCGCCTTCGACATCGGCGGCCGGGGCGACAAGTCGTTCAACGACTCCGCCGCCGCGGGCCTGGACAAGGTCAAGAGCGACCTCAACCTCGAGGTCAAGGACCTGGCCGCGGTCGCCGGCGAGAGCGAGAACGACAAGTACTCGCGGCTCAAGCTGCTCTGCACCAGCGGCTACAACCCGGTCATCGCCGTGGGCTTCGTCTACGACGGTGCCGACGCCGCGAACGGCCCGCTCGCCCGTGCGGCCAAGGACTGCCCGAACACGAAGTTCGCGATCGTGGACGGCGCGACCAAGGCCGACAACGTGGCCGACCTGACCTTCGCCGAGGAGCAGGGCTCCTACCTGGTCGGCGTCGCCGCGGCCCTGAAGACCACGAAGGGCACCGTCGGCTTCATCGGCGGCTGCCAGGTCGACCTGATCAAGAAGTTCGAGGCGGGCTTCACCGCCGGCGCCAAGGCCACCAAGGCCGACATCAAGGTGCTGACGAACTACCTGTCGACCCCGGCCGACGCCTGCAAGGGCTTCAACGACCCGGCCGGCGGCAAGACCGCCGCGAGCGGCATGTACGACCAGGGTGCGGACATCGTCTACGCGGCGGCCGGCGGCTCCGGCTCCGGCGTCTTCGAGGCCGCCAAGGACAAGAAGGCCCTGGCCATCGGCGTCGACTCGGACCAGTACAACACCGTCAGTGACGCCTCGCTCAAGCCGGTCATCATGACCTCGATGCTCAAGCGGGTCGACAACGCGGTGTTCAACTTCGTCAAGGACTACGCCGACGGCAAGTTCACGGCCGGCGCGACCGTCTTCGACCTCAAGGTCGACGGCGTGGGCTACGCCACGTCCGGTGGCAAGGTCGACGACATCAAGGACAAGCTGGAGGCGGCCAAGGCCGACATCGCGTCGGGCAAGGTCGTCGTTCCTACCAAGTAGTAGGTTCTCGTAGTAGACATCGGGTGCTCGGCGGGGGACTGTGATCCGGTCCCCCGCCTCATCTTTAGGGAGCCTGGATGACCGCGGAACCATCCGCCGTCGAGCTGAAGGGGATCACGAAGCGGTTCCCCGGCGTTGTGGCCAACTCCGACGTCAACCTCACCGTGCGCAAGGGCACGATCCACGCGATCGTCGGTGAGAACGGTGCCGGCAAGTCGACCCTGATGAAGATCCTGTACGGCATGCAGCCGCCTGACGAGGGCGAGATCATCGTCGACGGGAGCCCGGTCCGGTTCTCCTCGCCGCAGGGCGCCATCGCGGCCGGCATCGGCATGGTGCACCAGCACTTCATGCTCGCCGACAACTTCACCGTGACCGAGAACGTGGTGCTCGGGGCCGAGAAGCTCTACGGCATCGGGTCGAAGGCCAAAGCCAAGATCAACGAGATTTCGCAGCGGTACGGCCTGGGCGTACGCCCGGACGAGCTGGTGGAGCACCTCGGGGTCGGCGACCGGCAGCGCGTGGAGATCCTCAAGGTGCTCTACCGCGGCGCCCGGATCCTGATCCTCGACGAGCCGACCGCGGTACTCGTCCCGCAGGAGGTCGACGAGCTCTTCGGCAACCTCCGCGAGCTCATCCGCGAGGGCCTCACGGTCCTGTTCATCTCGCACAAGCTCGACGAGGTGCGCGCGGTCGCCGACGACATCACGGTCATCCGCCGCGGCACGACCGTCGCCTCGGTCAAGCCGGCCGACGTGTCCGCCCGCCAGCTGGCCACCCTCATGGTCGGCAGCGAGCTGCCCAGCCCGGAGGCGCGCGAGTCCACCGTGACCGACGAGCCCGCCCTGGTCGTCGAGGGGCTCACGGTCCTCGGCGCCGAGGGCCGCCCGGTCGTGAACAACGCGACCTTCACCATCCACCGCGGCGAGGTCGTCGGCATCGCCGGCGTCGAGGGCAACGGCCAGGCCGAGCTCGCCGAGGCCATCCTCGGCATGCGCGCGGCGACCGGCACCATCCGCCTCGGCGGCGACGACGTCTCCTCCTGGTCCACCCGGCGCCGCCGCGAGGCCGGCATCGGCTACGTGCCCGAGGACCGGCACCGCCAGGGCCTGCTGCTGGACGCGCCGCTGTGGGAGAACCGCATCCTGGGCCACCAGACCGAGCGGCCCAACGCGCGGGGCTTCCTGATCGACGTCGGCGGGGCCCGGCGCGACACGCAGCGGATCGTCGAGCAGTACGACGTGCGCACCCCCAGCATCGACGTGGCCGCCCTGGCCCTCTCCGGCGGCAACCAGCAGAAGCTCATCGTCGGCCGGGAGATGAGCCACGAGCCGAAGGTGCTCATCGCGGCCCACCCGACCCGCGGGGTCGACGTCGGCGCCCAGGCCGCGATCTGGGACCACATCCGCAGCGCCCGCATCGCCGGCATGGGCGTGCTGCTGATCTCGGCCGACCTCGACGAGCTCATCGGCCTGTCCGACTCGCTCAAGGTCATCTACGGTGGGCGGCTGGTGGCCGACGCCGACCCGGCGACCGTCACCCCCGAACAGCTGGGCGTCGCCATGACCGGCGCCACGACCGAGGAGGCTTCGTGAGCGGTACGCAACGAAGTGGAGTGGCCGCTCACCAGAGGTGCAGTGATCCGGCGTCGGCACCGGAGCTTGCGGAGGTGACGGCGTGAGCGGTACGCAACGAAGTGGAGTGGCCGCTCACCAGAGGTGCAGTGATCCGGCGCAGGCATCGGAGCTTGCGGAGGTGTCGGCGTGAGCGCGGGAACCATCACCGCCGCCTCCCCGCCGCCGTTCTGGCGCCGCGTCGACCCGGCGAAGCTCCTGCCGCAGCTCATCGCGCCGGTCGCGGCGCTGCTGCTGGCCGCGGCGATCTCCTGGCTCGCGCTGAAGCTGACCGGTAAGGACGCGGGCCAGGCCTTCAGCGACATGCTCGACTTCGGCACGCAGCCGGACTCGATCGTGGAGATCCTGAACAAGGCCAGCGAGTACTACATCGCCGCCGTGGCCGTGGCCATCGGCTTCAAGATGGGCCTGTTCAACATCGGCGTCGAGGGCCAGTCGAAGATCGGCGCGTTCATGGCCGGGGCCCTGGCCAGCGCCTCCTTCATGAGCTGGCTGCCCGGCACGCTGCGGATCGTGCTGATCATCGTGGTCGCCGCCATCGTCGGCGCGATCTGGGCCTCGATCGCCGCGCTGCTCAAGACCCAGCGCGGGGTCAGCGAGGTCATCTCCACGCTGATGCTCAACGCGATCGCCGGCCAGGTGGTGACCTGGCTGCTCAACGAGCACTGGGGCGTGCAGCAGCCCGGCGCGCAGATCAAGACCACCGGCGTACTCCCCGAGAACTCCTGGATGCCCGGCCTGCCGATCGTCTCCGGCACCGACCAGAAGGTGCTGGGCTTCCTGGCCATCGCCGCGGCGCTGGGTGTCGTGTACTGGTTCACCGTCAACCGCACCCGCTTCGGCTTCGACCTGCGGGCCACCGGCTACAACCCGTTCGCGGCCACGGCCAGCGGCGTGAGCGCCAAGCGGATGGTCATCACCGCGATGATCATCTCGGGTGCCATCGGCGGCCTGGTCAACCTGCCCCGCATGCTCGGCGAGACGCACACCTACACCGAGGGCTTCGGCGGCATCGGCTTCACCGGCATCGCGGTCGCGCTGCTGGGCCGCAACCACCCGGTCGGCATGGCCCTGGGCGCGATCCTGTGGGGCTTCCTGGCCCGCTCCCAGCTCATCCTCGACCTCGACGGCATCCCGAAAGAGATCGTGGTGATCATGCAGGGCGTCGCCGTGCTGTCCGTGGTCGTCGCCTACGAGCTGGCCAACCGCATCGGCCGGCGCGCGCAGCAGCAGCGGGTCGGCGCCGCCACCGCGGCCCCGGCGGGCTCCGCCCCGCTGGCCCCCGTAACGGAGGAGTCCAAGTGAGCACCGACGCGATGCTCTCCGCCGTCGCGGCGGAGCCGGCCGCACCGAAGCGGCGTCGCATGAGTACCGCCCGGATCCTGCTCATCGTCGCGGGCACGCTGATCGGCCTGTCCCTGGTCCACCTGCTCACCGGGGCCGACGACGTCACCTCGCAGGGCGCCATCCAGGCCGCGCTGCAGGCGGCGGTGCCGATCGGGCTCGCCGGCCTCGGCGGGCTGTGGTCGGAGCGGGCCGGCGTCGTGAACATCGGCCTCGAGGGGCAGATGATCCTCGGCACCTGGTTCGGCGCGTGGGGGAGCCTGAACTACGGGCCCTGGGTCGGGCTGCTGATCGGCATCGCCGGCGGCGCGCTCGGCGGCCTGCTGCACGCGCTGGCCACGGTGACCTTCGGCGTCGACCACATCATCTCCGGTGTGGCGATCACGCTGCTGGCGCCGGGCATCACGCGGTACCTCTCCTTCATCGTGTGGGGCAGCGCCGGCGCGACCCAGTCGCCCGCGCTCAAGCCCGACCAGACCGTCCCGCGGGTCTCGGTGCCGTTCGTCGATCGGCTGGCGAGCCTGGAGAAGCACCACTGGTTCCTCGTCAGCGACCTCGCGGGCGTGCTGCGCGGCCTGCTCGTGGACGTGTCGCTCGTGACCGTGCTCGCGGTGCTGCTGATCATCGGGACCTGGCTGGTGCTGTGGCGCAGCCCGTTCGGCCTGCGCGTGCGCTCGGTCGGCGAGGACCCGCGGGCGGCCGAGAGCCTCGGCATCAACGTCTACAAGTACAAGTACTACGGCGTCGTCATCTCGGGCGCGATGGCCGGCCTCGGCGGCGTGTACCTGTCGACGGTCAGCTCCGTGATCTTCCGCGAGGGGCAGACGGGCGGTCGCGGGTACATCGGCCTCGCCGCGATGATCTTCGGCAACTGGCGGCCGGGCGGGCTGGCGCTGGGCGCCTCGCTGTTCGGCTACACCGACGCGCTGCAGCTGCGCCGCGGCTCGGAGTCGGTGCACGCGCTGCTGATCCTCGTCGGCGCGCTGCTGCTGGCCCTGGCGGTGTGGGAGTTCGTGCGCCGCAACACCGTGGTCGGAGTGGCCGCGGGCGTGCTCGGCATCCTGTCCTACGTCCTGTACTTCACCGTCGACAAGATCCCCACGGCGCTCGTGCAGGCCGCGCCGTACATCACCGTGCTCGTGGTGCTCGCCCTCGCCGCCCAGCGGTTGCGGATGCCCGCGGCCGACGGCAAGCCCTATCGCCGCGGCGGATGATGGTCTTGTGAACTCTGTACCGGTTGATTGGGATGCGCTGCGCAGCGCGGCGGTCTCGGCCATGGAAAGGGCGTACGCGCCCTACTCGAAGTTCCCGGTCGGGGCCGCCGCGCTCGTCGACGACGGCCGGGTCGTCGTCGGGTGCAACGTGGAGAACGCCTCCTACGGCCTCGGCCTGTGCGCCGAGTGCGGTCTGGTGTCGAGCCTGCAGGTGACCGGCGGCGGCCGGCTGGTCGCGCTGGCCTGCGTGGACGCCGACGGCCGCCCGCTCATGCCGTGCGGGCGCTGCCGGCAGCTGCTGTGGGAGCACGGCGGCGCCGCGCTGCTGATCGACCACGCGAGCGGGCCGCTGCCGATGTCGGCGCTGCTGCCGTACGCCTTCGACGACACCGACCTCGTGCGGATCCAGGAGCGCGAGGTCGACCTCAACCCCACGGTCCCGGCCGCGCTCGCGCTCAAGGTCGGCAGCGGCACGGTCTTCGTGCACCCGGACATCGCCGACGGGCGGCAGGTCTGGACGTCGTACTGGGAACGCTCGTCCGGCACCGGTGAGGACGAGCCGGTGGGCATCCTGGAGGAGGGCCCGATCTTCGCCACGGCGGCCGAGGCGGTCGACTGGGGCCGTATCCGAACCCCCCGCGTGATCGTCGTCGACGCGCAGGGCACCGCGAGCTGGGCCGGGGACACCCCGCGCCCGGCCGGCATCGAACAGGACTGGAGCAGCCGATGAGCTTCGCGGCCGTGGACGTCATCCGCGCCAAGCGCGACAAGGGCGTGCTGAGCGACGAGCAGATCGACTGGGTCGTCGCCGCCTACACCCGCGGTGAGGTCGCCGACGAGCAGATGTCGGCGCTGGCGATGGCCATCCTGCTCAACGGCATGACGCCGAGGGAGATCGCCCGCTGGACCGCGGCCATGATCGCCTCGGGGGAGCGGCTGGACCTGTCCCAGGTCGGGCGCCCGACCGTCGACAAGCACTCCACCGGCGGGGTCGGCGACAAGATCACGCTGCCGCTGACGCCGCTCGTGGCCGCGTGCGGCGCGGCGGTACCGCAGCTGTCCGGCCGGGGGCTCGGCCACACCGGCGGCACGCTGGACAAGCTCGAGTCGATCCGCGGCTTCGGCACGAAGCTGTCCAACGACGAGTTCACCGAGCAGCTGCGCACGGTCGGCGCGGCGATCTGCGCCGCCGGCGAGGGCCTGGCCCCGGCCGACCGCAAGCTCTACGCGCTGCGGGACGTCACCGGCACGGTCGAGGCGATCCCGCTGATCGCGAGCTCGATCATGAGCAAGAAGATCGCCGAGGGCACGTCGGCGCTGATCCTCGACGTGAAGTTCGGCTCGGGCGCGTTCATGCGCGAGGTCGCCGACGCCCGGGAGCTGGCCCGCACCATGGTGGAGCTGGGCAAGGCGCACGGCGTGACCACGGTCGCGCTGCTCACCGACATGCACACGCCGCTGGGCCGCGCCGTCGGGCACTCCGTCGAGGTCGAGGAGTCGCTGGAGGTGCTGGCCGGCGGCGGGCCGCAGGACGTCGTCGCGCTCACCCTGGCCCTGGCCCGGGAGATGCTCGACGCGGTCGGCCTGGGCGACGCCGACCCGCAGCAGGCGATCGCCGACGGCCGCGCGATGGACTCGTGGCGGGCCCTGGTGCGGGCGCAGGGCGGCGACCCGGACGCCCCGCTGCCGGTGGCCAACGAGGTCGAGACGATCACCGCGGCGGCCGACGGGTTCGTGTCGGGCCTCGACGCGTACGCGGTCGGCGTGGCCGCCTGGCGCCTCGGAGCCGGCCGCGCCCGCAAGGAGGACCCGGTCAGCGCCTCCGCCGGGATCATCCTGCACCGCCGGCCGGGCGACCCCGTGCACGCCGGCGACGTACTCATGGAGCTGCGGGCGGAGGACGCCGCGAAGCTGCCGGCGGCGCTGGAGGTGGCCCGCGGGGCGGTCACGCTCGCCGCGTCGCCCCCGCCCAAGCGGCCCCTCATCCTCGACCGGATCTCCTGATGGAAAGACTGTCCGAACGGTTGGTTATTGTGCGCGGATGAGCACCACGGCGCCGGACCCGCAGCGGGTGCGGGAGGCGAGCCTCGAGGAGCTGCACCGCCTGCGGCTCCCCCTCCCCCCGCCCGACTTCCCGCTGATCTGGGAGCCGGGGGACCAGGTCGACCTGCGCCCCGGCCCCTCGATCGAGGCCCGGGCCGCCTGCCTGAACGTCGTGCTGGCCCGGGCCTGGGGCCTGCCGCCCGAGCTCGGCGTGCAGTGGCTGGCCGAGGCGCGCCTGGTCGAGTGGCTCACGCCGGAGGAATGGCGGTTCGTCGCCGAGGCCGACGGCGACGAGCGCGCGTTCGCCCGGCACGTCGAGGCCCTCTTCACGCTGGCCTGGCTGCTGGGCATCGCGATGGACCTCGACCCGCTGTGGGGCGCGGCCGAGGGGCTCATGGAGCGGCTGCCCAACCTGGCCCAGGGCGAGAGCTTCGACACCTGGCGCCGGCGCACCCTGGCCGCCCCGCGCTCGGCGCTCGAGGCGGCCCGGCAGCTGGACCTGTATTACTGCCTGGACTGGGCGCTGCGGGAGTGCGAACGGCGGGGGCTGCCGCTGCCGGGGCAGCTGGACGCGAGCGCGGCGGGGCAGCGGCGGTGGGCCCTGGAGTGGGCGGTGGTGTTCGCCGGGCCGTACCACGGCGCGCCCCCGGGCTGGGGGCAGGTGGACCTCTCGACCTAGGTACGAGCGCGCCACACGGTGAGGTCGACGTCGAGCGTGGCGGCGACCGGCTCCGGCATCCCCTCCAGCGCGGCCCGGATCGCGTCCGGGTCGGTGTGCCATGCGCTCGGGCCCATCCCGACGAGGGCGTGGGCGTCGGCGCGCGTGAGGGCGAGCGGGGCGTGGACGCGGTGCTCGCCGGCCGGTACGAACCACGGGTCCAGGCTTTTCCGCAGCCGCTCGCGCTTGGCCGGGTCGACGCGGATCAGGCCGAGGGCGTCGACGAGCTCGGCCAGGTGACCGGCGGCCGGGGTGGCCACCACCAGGGCGCCGCCCGGGCGCAGGACGCGCGCGAACTCGGCCCCGGAGCGGGGCGCGAAGACGTCGAGGACGACGGCGGCGGCGTGGTCGGCGACGGGCAGGCCGTGCCAGATGTCGGCGCGGACGGCCCCGATGCGCTCGTGGGCCCGGGCGGCCCGGCGCAGCGCCGGCTTGGAGGTGTCGACCGCGAGCCCGTCGCCGCCGGAGCGGATCGCGGCGGCCAGGTAGTGCGCGGTGCCGGCGCCGACCTCCACGACCAGGCCCGGCCGCTCGTGCGCGACAAGCTCGGCCACGGCCGCGGTCAGGGCGCCGAAGTGCCCGGCGGCCAGCAGCGACTCCCGGGCCGCGACCATGTCCGCGGTGTCGCCCTTGGCGGGCCGGCCGGCGGTCAGGTCGACGTACCCCTGCCGGGCGACGTCGAACGAGTGCCCCTGCGGGCACCGCAGCGCTGTGCCGGCGCGGGCGAGGGGGGCGCGGCACACGGGACAGCGCAGATGTGTGACGACGGCGGGTTGCACACCACTAGTGTCGTTGCATGGCTATCCCTTCTTCGGCGGCCCCTACCCTCGACGAGATCCGTCGCGCGCCCAAGGCCCTGCTCCACGACCACCTCGACGGGGGTCTGCGCCCCGCGACGATCCTCGACCTCGCGGCCGGGATCGGCCACGAACTGCCGGCGGCCACGCCCGAGGGCCTGGGCGAGTGGTTCGTCGCGGCCGCGGACTCGGGGTCGCTGGAGCGGTACCTGACCACGTTCGCCCACACCGTCGCGGTGATGCAGACCGCCGACGCGCTGCACCGGGTCGCCCGCGAGTGCGCGCTCGACCTGTCCGCGGACGGGGTGGTGTACGCCGAGGTCCGCTTCGCGCCCGAGCAGCACCTCGAGGCGGGGCTGACCCTGCCCGAGGTCGTCGAGGCGGTGCTGGACGGGTTCCGGGCCGGCTCGGCCGAGGCGGCCGCGCTGGGCACCCCGATCCGCGTCGGGACCCTGCTCACGGCGATGCGCCACGCGGCGCGCTCGATGGAGATCGCCGAGCTCTCCATCCGGTACCGCGACGCCGGCGTCGTCGGCTTCGACATCGCCGGGGCCGAGGCCGGCTTCCCGCCCACGCGCCACCTGGACGCCTTCGAGTACCTCCAGCGCGAGAACTCACATTTCACCATTCACGCCGGAGAGGCGTTCGGCCTGCCGTCCATCTGGCAGGCGCTGCAGTGGTGCGGCGCGGACCGGCTCGGGCACGGCGTGCGCATCGTCGACGACATCGGCGCCGAGGGCACCGGCAGCGCGCTGGGCCGTCTGGCCGCATATGTTCGCGACAAGCGCATTCCGCTGGAGCTGTGCCCGTCCTCCAACGTGCAGACCGGCGCGGCCCCCTCGATCCGCGAGCACCCGATCGGTCTGCTGCGTGACCTGCGCTTCCGCGTCACCGTCAACACCGACAACCGGCTCATGAGCGGCACGAGCATGTCGCGCGAGATGGCTTTGCTGGTGGAGGCGTTCGGTTACGGCTGGGCGGAATTGCAGTGGTTCACGGTAAATGCGATGAAGAGCGCGTTCATTCCGTTCGACGAGCGGCTCGCCCTGATCAACGACGTCATCAAACCGGCATACGCCAAGCTCACGTGATGTCCGGATTTGTCACCGGCCATGATCCGGAGCTAGGTGAGTGTTCGGTATAAATGCCTTCAAAATGGACATTCTCTTCAGTCTTACACATAAAGCGCAGCGGCAGACCTGGGCTTTCTTCTTGGCACGGGACATGGTGGAATCTCGGAGGTCTGGCCCAGTAGGGTCGGCCGGTCGCGGGTGCCTGCTGTTTCACAAGGCGCCGGTTCGGAGGGCGGTGAAGTGAGCAAACGGCCATCGACGCACGAGCCGGTCTCGTCGCGTCTGCGTTTCCCGATCGGCCGGCTCCGAGACCTGCCGATCTGGTCCAAGCTCGGTCTCATCATGATCGTTCCGATCATCGCGACGATCGTGGTCGGCACGAACGGTCTCGTCGGCAACATCGGTGAGGCGAACGACGCCGACCGGGCCCGCACACTCTCCGGGCTCTCCGCCCAGGCCTCCGCCCTCGTGCACGAGCTGCAGAACGAGCGGGCCAACGCGGCCATGCTGCTCGGCCAGCTCAACACCGACGCGGCCGTCGAGGCCCGCAGCATCTTCGAGCGGCAGACCCAGAAGAGCGACGACGCCAGCAAGGACTACCGGCTCACCCGGTCCGGCCTGGCCGACCCGCCCGAGGACTTCCGCAAGCAGCTCGCCACGATCGACACGCAGCTGCAGGACCTGCCCGGCATGCGCAAGCAGATCACCGAGGGCAGCAAGGAGATCCTGGCCAGCACCGTGGTGGCCCGGTACAAGTCGCTGATCGACGACCTGCTCAGCATCCGCGACAGCGCGGCCGAGCTGTCGAACAACCCGTCGCTGGGCGCCGACATGCGCGCCGCGGCCGCCATCTCGGAGATGAAGGAGCAGGTGGCCCTGGAGCGGGTCGTCGGCATCCGGGCGCTCACGACGAGGGCCTTCACGCCGCAGCTGCGCAAGGAGTTCCAGTCCGCGCTGACCGGCCAGGACCAGGCCGAGGAGCAGTTCCGCACCAACTCCCAGCCCTGGCACCGCGACCTGTTCGACAAGAAGCGGTCCGGCTCGGACCTCAAAGAGGCCTCCACCTTCGAGGGTGTGCTGGGCCCGCTGACCACCGAGCAGCTGCCGGGCGACATCTTCACCGCCACCGCGTGGGACAACGCCATGATCAACAAGGCGAACCTGCTGCGGGGCATCGAGATCGAGTTCGACGACCACAACATCGACAGCGCCACCACGGCCCGCAACGACCTGCAGCGCCGGGTGCTCGTCACCGCCGGCGCGCTGCTCGGCATGCTGCTGCTGGCGATCCTCTTCGCCTGGATCGTGGCCCGGTCGATGGCCCGCTCGCTGCGCGAACTGCGCCACGGCGCGCTCACGGTCGCGCAGTTCGGCCTGCCCCAGGCGGTGCAACGACTGCGTGACCCGGCGCTGGCCACCCAGATGTCGCCGCACCAACTGGCCCTGCAGATCGCCGAACCACTGCCGATCCGCAGCCGCGACGAGTTCGGCCAGGTGGCCGAGGCGTTCAACGCCGTCCACCTCGAGGCCGTCCGCACCGCCGCCGAGCAGGCCGCACTGCGGGCCAGCGTCGCGACCATGTTCGTCAACCTCGCCCGCCGCTCCCAGATCCTGGTCGACCGGCTCATCGGCCACCTCGACCGGCTGGAGCGCGGCGAGGAGGACCCGGACCGCCTGGCCGAGCTCTTCCAGCTCGACCACCTGGCCACCCGGATGCGCCGTAACGACGAGAACCTCCTGGTCCTCGCGGGCGCCGACTCCACGCGCATCCAGCGCGAGCCGGCCCCGCTGATGGACGTGCTGCGCGCCGCGCAGTCCGAGGTCGAGCACTACACGCGCATCGAGTTCGGCATGATCGACCGGGACATCGAGATCTCGGCGCACTCGGTCAACGACATGGTCCACCTGGTCGCCGAGCTGCTGGACAACGCGACGGCGTTCTCGCCGCCGGACTCGGCCGTCATCGTCGAGGCCCGCCGCGTCGGCGACCGCGCCGTGCTGCTGGTCGAGGACCACGGCATCGGCATCTCGCCCGAGCAGCTCGCCGAGCTCAACGACCGGCTCGCCAATCCGCCGATGGTCGACGTGGCCGTCTCCCGGATGATGGGCCTGGTCGTGGTCGCCCGGCTGGCGGCCCGCCACGGCGTCAAGGTCGAGCTGCGGGCGGCGCGCGAGCGCGGCACCATCGCCGACATGACGCTGCCGGCCGGCGTGCTCGTGCCGCGGGCGCTCTCCGGGCGCGCGGCCGCGGGGATGCCGACCGCCGGCATGCCCGCCGTGGGCCCCAACGACGTCGTGCAGGCCCGGCCGATCCCGTCGACCCCCGCGCCGCGTTCCCCGCTCGCCTCGCCCCTGGCGCTGGAGAGCGGTCCGACGCCCGGCGGTCTGGGCGGCGGCTTCGCGGGCGCCGGCACGGGCCCCGGTGGCGGCCCCGGCAACGGCGGCGGCCCGCGCTTCGGCACACTGACCAGCAGTGGCCTCTTCGGCGGCGACCGCCCCGACCGCAGCAACGGCGGCGGCACCGGCGAGCGCCCGACCGTCAACGGCTTCGCCAACGGCGCCCCGCCGCGCCCTGCCCCGCCCGCGCCCCCGGCCCGCCCGACGCTCCCGCCCGGTGGCGGCGGCTTCGGCGGCGAGGACACCGGCGGCTTCCGGCGCGGGGACACCGACGGGTTCCGCCGCGGCGACACCGGGGACACCGGCGGCTTCCGGCGCGGCGACACCGACGGCTTCCGCCGCGGCGACACGGGCGACCCCGGCGGCTTCCGCCGGGGCGACACCGGGGACACCGGTGGCTTCCGCCGTGGCGACACGGGCGGCTTCCGGCGCGACGGGAGCGGCTTCGGCCGTGACCCCGAGCACGACGCCGGCGGCCGCAACGGCCTCGGCGCGGAGCGCGGCCCGGCCGAGCGTGGCGGCGGTCGCAACCTGCCTGCCTGGTCCGACCTCACCGGCGCCGGCGACGTCAGCGACGCCGGCGGCGAAGAGGCCTACCGGCGCGACCGCGACGACGCGCCCGGCGGCCCGGGCGGGCTCAACCCGCTGCCCCAGCGCCGGGCCAACGACACCTGGCCCGCCGACGGCGAGAACGGCGACGCCGAAGAGGCGGGCGGCCCGATCCCGCGGCAGCGCCCCGGCTTCCCCGGCGCCTACGACGACGCCCCGGCCGGCTCGGGCATGCCCGCGCCCGCCGCTCCGCCGTCGCCGTGGCCCCCGGCCGACGCCCAGCCGCCGCAGCGGCCCGCGCCGCAGCCGGAGCCGTACGCGCCCGTCGACATGACCGCGGAGATTCCGCGCGTCCGGCTCGACTGGGACCCGGCGCCGAGCGAGAGCGAAGCCCCTGATTCCCGGCAGCGCTTCGTCGACGAGACGATGGAGTTGCCGATCTTCCGGGAGCTGGAGTCCGCCTGGTTCACGACCAAGCGCCAGCCCCTGGAAGACCTGACGCCCCCGGCCGCCGCTCCGGCTCCGGCTCCGGCGGCAGCTCAGCCGCCCTCGGCCGGCCCTCGGCCGGTCGAGGTCACCTACAGTGAGGCGCCGTCCCCATACGTCCCGCCGCAGCGATTTGAAACCCGCACTCCGGGTGAACCTTCGCGAGGTTCGGCCGACCGGGCGTCGAGCGGTTCGACAGTAAACTGGCACACTGCGGCAGACGAAGGATGGCAAGCGGCAGCGGCAATCGCCGAGGCGCAGGAATTCACGACGACCGACATGGGTTTGCCCAAGCGCGTGCCGATGTCGCAGCTGGTTCCAGGTGGTGTTGAGAAGAACACCGCCGTTGCGCACAAGCGGACGCCGGAGTCCGTGCGCGGTCTGTTGTCGGCGTATCACCGAGGCGTTCAGCGGGGCCGCACGCGGTCCGACGACTCGAAAACCCCGGAGCCGACTTCGGCCGGGCCTCAAAACTCGCAGGTTGGCAAGGAGCACGAGGCATGACATCTACGCAGGATCTCGGTTGGCTGCTCGCCAACTTCGCGGACCGAGTGCCGGGGGTCGCCCACGCGGTCGCCGTCTCGGCGGACGGTCTGCTGCTGGCTGCTTCTCGCGACCTGCCCCGCGACCGCGGTGATCAGCTGGCCGCGATCGCGTCCGGTCTGGTGAGCTTGACGCAGGGCGCGTCCCGCTGCTTCGAGGGCGGGGCCGTGTTGCAGACTGTCGTCGAAATGGACAACGGCTTCCTGTTTCTCATGTCGATCTCCGACGGTTCGTCGTTCGCGGTCCTCGCGGCCCGCGCGTGCGACGTCGGTCAGGTCGGCTACGAAATGGCATTGCTGGTCGACCGGGTCGGTGACGCGCTCACGCCGCCGCCTCGCCCGACGGCCTCGATGCTCGGCTGAAGCTGAACCAGGTGACAGAGCAATATCTCTTAGCTGTACCAACGACGTACTCATTGGCTGCTTACGAGGCCCGACGAGTGAGGAGGTGAACGGCGAACATGGCCGAACGCGATGAGCCAACGGGCGCGTTGGTAAGGCCGTACGCCGTCACCCGAGGTCGCACCCGGCCCAAGCTGGAAATCGCGATCGAGGCGCTGGTCGAGACCACCGTGCGTGGCCGGGCGGCCAATACCCGGCCGGGTGGTGCTCACGGCCAGGAGCAGCAATACATTTCAACGCTTTGCGACGGTCGCCTGCAGTCTCTGGCCGAGATCGCGGCGCGCATGCAGCTCCCGCTGGGTGTCGCCCGCGTCATCGTGGCGGACATGGCTGCCGATGGACTGGTCGCGGTGTACGAGCCGGCCTCGCTCGACGAAAACGAGTCGGTGGGCACAGAACTGCTTGAGAGGGTGCTGAGTGGACTTCGGAGGCTCTGACGTGGCGCACCGCCCAGGGCGGGTCACGTCAGCGAAGATCGTCATCGCCGGCGGTTTCGGCGTGGGCAAGACCACACTGGTCGGCTCGGTCTCGGAGATCACGCCGCTGACCACCGAGGCCATCATGACCTCCGCCGGTGTCGGGGTCGATGACACCCGCAACGTGCCCGGCAAGACCACGACCACGGTCGCGATGGACTTCGGTCGTATCTCGATCGACCGTGACCTGATCCTGTACCTGTTCGGCACCCCGGGCCAGACCCGTTTCTGGTTCATGTGGGACGAGCTCGTGCGGGGCGCCATCGGGGCGGTCGTCATGGTGGACACCCGGCGCCTGGCCGACTGCTTCGCCGCGATCGACTTCTTCGAGCACCGGCGGCTGCCGTACCTGGTGGCCATCAACTGCTTCGACGGCGTGCAGTACCACAACGCCGACGACGTGCGGGAGGCGCTCGCGGTCTCGAGCGACGTGCCCGTCGTGTCGTGCGACGCGCGCTCGCGGGAGTCGACCAAGAACGTGCTCATCTCCCTGGTGGAGTACGTGCTGTCGATGCGCCGAAGCCGTGCGACCGCGCCGGCGTAGCGCCGGTACGACAACAGCTGCACCCACTCAGCCACAGACGCGCACCGAGCCCCCGTGAGGGACGCCCGGTGCGCGTTTGCGTTGCCGGGGATCACGCTGCGTTGCGCCCCGAGTGCGGAACGCGGCGGTTTCCGTTTCCGGCCCCGCTGAGCGCTGCGGACCCCCTGGGTGTACTCGCTACCGCACCGGGCGCTCCCGGCCCGCCCACGGCCCGCACAGGGCCGTCAATGCACCGGCAAACAGCGAGGGCCGCCCCGGCTGACCCGGGCGGCCCTCGACGTGCTCGATGCGCTAGCGGCGGGCGGAGCGGTACTCGTACTCGCGCTCCTGGTAGTCCCGGCTCGCCTCGCGGCTGAAGTCCCAGCCGCCCGCCGACTCGCGGCCCGGGCGGCCGCCGACCGAGAAGCCGCCGACCTCCTGCCCGCGGCGCCAGCCGCGGAAGTAGCCGGTCGTGTGCGCGGCGATCTGGGCGGCGTCGCGCACGATGCGCAGCGGCCGCTCCGGGTTGGCGTTGACCGGGGACCCGGGCACCAGGTTCTGCTGTGGGACGCGGCGCGGGAGGCCGGAGCGGGTCTCGTCGCCGATCTCCGGCGCGCTGGCCCGCTGGGCCGCCTGCCACGCCGTGTCGTTCGAGTTCTCCCAGCTCGGGTTCGGACGCTCGGCCTCGCTGGTGGACTCGGCGTCGGCGTCGGCGTCCCAGTCGGTGAACCAGGCCGAGCGGGCGGCCGCGAAGATCAGCAGGTCGCCGTCGCCCTCGTCGGCGGGCTTGCCGGCGTCGCGCTCGGCGGCCGGGGCGCGGCGGCTGCGGCCGGCGCCCGTGCCGGTGCTGCGCGCGGTGGCACGCTCCGCCGGACGGTCCGAGTCGACCAGGCGCAGGGCCGGGGGCTCGAAGCGGAACTCGCCGCTGTACTCCCCGCTGAGCTCGTCGACCGGGTAGCCGCTCGTGAGCGCCGGGTCGGCCACCGGGGCCGGCTCGACGAGACGCAGGCCGCCGGCCTCGACCGGCAGCTCGCCGGTCTGCCACGGCGGGGGCACGCGGCCCTCGCGCTGGCGGGGCAGCTCGACGTGGCGCTCGGCGGTCCGGGCCCGCTCGCTGCGCGGGATCTCGGTCCGGGACCGCTCGGTGCGGGGAATCTCGGTCCGGGACCGCTCGGAGCGCGGGATCTCGGTGCGCGAACGCTCCGAACGCGGGACCTCCGTGCGGGACCGCTCGCTGCGGGCCGGCTCGGCGTCCTGGCCGTGCTCGGCGTGCCGCGACCCGGCGTGGGTCTGGGCGGCCGCCTGCTCGGCCCGGTCGCGCTCGGCGCGCCGCTCGGCCCGGGACAGCCCGTCGGCCGTGGAATCGGCCCGGGACCGGGTCGAGCGCTCGCCGTTGAGCGGCGGGAACTCGCCGGAGCCGAACGCGCTCAGCGCGTCGGCCGTCTCCGACCCGCGCCGCGGCATGGGGGCGGCGTCCGTGCCGCGGGACCTGGTGCCGGACGCGCTCAGCGAGCCCGAGGTGGACTCGAGCGCCGCGTCCAGCGCCGAGAAGTCCGGCGGCTGCGGGATGTCGCTCAGCCGCGGCAGGCTGCTCAGCTCCGAGGAGGAGGCGAGCGGGTCCGCGCCGAACTTGTAGGCCGAGGTCTCCGTGGTGGGCGCGTCCGCCGGGCTGAGCGGCCAGCGCGCGCTCGCGGCGTCCAGCGTCGGGGGCTCGCCCAGCGCGCTGAGGTCGCTCAGCCGCACGCCGCTGTCGAACGCGCCGCCCGAGGTGGGCGCGGCCGGGGTCACCGGCGCGGCCGGCGGGACGGGCGAGGGGGCGGAGAGCGGGTCGTAGCCGAAGGAGTCGAAGCGCGGCGGCTCGTGCCCCCCGATCAGCGGGGCGATGCCCGGCGGCGGGGGCGGCATGAGCGACGTGAACTGCGGCTCGTTCGACGACGACGTCGGCTGCGGCGGGATCACCGGGGTCGGCGCGACCGGCGGCGGCGCGACCGGGGCCGGGGCCACCGGCAGCGGCGCGACGGGCCGGGGCTGCGGCGGGGCCGCCTGCAGCGGCACCGGGATCGACTGCATCGAGGCCGGGGTCGGCGCCTGGCCCTGGTACGACGGCGTCTGGCCCTGGTACGTCGGGGGCACGGGCGGCGCGGGCGCGTACATCGGCGCGGGCGCCTGGTAGGCGGCCGGCTGGTACGGCGGCTGGGCGGCGTGCGAGCCCGGCGCGTAGCCGGGCGGGGTCGACGTCACCGGCGGGGCCGAGGGAACCCCGTACGCCGGCGGGGCCGACGAGATCGAACCGTAGGCCGGCGGCCCGGACGGGACCGAACCGTAGGCCGGCGGGCCCGACGGGACCGAGCCGTACACCGGCGGCGCCGATGGGACCGATCCGTAGGCGGGCGGGGCCGACGGCACGTAGCCGGGCGGCGTGGAGACGACCGGCGGCGTGGAGAGCCCGGCCGGAGGTCCGGAGACGACGGCGGCGGCGGACCCGACGGTCGCCGGGGGCGCGGACACGACGGGCGGCTGGGCCTGCGACGGCATGACCGGCGCGTTCTGGGCGCGGCGGCGGCCGCCGACGGCCCGGGCGGTGGCCGACTCCTCGGCGCGGGCCACCTCGGCGGCGCGGCTCGCGGCCTCGGCGGCCCGGGTCGCGGCGCGGGAGCGGGTGGGCGCCGCCTCGCTCGCCACGGCGGCCGGCCGGGCGTTGGCGGCGGCGGCCCGCGAGCGGGACGGCGCGTTGTCCTGGACGGCGGCCGGGCGCAGCGGGGTCGCCGGGGTCAGCGGCGACGCGCTCGCGGGGACCGACTGGTTGAGCGGCGCGGCCGGGCTCAGCGGCGTGGCCGGGCGCTGCCGGTTGGGCAGCGTGCGGTGGCCGGCCGGGCTCATCTTGTCGGCGAGCACCGCGACGAGCGCGTTGGCCGCGGCGTCGCCGGCCCGCACGGCCGCGACGGACTGCCGGATGGTCTCGGCGACCGCGGTGGTCATGGCCCGGTTGACGCCGGTGCGGCGGGGGGTCTCGGCGATCGCGACACGCAGTGCGGTGATCGCCTCGCCCAGCGTGACGGCGTCGGCGACCCCGGCCTTGGCGAGCTCGGCGACGACCGCCTGGTCGCCCTTGCGGCCGGTGGCGCCGCCGCCGAGTATCCCCGGCTCGGGCAGCGCGTCGAGGATGGCCAGCGGGATCGACTCGGCCGGGTCCGGGTAGGCGCGCAGGGCCGCGGGGTAGAGCTCGCGGAGCACCTCGCGCAGCGTGGCCGCGGCGCTCTGCCGGCCGGAGACGACCGCGGCGTGCGCGGAGAGCACCGGCTTGAGCGGCAGCATGTCGCGCGGCGGGCTCTGGCCGACCGCGGAGAGGACGCCGGCCTGCAGGGCCCGGGCGAGGCCGACCGCGCGGCGCTCGGCGGCGTTGGACTGGATCTCCTCCGGCGACTCGTCGTCGGCGAAGCGCTCGGCGTAGTCGTCGGCCGAGTCGTCGTCGGTGAACGCGAGGTTGCGGCCCGCCGCGGTGAGCAGCTGGGTGACGACGTGGTCGTCGCTCTCGGCCGCGACCGCCACGGCGGAGGTGCCGCCGGAGCGCTGCGCCAGCAGAGCGCTGAGCTCGGCGTAACCGCCGGCGTCGTCGCTCACCTCGCAGATGTCGATGAGTCGGCCGGCGTCGTCGACGACCGCGACGGTCAACCAGATGTCGGAACCCGACTGCGGCTCGGCGGGGTCAGCCGACGCCAAACCGCAGTACACCCGAACGAGCGCCACCGCGTCGTCCTCCTCTCGGGACATTAGTTGAGCTTTCGTCACATCGGCGGAGACTGTCCCGGCGCCCCGCCGTCGTGTTACTGCAGGTCAAACTGAACGACCTCTAGTGAACAGGTTGCCGGCCGGTGACGCGATCAGCCGAAACGGCTGAATACCCCGTTGGCTGATCGTCGTCCACCGCCACACCCGTCCGGCTAGGGGCCGGGTCGCCGTGCCGAAATGCCCACGGCTTAGATCCTGTCGGTCACAAATCAATCACGCCAGTCCACGGCGGCAGAAATTTTGCCGATAATCGTCCGCCAGCCGAGTGCTGCCTGTTGTGCCCCGATTTTCTTGAGCCGGCGCTTGGCGAAGAATCCGCCTACGCCGCCCGACGCCGCAGCTCGCAGGCCCTCGTCGAGGTCGTCGAGGGGGGAGCCGGGGGAGAGCGCCGTGCGGACCGCTTCGAGGCGCAGAGCGTAAGCAAGGTCACGTGCCACCTCGCCCGCGCCGAGCAGCAGCTCGGAGTCCCAGGCGTCCTGGCCGCCGCGGAGGTTCTCCACCACGAGGTCGAGCTCGTAGCGGTTCTCGTCGGAGGGCACGACGGCCGCGACCGTGATCCGCTTCTTGAGGCTCTCCCAGGTGTCGAGCTGGGTCAGGTCGTGCTCGGCGGCGTCGGTCTGGACGAACTCGACCAGGCCCTCGGCGGAGCGGAAGAGCAGCAGCTTGCCGCGGTGGGAGAGGAACGCCGGAACCTCCTCGGGCTCGGCTTCCTCCTCCTCCTCTTCTTCCTCTTCGTCCTCGGCCTCGGCGTCGGCCTCGGCGTCGACATCGTCGGCGTCGTCTTCGTCCGACTTGTCGGAGTCCTCGTCCAGCTCCGCGGCCTCGTCGCGGTCCGAGTCGTCCGAATCGTCGGAGTCCGCGGCATCCTTCCGCGCGGGCTTCTTCTTGTCGGTCTTCGATGAAGCTTCCACGACGGCCGGCTCCGGCTCGTCCTCGAACAGCTCCGCGTTCTCGAGGATCACGACCCGGTCGTCGTCCTCGTCCTCCTGCGGGCGCCGGTGGAGGATCGCGAAGTCGTCCTCCTCCTCGTCGACCTCGGTCGGGGTCAGCTCGGTGTTGAGCCGGTAGGCCCGCAGCGTGTAGCCGACCCCCTTGGGCAGCGCGATCTCGACGGGCTCGACGCGCACGTCGTTCCACATCGCGTCGGCCAGGGCCGAGCGCTCGCCGGCGCCGTCCTCCTCGTCGACGTCGTCCTCGTCGAGGTCGGCGTCGTCCTCGTCGTCCTCGGCATCGTCGGCGGCGTCGGCGTCGGCGTCCGCGTCCGCGGCGTCGGCGTCCTCGACGGTGTCGACCTCGTCGTCGATCGGCTCGACGGCGTCCACTTCCTCCTCGACCGGCTCGGCCGCGGGCGCGGCGGGCGCCGCGGCCGGCGCGGCCTTGCGCGGTGCATTGCGCGATGCCGCTGGGCGCGACGACGCGGGCCGGGAAGAGGGAGACTGGCGGGCCACTGTGACCTCCGTAGTCGGGCTCGGCGTGCGGGCACATCAGGGCCTGTGTGGCCTCGCGCACAAAACACCCTAGTGTGCACCGTCTGCGGCGGTCAGACCCCCTTGGGGTGCCAGACCGTCTTGATCTCCAGGAGCGAGAGCATGCGCGAAACGCCGGGATCGGCGCCCCAGTCCGGAGTGCTCGGTCGGATCACCCGCTTCAGGTTTTCCGCCGCGGCCGCTTCCAACTCCTTCGCGAGTGTGGGGTCTGTCACACCGGTCAGGTCGATGGCGTTGACGTCCATGTGCGCGGCGAGCCAGGGCGCCATCTCGGCGACCGAGCCGGTGAGCAGGTTGACCACGCCCCCGGGCAGGTCGGAGGTGGCGAGCACCTCGGCCAGGGTGACGGCCGGCAGCGGGCGCTCGGGCGCGGCGAGCACGACGACCGTGTTGCCGGTCACGATCGCGGGCGCGATCACGCTGACCAGCCCCAGCAGCGAGGAGTCGGCGGGGGCGACGACCCCGACGACGCCGGTCGGCTCCGGGGCGGAGAGGTTGAAGTAGGGCCCGGCGACCGGGTTGGCCCCGCCGTGGACCTGGGCGATCTTGTCGGCCCAGCCGGCGTACCAGACCCAGCGGTCGATGGCCGCGTCGACGACGTCGGCGCCGGCCCCCTCGGCCGCGGCGACCTCCTCGACGAACTGCGAGCGGCGCCCCTCCAGCATCTCCGCGACCCGGTAGAGGATCTGCCCGCGGTTGTACGCGGTCGCCCCCGACCACTTCGCCACGGCCGCCCGGGCCGCCTTCACGGCGTCGCGGACGTCCTTGCGGGAGCCGAGCGCGGCGTTGGCGAGGAACTCGCCCGAGGCCGACTGCACCTGGTAGGACCTCCCCGACTCGCTGCGGGGGAACGCGCCCCCGATGTACAGCTTGTACGTCTTGCGGACGGCCAGACGGCCTTCAGTGCTCAAGGTAGGCCTCCAGCCCGTGCCGGCCGCCCTCGCGGCCGTAGCCCGACTCCTTGTACCCGCCGAAGGGTGAGGTCGGGTCGAACTTGTTGAACGTGTTGGCCCACACGACGCCGGCCCGGAGCCGGTCCGCGATCTGCAGGATGCGCGAGCCCTTCTCGGTCCAGACGCCGGCCGAGAGCCCGTACGGCGTGTTGTTGGCCTTCTCCACCGCCTCGTCCGGCGTGCGGAACGTCAGCACCGACAGGACCGGCCCGAAGATCTCCTCGCGGGCGATCCGGTGCGCCTGGGTGACGCCGGTGAAGATCGTCGGAGCGAACCAGAAGCCGCGGTCGGGCAGCTCGCAGGGGGCCGACCAGCGCTCGGCCCCCTCCTGCTCGCCGACCTGCGACAGCTCCCGGATGCGGGCCAGCTGGGCCGCCGAGTTGACCGCGCCGACGTCGGTGTTCTTGTCCAGCGGGTCGCCGACGCGCAGCTGCGCCATGCGGCGCTTGAGGGAGGCGAGGAACTCCTCGGCCACCGACTCCTGCAGCAGCAGCCGCGAGCCCGCGCAGCACACGTGGCCCTGGTTGAAGAAGATGCCGTTGACGACGCCCTCGACCGCCTGGTCCAGCGCCGCGTCGTCGAAGACGATGTTCGCGGCCTTCCCGCCCAGCTCCAGCGTGAGCCGCTTCCCGGTGCCGGCCACCGCCCGCGCGATCGCCCGCCCGACCTCGGTCGACCCGGTGAAGGCGACCTTGTCGACGCCCGGGTGCTCGACCAGCAGCCGGCCGGTCTCGCCCGCCCCGGTGATGATGTTGACCACGCCCGGCGGCAGCTCGGCCTGGCGGCAGATCTCGGCGAACAGCAGCGCGGTCAGCGGCGTGGTCTCGGCCGGCTTGAGCACGACCGTGTTGCCCGCGGCCAGCGCCGGGGCGATCTTCCACGCGAGCATGAGCAGCGGAAAGTTCCACGGGATGACCTGGCCGGCAACGCCCAGCGGGCGCGGGTCGGGGCCGAAGCCCGCGTACGGCAGCTTGTCGGCCCACCCCGCGTAGTAGAAGAAGTGCGCGGCGACGAGCGGGATGTCCACGTCGCGCGACTCGCGGATCGGCTTGCCGTTGTCCAGCGACTCCAGCACCGCCAGCTCGCGGCCGCGCTCCTGGATGATCCGGGCGATGCGGAAGAGGTACTTCGCCCGCTCCCGCCCGGGCATCGGGCCCCACACCTTGTCGTAGGCGTGCCGGGCGGCGTTCACGGCGGCGTCGACGTCGGCCGCGTCGGCGCACGCGATCTCGGCGAGGGTCTCCTCGCTGGCCGGGTTGATCGACTTGAACGGCTCGCCCTTGCCGTCGACGAACTCGCCGCCGATGAACAGGCCGTAGGACGAGGCGATGTCGACGATGGCGCGCGACTCGGGCGCGGGGGCGTAAGAGAATTCCATCGCTAGTCCAGGGTGAAGTAGTCGGGGCCGCTGTAGTGGCCGGTGGCGAGCTTGGTGCGCTGCATGAGCAGGTCGTTGAGCAGCGTGGACGCGCCGAAGCGGAACCGGTCGGGGTCCAGCCAGTCGGGCCCCGCGGTCTCGTTGACCAGCACGAGGTACTTGATGGCGTCCTTGGCGGTCCGGATGCCCCCGGCCGGCTTCACGCCGATGACCCGCCCGGTCTCGGCCCGGAAGTCGCGCACCGCCTCCAGCATCACCAGCGTCACCGGCAGGGTCGCCGCGGGCTGGATCTTGCCGGTGGAGGTCTTGATGAAGTCGGCGCCGGCCAGCATCGCCAGCCAGGAGGCGCGGCGCACGTTGTCGAGGGTGGCCAGCTCCCCGGTCTCGAGGATGACCTTGAGGTGGGCCGGGCCGCAGGCCTCCTTGACCGCCGCGATCTCGTCGTGCACCTCGGCGTAGCGGCCGGACAGGAACGCGCCGCGGGAGATCACCATGTCGATCTCGTCGGCGCCGTCGGCGACCGCGGCGCGCGTGTCGGCCAGCTTCACCGCGAGCGGGGCCTGGCCGGAGGGGAAGGCGGTGGCCACGCTGGCCAGGTGGACCTTCGAGCCGCGCAGGGCCGCCGCGGCCCCGGCGATCATCGCGGGGTACACGCAGATGGCCGCCGCGCTCGGGCAGCTCGCGTCGGCCGGGTCGGGGCGCACCGCCTTGGCGCACAGGGCGCGCACCTTGCCCGGCGTGTCCGAGCCCTCCAGCGTGGTCAGGTCGACCATGCGGATCGCCAGGTCGATGGCCTGGGCCTTGGCCGTGGTCTTGATCGACCGGGTGCCCAGCATCGCGGCGCGCTGCTCGGCGCCGACCTGGTCGACTCCCGGCAGGCCGTGCAAGAAGGTCCGCAGCGCGCCTTGTGAACGCGGCGTGACCTCGGCGGTGAGGCTCATGGGGAAAATACTAGGCTCTCGCATCGTGGACGTACTCGTGGTGGATCACCCCCTGGCCAAGTCGCGACTGACCGCGATGCGCGACGAACGCACCGACAACGGGGCGTTCCGTGCCGCGTTGCACGAGCTCACGACGATGCTCGTGTACGAGGCGGCACGCTCGTTCGCCACCGAGCAGTTCCCGGTGAAGACGCCGGTCGCGACCGCCGAGGGCACCCGGCTGGCCCGCCCGCCGCTGCTCGTGCCGGTGCTGCGGGCCGGGCTGGGCATGTCCGACGCCGCCCTGGGGCTGCTGCCGGAGTCGTCCATGGGGTTCGTGGGGCTGGCGCGCGACGAGCACACCTACGAGCCGCGCGCCTACATGGAGTCGCTGCCCCGCGACCTGTCCGGCATCCCGGTCCTGGTCCTCGACCCGATGCTGGCCACCGGCGGCTCGCTGGAGCACTGCGTGCGCCTGCTGGTCGACCGGGGTGCGACCGACATCACGGTGCTGTGTGTGCTGGCCGCCCCGGCCGGCATCGAGCGGCTGGCCAACAGCGGCCTGCCGATGCGCCTGGTCACCGCGGCGATCGACGAGCGGCTCAACGAGCACATGTTCATCGTCCCGGGCCTGGGCGACGCGGGCGACCGCCAGTTCGGCGGCATGCCCCGCTTCGGCGACGCCTGAACTTAAAACCTTGCTTAAGAAAGGTCGCCGTAACGAGGGGTTACGGCGGCCTCGCCCTTGAAAGGGTGAACGGGGCCGGCCTTACGTTGACCGGCGATGGGGTACCGAAAAGACCTGATGCTGCTGGCCGCGGTGCTCCTGGCCCTGGCCGGCTCAGGCGCTGTCGCCTCGGCGACGCTGCGGGAGCCGGTGGCGGGGATCCGCGAGGCCGACGCCCGCCAGGGGCTCAGCCCGCGGCGCTGCGTCGTCGACCCGAGCTCGTGCCCGGCTGCGGGCTGCTCCGAGTCCCAGCTCTTCTCGGTGACGCTATAGGCCGAGCGCCTCCGCGGTCTGGGTGCGCAGGGCGGCGAGCGCGGCGGACGCGCGCTCCCGGGCCCCGGCGATGTCGCCGCCGGCGACGGGCTCGACGACCTCGAGGTACGCCTTCAGCTTCGGCTCCGTCCCCGAGGGCCGGACCACGACGCGGGTGGTGCCGGCGCGCAGGATGAGCACGTCGGACTCGGGCAGCCGGTCCTCGACCGCGGTCACCGCCTCGTCGAGCAGCTCGGCCGGCGGGCGGGAGCGGATCGTGGCCATCATCTCCGCGATCTCGTTGAGGTCCTCGACGCGCACCGAGAGCTGGTCGGTGGCGTGCACCCCGTAGCGCAGCGCCAGCTCGTCGAGCCGGTCGCCCAGCGTGCGCAGCTCGGCCTTGAGCCCGGCGGCGAGCTCGCAGACCAGCAGCGCGGCGGTGATGCCGTCCTTGTCGAGCACCATCCCGGGGGCGACGCAGTAGCCCAGGGCCTCCTCGTAGCCGTACACCAGGTCGTCCCCGGCCCGCACGATCCACTTGAAGCCGGTGAGCGTCTCGCCGTAGGGCAGCCCCCGGTCCGCGCACAGGCGGGACAGGAGGCTGGAGGAGACGATCGTGGTCGCGTAGCGGCCGCGGACCCCGCGGCGCATGAGGTGGTCGGCCAGCAGCACCCCGACCTCGTCGCCGCGCAGCTGCCGCCAGACCCCGCCGGCGGCGTAGGCGACCGCGCACCGGTCGGCGTCGGGGTCGTTGGCGATGGCGATGTCGGCGCCCTCCCGCGCGGCCAGCGCCAGCAGCAGGTCGGTGGCGCCGGGCTCCTCCGGGTTGGGGAAGGCCACGGTCGGGAACTCGGGGTCGGGCTCGGCCTGCTCGGCGACGACGAACGGCTCCGGGTAGCCGGCCGCGGCGAGCGTGGCCGCGAAGACCTCCCGGCCGACGCCGTGCATCGGGGTGTACGCGACCGCCAGGTCCCGCGGCACCTCGGGGTCGATGACGCCGAGCGCGGCGTCGACGTACTCGCGCACGATCCGCTCGTCGAGGACCTCGCCCGGCGGGCCGAGCGGCACGTCGGCGAGCGGGCCCACCGCACGGATCGCGTGCTCGATCCCGGCGTCGGCGGGCGGGACGAGCTGGGCGCCGTCGGCGAGGTACACCTTGTAGCCGTTGTCCTGCGGCGGGTTGTGGCTGGCGGTGACCATGACCCCCGCGGCCGCCCCGTGGTGGCGCACGGCGAAGGCGAGCACCGGGGTCGGCAGGGGCCGGGGCATGAGCAGCGCGCGGCGGCCGGCGCCGGTGGCGACCCGGGCGGTCTCGACGGCGAAGGCGTGCGAGCCGTGCCGGGCGTCGTACCCGATGACCAGGGGCCGCTCGTCGGGGGCGTGGGGGCCCCCGCTGGGGGCAGGGCTCTGCGCGGCGAGCCAGCGCACCAGGCCGGCCGCCGCGCCGCGCACGACCGCGAGGTTCATCCCGTTCGGCCCGGCCCGCAGCGGCCCGCGGAGGCCCGCGGTGCCGAAGCGCAGCGGGCCCGCGAACCGGTCCGCCAGCTCGGTCTCGTCGTGGAGGACGGCCTGCAGCTCGTCCCGGCTCGCCGGGTCGGGATCATCGGCGAGCCAGGCCTCGGCGACCGAGCGTAGGGGGGAGGTCATCTGCCTTTCATAACACGGCTCAGCCGCCGGTCGTCGCCGTAGTGAGCTTGAAGCTGGCGACCATCTGCTCGAAGATCGCCTTGCTCTCGGTGAACCGGGCGTCGGGCACCGTCACGAAGAAGTGGTAGGCCTTGCCGTTGACCACGACCGCGTCCCACAGCGCGTGGCGCAGGTGCTCGCCGGAGCCGCAGGTGTACTCCAGGACCGCCGACGTCTGCCCGTCGAGCTTGCCGGCGTTGAGGCCGACCCGGCTGTACGGCGTCTCGCAGCTGCTGGGCGTGGTCTGCAGCCGCTTCTCGGCGGACTCCAGGAACGCCTGCGGGCTGGCCGAGGCCTTCTCGATGTTGACCCGGATGCGGCGGTTGGCGTCGGTCGGGTCGGTGATGTCGAAGTACGGCGCGGCGGCGGCGCCCTGCTGCTTCTTCGTCCAGCCCTTCGGCACGCTGACCGTGATGCCGCCCGGATGGATGAACGGCTCCACCTCGAACGACGGGCCGGCCGGGGCGCTGGAGCCGCGCGCGCTGGGCGCCCCGCCCTTGTCGCCGCCGTCGCCGGAGAACAGCCCCGCCGCGGCGCCGATGCCGAGGAACAGCACGAGCACGACCGCGGCCGCGACCCCCGCCTTCATCCAGCTCGGGGCGGCCTTGACCCGCGCGGTGAGCCCGCTCGCGCCAGCGCCGAAGGTCCGGCCGGAGCCGGGCGGGGTGGACGTGGTCGGGCCCTGGGCCCAGTCGTCCTGGGCGTACTCGGGCCCGTAGGCGTTGTACGTCTCGGCGCCGGTGCGCTCCAGCTCGACCTCGTGCGGGCCGCCCTGGGCGGGCGCGCCCGAGCTCATCCGCCGCAGCGCCCCGCTGACCGTCTCGCCGGGCGCCATCATGGCCCGCCCGCCGATCTGGCCGGTCGGCTGCTGCGGGTGGACCATCGTCGGCTGGTGGGCCGGGCGGACCACCGCGTAGGGGTCGGTCATGTGCGCCGGCGCGTTGCTGGCCAGCGGGCCCGCGAGCAGGTCGCGCAGGACGGCCCGGGCCGTCTCGACGTTCCAGCGGCGGGCCGGATCCTTCTCCAGCAGCCCGTAGAGCACCCCGGCCAGCGGCCCGGCGCGCATCGACTGCGCCGGCGGCTCCTCGACGACGGCCCGCATGGTCTCGAACGGGTCGCGCTTGTCGAACGGCGGCCGGCCCTCGACGGCGGTGTACAGCGTGACGCCGAGCGAGAACAGGTCGCTCGGGGGCCCGAACTTGGCCCCGATGGCGCGCTCGGGCGAGATGAAGTGCGGGGAGCCCAGCACCATGCCGGGCGTCGTGAGCTCGCTGTCGGTGGGCATGCGAGCCACGCCGAAGTCGGTGAGCACGCACCGGCCGTCGCCGCAGATGAGCACGTTGGCCGGCTTGACGTCGCGGTGCAGCACCCCGGCGGCGTGGGCCACCTCGAGCGCGCCGAGCAGCGCGATGCCGATCTTGGCGACCGCCCGGGCCGCGAGCGGGCCGTCCTCGACGATCATCTCGGCGAGGCTGCGCGCCTGGAGCAGCTCCATGACGATCCACGGGCGGCCGGCCTCGGTCACGACGTCGTACACCTGTACCACCGCGGGGTGGGAGAGCGCGGCGGCCGCACGGGCCTCGCGCAGGGTCCGCTGGTACATCGAGTCGCGGTCGCTCGGGGCGAGGCCGGGCGGGAGGATCACCTCCTTGACCGCCACGTCGCGGCGCAGCAGCGTGTCGCTGGCGCGCCAGACGGTGCCCATGCCGCCGTGACCGATGGCGGTGCGCAGGGCGTAGCGCCCGCCGATCACCACACCGGGCGCGGCGCGCTGCCCCGGAACCGGGGGAGCGGTCGAGCCGGGCTCGCGTGGCGAGGCGGGTCCGTTGGAGGTGGAGTCGGGGCCGCGCGCAGGTTCGCGCCCGGCTCCGGCCGAGGCCAGAGCACCGGTGGGTGGCAGGGGCTCGCCATGCCACGTCGGAAGCTGAGTCACAGGCAGTTAACCGTCATGGGGAGAGGGGAGGTTGACTTCTCGCCCCACTATCTTGCGTGTTCTTGGCCGCCGACGAAAGGTGGGGTCCGGTCCTTCACCGTACCGTGACCCGAAGACAACGGACCGTACTGGCCATGTAGCCCTGCGGACGGTTGCAGGATTGAATTCGTTCATCCGGGGAACCTGAACAGGCGGATGGAGCGTCTAGGCAGGTGACGGAAACCATTCGGGAACATCGGCGACTCGGCTTTCCTGGATTCTGAACTCCGCCGGCCGGTAGTCGGACGAGGGGTGCGTCGCCGGGTTTCGGGGTCATGCCACCCTGCGACGTCTTCCGTCACTGTGTGTTGAACAGTGGCGACGCAACTCACGGCATCGGCGCGAAAACTTGTCGCGACACCGCGTGACCGTGGCGCCGGTCACGCGTTAGAGGGGGTGAGGTGGCCTCTGCTGTTCGGCGCCTTTAGCAGCGGTTAAGTGACGCTCAGCTATTCCGGCATCACGAGAATGATGTTGCGCTCCGTCACCTTGACCCGGTTAGTCTGTCCATGGCACGCATGGGGCGGGCCGCTCCTTTAGACCGAAATAGAGAACTCACCGTGACGAGAGCGCTGACGCTGACCGAGACCGCCGCCACGGCGGCGCGCCCGGTTGGCAGGTTGACGTCGTCGAGGGCCGAGCGGCTGTCCGAGGGCTGGCCCGAGACCCCACCCGGAGCCGATCCGCTGCCCGGACAGCTCGACCGCTGGCTTGCGTCCCGCGGTGCCGAGCTCGTAGCGATCCGTCGTCACATCCACGCCCACCCGGAGCTGTCCGGCCAGGAGTTCGAGACCGCGGCGCTGATCGCCCGCGAGCTCACCCGCGCCGGGCTCTCGCCCCGCCTGCTGCCCAAGGGCAACGGCCTGATGTGCGACATCGGCCGTGGCGACAGCGTCATCGCGCTGCGCGCCGACCTCGACGCGCTGCCGCTGCCCGACACCAAGGACGTGCCGTACCGCTCGACCGTCGACAACGTCTGCCACGCCTGCGGCCACGACGTGCACACCACGATCCTGCTCGGTGTCGGCCTCGCGCTGGCCCAGCTGGCCGAGCGCGGCGAGCTGCCCGGCCGGGTCCGGCTGCTGTTCCAGCCGGCCGAGGAGACCATGCCGGGCGGCGCGCCCGAGGTCATCGCGGCCGGCGCGCTCGACGAGGTCGCCGCGATCTTCGCCCTGCACTGCGCGCCCCAGCTGCCCGTCGGCCTGGTCGGCGTGCGCTCCGGGCCGTTCACCGCGGCCGCCGACAAGATCGAGGTCCGGCTCAGCGGCCGCGGCGGGCACACCGCCCGCCCGCACCTGACCGCCGACCTCGTGCACGCGCTCGGCCGCATCCTGGTCGACGTGCCGTCGCTGCTGGACCGCAAGCTCGACGCGCGGGCCGGGGTGTCGATGGTGTGGGGCGCGGTGCGGGCCGGCGAGGCCGCCAACGCCATCCCGATCGAAGGCATGGCCCGCGGCACGATCCGCGTGCTCAGCCGCGAGGCCTGGCGCGACCTGCCGGAACTGGTCACCAAGCTCGTCCACGACGTCATCGCGCCCACCGGGGCCGACGTCGAGGTGACGTACACCCGCGGCGTTCCGCCCGTGGTCAACGACCGGCTCGCCACCGCGATCATCGCGGGCGCGGCCGGCGCCGCCCTGGGCCCCGACCGCGTGGTCGAGGCCGAGATCAGCATGGGCGGCGAGGACTTCGCCTTCTACCTGGAGAACGTGCCCGGCTCGATGATCCGGCTCGGCACCGGCATCCCCGGCTCGGAGACGAAGTTCGACATCCACCAGTCGGCCTTCGACGTCGACGAGCGGGCGATCGGCCACGGCGTGCGGATCATGGTCCACACGGCATTGGCCGCGCTGAGCGCCGGCGCGTTCTGAGCGTCCTTTCTAAGACTGTCCATGTCTGGTAAACCGAGGCGTGGTCACTGAGCTGCGCGTGCACGGCGTCACCGGCTCCCCGGCCGAGGACGTGCTGGACCGGCCGCTGCTGCGCCGGGTCGCCGGGGACACCGATGCGGGCTTCTTCCGCCCGCGCGCCGAGTACGGCGCGATCACCGGTCCCGGCGGCGCCACGCTGGAGGCGTACCGCTGGGGCAACCTCACCGCCGGGGCCGCCGCCCGGGCGCTGTGGCTGTTGCTGCTGCCGTTCATGTTCGCCAACGTCGCGCTGTGGCTGCGCCCGGCCACCCGGCCGGGCCCGCGGGCCGCGATCCGCGCCCTGGTGCGCGTCTACGCCCTGTCGATGACCGGCTCCTTCGTGCTGTCGTTCACCGAGGTCGCGGTCGACCTGGTCGGCTGGCAGTGCGCGAGCCTGCCCCGCTGTCTCGAGGGGCGCGGCTACCTCGCGCTCTTCGCCGACGGGTTCTTCGCCACCACCGGCCGGCGGATGGCGCTCGCCGCGCTCGGGCCGGTGCTGGCCATCGCGTTCCTGTGGTTCCTGGGGCGGCGGACGTGGGCGCGGTACGAGGCCTTCCCCGCCCAGACCGAGGGCGACGGCGACGGGCTGGCCCACCCGTGCTTCTGGAACGGCAAACCGCTCGTCGGCCGGCTCCGCTCCCTGCACATCGCCTTCGCGTTCGCGACGCTGGACGCGATCCTGCTGAGCAACCTGCTCCCGCACGGCTGGCGCGGGCCCGGCCTGGTGCTCGCCGCGCTGACCGCGCTCATCCTCGTGCTGTGCGTCGTCGCGGTGGCCGTGCGCCCCGTCGTCGACCGCGACAACCCGGCCCACTGGGCCCGTCCGGGCACCCGGCTGCTGAGCCACGCCGCCGTCGGTCTCACCGCGCTCGTGCTGGTCTACGCGCTGCTGCCCCGCGACCCGTGGACGGCCGGCGGCCGGCTGCCGGTGCTCGGCGGCACCATCACCGGGCTGTTCGCGGCGCAGGTCGTGCTCCTGCTCGTGCTCGGCGCCGTGGTGCTGGCCAGCCGCCCGCACGGCACGTTCCTGCAGGGCCTCGCCGGGCCGCTCATCGCCAGCGCCGGGCTCGGCGTCGCGGTCGCGTTCTCCGCCGGCCTGGCCTACCGGGCCGCCGACTTCCTCGACCGCCGCGCGCGCCCCTCCTCGGCCGACTACGCCGCCTGGCAGCCGCTGCAGCCGCCGCCGGCCTACGAGTGGGCCGCGGCCGGGTTCGTGCTGCTGCTCCTGCTCACCGTGATCGTCGCGGTGGCCGGCGGGCTCCCGCTGGTGCGGCGGCTGCGGCGGTACGCCCGCGTCGTCACCGACGCCGACTTCCGCGGCGGGCGCGATCGGGACGCGGCCCGGGCCGGGCACGTCGACCGCGCCGTCGCCGACGCGCTCGTCACCGACCACATCGGACGGATGCTCGTGTGGGTGTTCATCCCCGCGGCGCTGGCCGCCGTGGCCGCCACGGGCTTCGCGATCGCCGCGCGCCGCCCGATCAGCCTGTTCCCGTCCGGCTCGACCGGCGCCGAGGTCATCTCGTTCGCGGTCAACCTCGGGACGTACCTCATCGGCTTCTCCGCGTTCGCGCTCGTGCTCATCGGCGTGCTGGCCTACCGGTACCAGCGCTTCCGGCGGATCGTCGGCGTGCTGTGGGACCTGGGCACGTTCTGGCCCCGCGCCGCGCACCCGCTCGCCCCGCCCTGCTACGCCGAGCGCGTGGTGCCGGAGCTGGCCCGGCGCGGCTCCTGGCTCGCCGCCGAGCAGGGCGGCGTGATCCTCTCCGGGCACAGCCAGGGCAGCGTGCTCGTGGCCGCGACGGTGCTGCAGATGCCGCCGGAGGCGCAGGCGCGCACGGCCCTGCTGACCTACGGCTCGCCGTTGCGCCGGTTGTACGCCCGGTTCTTCCCCGCGTACCTCGGCGACGACGTGCTCGCCGAGGTGGGCGCGGTGCTGACCCGGCCCGGAGCTCCGGTGGAGCCGGAGCCGGGTCAGCACACCCCCCGTTGGGTCAACCTCTGGCGGGACACCGATCCGATCGGCGGGCCCGTGCAGTCGCCGGCTGCGCGCGACGTGCGCCTCGTCGATCCGCCGGGCTTCGCGATCCCGCCCGGCGACACGGTGTACCCCAAGGTCGACGGCCACTCCGGCTACCAGCTGCGGCCGGAGTTCGGTGCGGTGGTCAGGGCTCTCGTGGCGGATCTGGCTCCCCGGCGTCCTTCGACGCCGTCTCCGGCGCCTCCCGGTGCGGCGCCTCCGCCGCCGCGGGGGGACGCTGGACCGGGGCCGGCATCGGCGGCATCGGCCGAGGGTGCGGCGGCATCGGCGGCGGATACATAGGGCCCGCGCCGGCCGGGACGGCGAGCGGCGGCCGGACGGGGAGCGGGTGGCTTCGGCGGTACCGCTTGAGGAGCCACACCACCAGCCAGATCGGCAGGCCGATGAAGACCAGCCACGGCAGCAGCCAGCCGAGGACGGTCAGCGCCACCCGCAGCGACGCGACGAACGCGTCCCAGCCGTGCCGCAGGCCGACCAGGATCCCGGTGTCCTCTTCGGACACCGCGGGCGCCTCCGGGCCCTGCAGCACCAGCGTGATGGTGGACAGCGCGGTCAGCCCGTCCAGCTTGCGCTTGCGGGCCTGCAGCGACTCGAGGTCGGCCTCGCGCCGGGACAGCTCCGCCTCCACCGACGTGATCTCGCCGATCGTCTGCGCCTTGGCCAGCAGCGCCCGGATGCGGTCGACGCTGGCCTGCGCCGTGATGATCCGCGACTCGACGTCGACGACCTGGTCGGTGACGTCCTGCGCGGAGACCTGCCGGTTCTTCTCGTCGCCGATGCCCTTGAGCTGGTCGAGGGTGTCCTGGAACTTCGCGGCCGGCACCCGCAGCGTGATTGTCGCGGTCGAGCTCTGCCCGTCGATGTGCCGGTTGTCGCCGCCGACGAACCCGCCCGCCCCCGTGGCGAACGCGATCGCCTGCGTGGCCGCGGCGTTGACGTCCTTGACCTGCACCGTCATGGTGCCCGAGTAGATGATCGACCGGTTGGTGGCGTCGAGGTTGTCGGGGATCTTCTGCTGGGCCTGGCCCTGGCCCTGGGCCTGGCCCTGGGCCTGGGCCTGGCCCTGGGCCTGGGCCTGGTCCTTGGCGGAGTCGGCGGCGGCCCCCGCGGCGTTCTCCTGCCCCGGCGCCACGGCGGGCCCGGCGGCCTCCTTGTTGCTGCTACTGCTCGGTGCGTCGCTCGAATCGGAGCCGCACCCGCTCAGCGCGAGGACCAACGCGCCGGCGGCCGCGAGGAACGCGGTCGTGCGCCTGACTGACATGACGCCTCCTGGGTAGGGTCCGGTGAAGGTAGTGCCGGTCCGACGCGGGCCGGGGCGCCGCCGTTCCGCCAGCCCGGGTCACAGTTCCGCCACGAGGAGGTCACCGGATGCGCATCACGAAGTACACGCACGCCTGTCTTCGTCTCGAGCACAGCGGCGGGGTGCTGGTGATCGACCCCGGGGTCTTCAGCGAGTCGGAGGCCCTCGAGGGCGCCGACGCCGTGCTCATCACCCACGAGCACATGGACCACGTGGATCTCGACAAGCTGCGCGCCGCGGCGGCGGCCCAGCGCGAGCTGACCGTGCACACCCACCCCGACGTCGAGGCGCAGCTGACCGACCTCGACGCCGACGTCTTCGCGGTCAACCCGGGTGACATCTTCGTCGCGGCCGGGATGACGGTGCGCGCGCACGGAGGGCGGCACGCGGTCATCCACCCCGACATCCCGCAGATCGTCAACGTCGGCTTCGTCATCGACGCGCCCGGCGGCCCGATCTACCACCCGGGCGACTCGTTCCACGTGCCCGACGAGGAGATCGCGACGCTCTTCGTGCCCGTCTCGGCGCCGTGGCTGAAGCTGGCCGAGTCGATCGACTTCGCGCGGGCGGTCAAGCCGGAGCGCGCCTTCGCCCTGCACGACAGCCTGCTGGTGGACGCCGGCCAGCAGATGGTCACCGGCCACATGACGCGCCTGTCCGGCACGCACTACACGCGCCTGGAACCCGGCCAGACCATCTGAGGCCTGTTTCATCACTGGGGCGGGGCTGCGGCCGGCCCAGTGATGAAACAGGCCTTAACCTCGCCCTATGGCAGATGCCCTCGCCGCGGTGGTGGCCCGGCTGTACTCCGCACCGCCGGAGGACTTCATCGCGCTGCGCGGCGAGGCGGTCGCCAAGGCCCGCTCGGCCCGCGACACCGCGCTGGCCGGGGCGATCGGCAAGCTGCGCAAGCCCACCGTCGCGGCCTGGCTCGTCAACCGGCTCGCCCACGAGCGCCCCGACCTCGTCGCGGAGCTGCTGGAGCTGGCCGAGCAGCTGCGCGCCGCCCAGCGCGAGCTGCGCGGCGCCGACCTGCGGGAGCTGTCGGTGCGCCGCCGCAGCACGGTCGCGGCCCTGGCCCGGGAGGCGGTACGGCTGGCCGGGCGCGGCCCGGGCGGGAACCTCCCCGTGACCGAGGTGGAGGCGACGTTCGCCGCCGCGCTCGCCGACACCGAGGCGGCGGCCGAGGTGCGCGCGGGGCGGCTCACCAAGGCGCTGGAGTACACCGGCTTCGGCGAGACCCCCCGCCCCAGCCTGCGCCTGGTGCAGGGCGGCGCCCCGCCCTCGGCCACGGTCACGCCGATCCGCTCGGCCCCGGACGAGAGCGAGAAGGAGCGGCGGGCCGAGGCGCGGCGGCGCGAGGAGGAGCGGCGCCGGGCCGAGGAGGAGCACGCCCGGCTGGTGAAGCAGGCGCGAAAGGAGCTCATGACCGCCCTGCAGCAGGTCGCCGACGCCGAGAACGCCAAGGCCGAGGCCGAACGGGCCGTCGCCGCCGCCGAGAAGGCCGTCAAACAGGCCGAGAAGCGGGTGCGGATCGCCCAGGACGCCCTCACCGATCTGGGGTAATCCATCGAGACGAACTCTTCGTCCGTTCGCGCACATGGTTAGTGCTCGAACGAGTGCCTTCACCGTGATCCGTGCGGGAGGGCAGAATGACCCGGGTGACTCCCGAGCAGGCGGCCGCCGCGGCGAAGCAGGCGGTGCTGGTGCTGGGCGGCGCCTTCAGCGACGACCCCAAGACCATGCGCCGCGCGCGTCAGATCGGCCTCACCGGCTGGGCCTTCTACGTGGCCGGCCGCGGTGGCGCCCTGGGTGACGTGCGCGCCGACACGGTCGCCGCGGCCCTGGGCTTCATCGCCCCGGAGGCGGTGCAGGACGGCTGGGACGCGGCCCGCAAGGTCGCCCCGCCGGAGCAGGTCGCCGCCGACAACCTCGACGAGTGCTGCCGCTGGGGCCGCGAGCACCTCGAGAGCTTCTACGCGCTGCCCAAGCTCGTCGAGCTGGCCGAGCGGGTGGTGGTCAGCGCCGAGACCGCGGGCATGCCGCTCTTCGCCGCCTGGCGCGCCATGCCGCTGCCGGACGACTCGCCGGGGGCCCGGGCCGCCGTCCTGGCCCACCTGCTGCGCGAGCACCGCGGCGCCGCCCACCTGCTGGCGATCCGGGCCAGCGGGCTCACCCCGCTGGAGGCGATCGTCTCCGGCCCGGACGGCGAGGCCGAGGCGACCGCGTTCGGCTGGCAGCCGCCGTTCCCGCCGTTCGAGCCCCTGGTCCGCCGGCGCAGCTGGGCTGAGGCGCTGACGGACCGGATCGCGGGGGAGGCGTTCAAGTCCCTGTCCCCGGCCGAGCGCATCGAACTGGTGAACCTGCTGGAGGCGGCGGTGCAGTCGGTCGAAGAGGCCTCGCCGGGCTAGGTTGCTCCGATGGAGGGCTGGACCGTTCGAGGGTGCTCGCTGCGTGACGTGGCGGCCATCCTGTCCATCACCAGGGCGAGCGACATCGCGTCCGTCGGCGAGCCCGACTGGACCGAGGAGGAGGTGGTCGCGACCCTCACGGCCCCGCATCTGGACCCGGCCGTCGACGCCTGGCTGGCGTTCGGGCCGGACGGGACCGCGCTGGCGTGGGCGTACGTCGACAACCCCGAACGCGGCGAGCGCGACAACGTCGAGGTCTACGCGGTGCCGACGGCGGGCCGGCCCGCGTTCGGGCCGCTGCTCGACCTGGCCCTGGCCCGGATCGCCGAGCGCGGCCGGCGGATCGTGCGCGCCGGGGTCGTGCCGAGCGAGACCGCCTACGTCGAGGCGCTGACCGCCCGCGGGTTCGTCTTCCGCAAGCGTCACGCCCGCATGACCCGGGTGCTGACCGGCGACGAGCGGCCGCCCGCGCCGGGCTTCGGCGTGCGGGCCGTGCGCGAGGAGGAGCTGCCGCGCTTTCATGAGGTACTGCAGACGGCTTTTGCCGACACGCCCGACTTCGTGGCGACGTCCTACCCGGACTGGCTGGCCGCGCTGGCCGCCCTGCCGTCGGTGAGCCGGGACGAGTGGCTCGTGGCCGAGGCGGACGGGGCGATCGTGGGCGTGCTGCAGTCCGCGGACCAGGGCGTCGAGCGGGGCGAGGGCTGGGTGAAGAACCTCGCCGTGCTGCGCGGGCACCGCGGGGCCGGGATCGGCGGCGCGCTGCTGCGGGCGGCCTTCGCCATCTACGCGGCGAAGGGCCGCACGACGGCCGGGCTGGGCGTCGACCTCACCAACCCGACCGGGGCGTACCACCTGTACACGAGCGTGGGCATGACCGTGGCGTTCGCCGCGGACATGTACGAGCGGACGGGTTAGGCCTACGGCATCGCGGTCTTGGTGGGGTGCGCGCGCAGGGACTCGAGGTAGTCGGCCGGCGCGCCGGCCTTGGCCGCGGCGTTGGCGATCTCGGCGAGGTACCACGCGGTGGGCAGCCCGCCCTCGTAGCCGTTGAACACGTAGACCCAGGCGGTCTCCTCGCCGTCCAGGGTGGCCACGCGCAGGTGGAGCTTGCGGTAGGTGCCCGCCAGCGCCCCCTCGACCTCGTCGAGCTGCTTCTCGTCGTTGGGGTGCACGTCGTACAGCGCGACGAAGACCCGGTCGCCCGGCGACGCCTCGACGATCGTGGTGACCGAGCCCTCCCAGCCGAGGACGTCCTCCCCGGCGAAGGTCAGGCGCCAGCCCTCGAGCCAGCCGATCCCGATCATCGGTGAATACGGACAGTAGGCCCGCATGCGGGCAGGGTCCAGGTTCGAGCCATACGCGGCGTAATGACGCACGGCGATGACGATAAACCCGACCGGGCGCGCGAGAGAATACTGCAGAGCGTGTCGGATTCGGATCCACTCGTCGGCGCGGCATGGGCCGACCGGGTGGCCCGCCGCGGGCCGGCCGGTGCGGCGAGGGAGAATACGGGCAGGAAAGCCGAGGAGGGGTGGCTGGCGTGGGCCGGATCGTGATCATCGGAGGGGGCCCGGCGGGCTACGAGGCGGCCCTGGTCGCCGCGCAGCTGGACGCGCAGGTGACAATCGTCGAGGCCGAGGGGGCCGGCGGCGCCTGTGTGCTGCACGACTGCGTGCCCAGCAAGACCTTCATCGCCAGCTCCTCCGTGGTCACCGCGCATCTGGACACCGAGGCGTTCGGGGTGATCGGCCCCGCCGGGCCCGACGTGCGGGTGGACGGGCCCGCGGTACACCAGCGGGTCAAGCGCCTTGCCCACGCGCAGTCCGGCGACATCCACGCCAAGCTGGTCAAGGCCGGTGTGGAGTTCATCACGGGCACAGCGCGCCTCGGTGAGGACACGCTGGGTCACACTCACGCGGTCCGGGTGACGCCGGCCGACGGTGACGCTCCGTATGTGATCGCCGCCTCCACGGTGCTGATCGCCACCGGCGCGACCCCGCGGGTGCTCGCGTCCGCGGCGCCGGACGGCGAGCGGATCCTCGACTGGCGGCAGGTGTACGACCTGCCGGCGCTCCCCGAGAAGCTCATCGTGGTCGGCTCGGGTGTGACCGGGGCCGAGTTCGCCTCGGCGTACCTGGCCATGGGCGTCGACGTCACCCTCGTCTCCAGCCGCGACCGCGTCATGCCGCACGAGGACCCCGACGCCGCCATGGCGATCGAGCGCGTCTTTCGCGCCCGCGGCATGACGATCCTCAACAACTCCCGCGCGTCGGCCGCGCGCCGCACCGCCGGCGGGGTCGAGGTCGAGCTCGCCGACGGCCGGGTCGTCACGGGCTCCCACGTGCTGATGTGCGTGGGTTCGGTACCGCAGACGGCCGCCCTCGGCCTGCCCGAGTACGGCGTGGAGGTCGCCGCGGGCGGCTACGTGACGGTGGACCGGGTCTCGCGCACCAACGTGCCCGGCATCTACGCGGCCGGCGACTGCACCGGCCTGCTCCCGCTGGCCAGCGTCGCGGCGATGCAGGGCCGCATCGCGATGTGGCACGCGCTGGGCGAGGCGGTGGCCCCGCTGAAGCTGCGCACGGTCGCCGCGAACGTGTTCACCGACCCGGAGCTGGCGTCGGTGGGCATCACCCAGTCCGACATCGACAGCGGCAAGGTGCCGGCCCGCGCGGTGATGCTGCCCCTGGCCGGCAACGCCCGGGCCAAGATGGACGGCCTCGACGACGGCTTCGTGAAGATCTTCTGCCGCCCGGCCTCGGGCCTCGTGGTCGGCGGCGTCGTGGTCGCCCCGAAGGCGAGCGAGCTGATCATGCCGATCGCGATGGCGGTGGAGAACCACCTGAGCGTCGACCAGCTCGCCCACACCATCACGATCTACCCGTCGATCTCGGGCTCGATCTCCGAGGCCGCGCGTCAGCTCATGCAGCACGACGAGGACTGACGTAACTTTCAGCTCCAGCGCCGGGCAGCGCGCCTTGTTTCGGCCGCGCGTTGACGCCGGTCGCCCGGCGGGGCCTACTGAAGCGGTTCAGTAGCCCCACGCCAGGAGGCGCACCCCCATGCTTCAGTCCCGTTTCGCGCGGGCCGGCCGGCGCCGGTTCGCGCTCGTCGTCGCGGCCTGTGCCGCCGTGCTCGCCGCGGCGGTCGCGTTGCCTCTTGTCCAGGCGTCCGCCGCCACCGCCGGCTTCGTCAGCCGCTGCGGCATCCACTTCTGCCTGGGCGGCCACACGTACTACTTCGCCGGCACCAACGTCTACGACACCTTCACCTACGGGGGCAGCTACGGCGACACCGAGACCCAGTGGATGGACAAGGCCCGCATCGACAACCACATGGCCGAGATGGCCGCCGACGGGGTCACGGTCCTGCGCACGTGGATGTTCGACCACGAGACGTGGCACGGCTTCGAGCCCAGCAAGGGCGTCTACAGCGACCAGCAGTTCGCCGAGTTCGACTACATCCTCTACTCGGCCGCCCAGCACAACATCCGGGTGATCCCGGTCTTCGAGAACTACTGGGAGGCGTACGGCGGCATCGACACGCGCCTGTCGTGGGAGGGCCTGCCGACCGGCCAGGCCAACCGCTGGCGGTTCTTCAACGAGACCGCGTGCCCGGGCTGCTTCACGCAGTACAAGAACTATGTGTCGTACGCGCTCAACCGCACCAACCACTACACGGGCGTCAAGTACAAGGACGACCCGGCGGTGTTCGCGTGGGAACTGATGAACGAGCCGCGGTACGAGGGCCAGGGCACCGCGGAGAACGTCAACGGCACGACGCTGCGCAAGTGGGTCGACACCATGGCCTCCTACATCAAGGGCATCGACGGCAACCACATGGTCGACGCCGGCCTGGAGGGCCACGGCACGAAGTACGGCTTCGGCGGTGACGAGGGCAACCCGTTCGTCGCCATCCAGCAGTCGCCGTACATCGACTTCACCTCGGCGCACCCGTACCCGAACGAGGGCTGGGCCAACCTCACCCTGGCCCAGACGATCACGCTCATCAACGCCTGGCTTTCCGACTCGCACACGGTGGTCGGCAAGCCGTTCTTCCTCGGCGAGTTCAACACCATGGGCGTGGACCGCAGCACCTGGTGGACGTCCATCTTCAACGACCTGCAGACCCAGGACGCGGACGGCAGCGCCTTCTGGTGGAACCCGGACGCCCAGGCGGGCGGCGACAACTACAGCGTCAAGCACGGCGCACCGGAGATGTCGGTGTTCAAGTCCCACTCGGCGTTCATGGTGTCGAAGAGCGGCGGCAACCCCCCGATCTCGACCAGCCCGTCGGCCTCGGCCTCCCGGTCGGCTTCCCCGTCGGCCTCGGCCTCGCGGTCGGCTTCCCCGTCGGCGTCGACCTCGCGGTCGGCCTCGTCCTCGCCCTCTTCGGGCACCGGCTGCCGGGTCGGGTACAGCCTCAACGACTGGGGCAGCGGCTTCACGGCGAACGTGACGGTGACGAACGCCGGCACGGCCCCGATCACCGGCTGGACCCTGAAGTGGACGTTCGGGGGGAACCAGACGGTGAGCAACGCCTGGAACGCGACGGTCACGCAGTCGGGCTCGGCGGTGACCGCGGTGAACATGTCGTACAACGCCACCATTCCGGGGGGCGGCAATGCGCAGTTCGGGTTCCAGGGGGCGTACAGCGGGACCAATGCGGTGCCGGCCCAGTTCACCCTGAACGGAACGACCTGCACCAAGGTATAGCCACGGGAAACGGCGGCCGCCCGTGCCGAGGGCGGCCGCCGTCGTTTCTCCCGACCAAAGTACGGCATCGTCCCCCGACTATTGGCTGGTGCGTATCCGGCCCGTGGCCGGATACGCCACCGCCGCCCCCGCCGCAGGATCGTGCCATGACGATCGACAGTTCTCAGCGCACCGCGGCCCGAGTGGCCGGATTCGTGCTACTGCTCCTGATGGCGGCCGGATTCTTCTCGCAGGCCTATGTGCCCGGCCGGATCATCGTGGCCGGCGATGCCGCCGCGACGGCCCGCAACATCGTGGCGTCGGAGCGGTTGTTCCGCATCGCCATCGCCGCCGACGTCCTCATTTTCGCCGCCGACATCGTGATGGCCGTGGCCTTCTACCTGCTGCTCAAGAAGGTGAATCCGGGTCTTGCCCTGCTCGCCCTGCTGTGGCGAACCGCGCAGTCGACGATCATGGCCGTGAACGGGCTCAGTTTCCTCGCGGCATCGTCGGTCCTCAGTGGGGCCGGCAATGCCGGAGCGCTCAGCCCGGACCAGCTCCAGGCGTTGGCGAACACGTACGTCGGCGCGCATGCCGCGGGTTTCAACCTCGGGCTGGTCTTTCTCGCGCTGGGAAACGGCGTGTTCGCCTATCTGTTGTTCCGGTCGAACTACATTCCCCGCGCCCTGTCCGCCTGGGGGGTTCTGGCCTATGCCGTGATGGCGGCCGGGAACCTCGCCACTATCGTTCTTTCCGATGCCGGGGACGCCGCCGGGGGCGTGATGATCCAGTACCTGCCGGCCTTCTTCTTCGAGGTGATCGCGGGCGGGTGGCTGCTGTTCAAGGGAGTCGGGACTCACGGAATCTCGTGGAAGATGTCCCGCGCGTAGTCGGCCACCGCCGCGCGGGTCACCGTGGCCTCGATCGGCAAGGACTCCAGGCAGCGGCGCAGCGCATCCGTGAGCAGGGGGCGCGGCACGCGCATCGAGACCGTTGAGTGGGGTACCCACGCGCCCGGTTCGTACAGCGGCAGTGACGCCATCCCCGCCGCGCTCAGCAACCCGTGAATGCGCGCCTGGTGCGCGACCAGCTCAAGGGTCGGGGCCGGCCCGAGGAAGACCACGCGACCCACGAACACGCCCGCGTACTGGAAGTTCAGCCGCAGCGGCTCGGCGACCCGGGTGCCCGCAAGCGCCGAAGCCACCGCGTCCGGGTCGAGCTGCCGCGCCACCGCCAGGGTCACGTGCGGGCGGTGGCGGCCGTCGTGCGGGGTGCGCAGCGACTGCACGCCCATCTCCTCCAGCTGGTCCCAGAGCACGCGGACCCGCCGGGACGCGCGTTCGTCCAGGTACATCTCGACCGACGCGACCATCAGCGGGCCCGTTGGCAGCGTGGGCACCAGTACGCGTTGCGCGCGTTGAGCAGGGCGGTGCGCACGCGGGAGCCGCACACCAGGCACGGCTGGCCGGTACGGCGGTACACGTATACCTCGCCGCCGTGGCGGTCCACCCTCGGCGCGCGGCCCATCGCCGACGGCGTGTGGGCACTGTGAACGGTGTCGATGCGGCCCTCGGTCACGCCCGCGCGCATCAGGGTTCGCAGGTCCTGCCAGATGGCGTTCCATTTTCGGCGGCTCAGCTTCGTGCCCGGGGTCGTCGGCGGCAGGCCGGCCCGGAACAGCGACTCGGTCACGTAGATGAGCCCGGCGCCGGCCACCACCGACTGGTCCATGAGCAGCGCCATGAGCGGCCGGCCGGAGGTGCGGACGATGTCGTACGCCGGGCCGCCGTCGCTCTCGTCGTCGAGCGGGTCGGGGCCGAGGCGGGCGTGCAGGGCGTCCAGGCGGGCCGGGTCGAGCCGCTCGCAGGCGGCCGGGCCGCGCAGGTCGAGCCAGTGCTCGCCGTTCACCAGGCGCATGCGGACCTCGCCGACGGGCGCGGGAGGCGGGCCGGAACCGTCGGTGAACTTGCCGTACAGCCCGAGGTGCACGTGCACCGTCTCGCCGTTCGCGTAGTGGTGGAACAGGTGCTTGCCGTGCGCGGACGTGTCCTGCAGCACGTGGCCGTCGACGCGCCCGGCGTCCGCGGCGAAGCGGCCCTGCGGGCTGGCGACGGCGACCGGGCGGCCCGCGAACAGCTTGCGGTGCCGCTCGGCCAGTCGGTGGATGGTGTGACCTTCGGGCACCGGGCATTTATACCCGGCCCGTTCGCCGCGCGGCGCGCTATTCTCGGTGCCATGAGTCGCAGCGCACTGTTCACGACGACGCCGGGAATCGCCCGGCGGCGCTGATCGACCATTTCAGCCGGCTCCGGAGCGATGCGCTCCGGAGCTTTTTCATGGGCCCGAGGCGACGCTCCGAACAATTTGAGGAGTTCGTCATGCAGGACCACCGCAAGCTCGGCCGCGAGCTCGAGCTGTTCCACTCCGACCCGCTCGTCGGCGCCGGTCTGCCGCTCTGGCTGCCCCGGGGCGCCGCGGCCCGCCGCGCCGTCGAGGACTACCTGCTCGACCTGGAACGCCGGCACGGCTATCAGCACGTGTACTCCCCACCGCTGGCCAAGGCCGAGATGTACCACCGGTCCGGGCACCTGCCGCACTACGCCGACGACATGTTCCCGCCGATGGAGCTCGACGCCGACAACGCCCTCGTGCTGCGGCCGAGCCTGTGCCCGCACCATATCGCGGTGTTCGCCGCGCGCGGGCGCTCCTACCGCGAGCTGCCGCTGCGCATCGGCGAGATCGGCGGGCAGTACCGCGCCGAGCGCTCCGGGGTGCTGGGCGGGCTGTCGCGGGTACGCGCGATATCGCTCAACGACGGGCACGTCTTCTGCGCCGAGGACCAGGTCGAGGCCGAGGTGGTCGCGGCGCTGCGGGTGATGCGGGAGGCGCACGCGGCGCTCGGCTTCGCGCCGTCGTCGTGGCGGCTGTCGCTGCGCGGCGACGGGCCGAAGTACGTCGACGACCCTGAGATGTGGCGGCGCGGGACCGAGGTGCTGCGCCGGGCGCTGGCGGCCGCGGGCGTGGACTACGTCGACGGGCCGGGCGAGGCCGCCTTCTACGGGCCGAAGATCGACATCCAGCTGCTCGACCACGCCGGCCGGGAGAGCACCCTCGCCACCGTCCAGGTCGACTACTACATGCCGCGCCGCTTCGAGCTGTCCTATGTGGACGCGGACGGGGCCCGGAAGCGGCCGGTGATGGTGCACCGCAGCGCCGCCGGCAGCATGGAGCGGCTCTTCGCGCAGCTGATCGAGGTCCACGACGGCGCCTTTCCGGCCTGGTTCGCGCCGGTCCAGCTGGAGGTGCTGGCGGTCGGGGACGCCGATGTGCGCGGGTTCGCCGATCGCGCCCGGGCGCTCGGGCTGCGCATCGAGGAGTCGTACGCCGGCAGCCTCTCCGCCCGTATCCGCGACGCCGCCCGGCGCAAGGTGCCCTTCGTGGCCGTGCTCGGGGCGAACGAGGTGGCGGCGGGCACCGTCTCGCTGCGCTCCCGGGGCGGCGCGGTCGAGGTGCTGCCGGTGCCGGCGGCCCTGGCCCGCCTGGAAAACGAGTGCCGTGCGCCTAAACAGGAGCGGGTGCCGGCCCCGTCTGTCTCCGTGTGAAGGTTCTTCGCCTCGTGGGTGCGGTGTTCGCGCTGGCCGCGTGCTCCGCACCCCCGTCCTACTCCGCCCCGCCCCCCGCCCCGGCCGCCTCCGCGTCGTCGCCGGGCTCGCCGCCGCCCGTGGCGGGGCACGCCGCCCGGGTGCCCGAGATCGGCTATCCCGCGCAGGGCGGTGGCGCCTATGAGATCGCCGCGGCCGGAGGTCCCGTCATCGGTACCGCGGGACAGCTGCTGACCTACCGCATCGCCGTCGAACGCGACATCACCGGTATCTCCGCCGCCGGGTTCGCCGAGGCGGTCGAGGCCGTCTTCGCCGACCCGCGCAGCTGGCCCGGCACCGGCAAGTGGCGGCTGGGCCGGGCCGGGGCCGGGGACCGCTACGACTTCACGATCTACCTCGCCACCCCGGCGACGCGGGACCGGCTGTGCGGCAGCTCATACGACCGGTACACCAGCTGCCGCAACGGCAACAGCGTCGTGATCAACGTGGCGCGCTGGGTGCGCGGGGTGCCGGACTACGGCTCCGACCTGGTGACCTACCGGCAGTACGTGATCAACCACGAGACCGGGCACCGGCTCTACCACGGCCACGAGCTGTGCCCCGGCCCCGGCCGGCCCGCGCCGGTCATGCAGCAGCAGACGCTCGGCCTGCACGGCTGTGTCGCCAACGCCTGGCCGATCGCGGACGGGCGGGAGTACTCGGGGCGTTCCGGGCAGTACGACGACCCGACTCCGCGGGACCCGTAAACGCCACGGCCGTGATCCCTCGTCTACGTGGGTGGAGCCGTGGCGGGGGAGGGTGTCCGTGCAGGTCGAGTTCACCGAGTTCGTGCTCGGGCGGTCGCAGGCGCTGCTGCGCTTCGCCTACCTGCTCACCGGGGACCGGCATCTCGCCGAGGACCTCGTGCAGGAGGCGCTCGTGCGGGCCCATCGCCGCTGGTCCGGCATCGTGGGGGCTGAGGGGCCCGAGCCCTACGTGCGCAAGACGATGCTGCGGCAGTACCTCTCCTGGCGCCGCCGCCGCTCGTTCGCCGAACGACCCGTCGCCGACATCCCCGAGCTCGCGACGGCCGACGCGGCGGCCCGGGTGGCCGAGGCCGACGCGATGTGGGCCCTGCTGCGCACGCTGCCCCGTTCGCCGCGCGCCGTCGTCGTCCTGCGCTACTACGAGGACCTGCCGGACGCCGAGATCGCCCGGCTCCTCGGGTGCGCCGAGTCCACCGTTCGAGTACACGCGTTCCACGCACTGAAAAAGCTTCGGGCGGCCCTGGCGAACGACCGGCAGGCCGCCCCCACGCCGGGAGGCAGATCATGAACGACGACGAGGTCGCGGACCGGCTTCGCAACGCCCTGCACCAGTTCGCCGGGGACGCCCCGCCCGGCGTGTCGATGCTCACCACCGTCACCACCGAGTCGGCCCGCCGCGGCCGCCGGGCCCGGCTGGCGACCCTCGCCTCGGGCGCGGCCGCCCTAGTCGCGATCGGCGCCGCGGTGCCCTTCGCCCTGCGCGGCGCCCCGGCGCCCGAGCCGGTCGCGGCCCCGCCGTCGCCCGTCGCGTCGGTACCGTCGCCCGCCGGCTCCGCCACGCTCGCCGGCGCCCCGGCGCCCGCCACGCTCGTGCCGGCCACGGTGCCGGGGTCCGTGGCGTTCCCGTTCTCGGCCCCGACCGGGGACGGGTACGGCCCCCCGATGGTCATGCTGGCCGCCGGCCGCCCGACGCTGCTGCAGAGCCTGCCGACCGGCGCGCCGATGACGGTGAAGGCCTACGAGTCCGAGCCCGCGAGGCCGACCTCGAAGGCGCAGGCGAGCCCGGCGAAGGTCGGCGGGCAGGCGGCGACGGTGTACGAGTGGTCGTGGTCCGACGACGACCCGGCGAACCCGGACACGGGCCGGCGCCTCTCGCTCGTCTGGCACCCGGCGGCGCGCACCTGGCTCCGCGTCGACGCCGACGCGGCGGTGGCGTTGCCGCTGCTGAGCGCGTACGCCGGCGCATTCACGCCCGGAGGGATCAAGGCCGAGGCGCCGTTCTCGTTCAAGGTGATGCCGGGTGGCTGGACGGTCGACAACATCAGCCACGCGGTGGTGACGTTCGCCCCGCCCGGGGTCGCGGCCGACGAGTCGTTCGTGGACAAGATCGCCGTACAGCTGGACGAGGCGGCGGGGGTGGAGCCGAAGCTGGCCGGCCCGGAGACCGTCGCGGTAACCGTGGGCGACCGCCGGGGGTGGCTCACCACGACGTCGGATGGGCAGTTCCTCCAGGTCCCGGTCGAGGGCGGCCGCTCGCTGCTGCTGCAGATCGGCCCGCGGGCCGCGCTGCCGACGGACGTACTGCTGCGCTTCGCGGCCGGCATCGAGGTGCGCCCGTCCGCGCAGGTGAGCCAGGGCTGATTTCGGGGGTGACGGGGTTAGGACCGGCCGCCGGATGGGGAGCCCCCACCCGACGCCCGAATCGGGGTCAGATATCGGATGATTCGCCCAGATCGCCCCGTAAGGAGTATATCCCTGCATACCATCGATTTCGTGCTGGTAGTAACGACCGAAGGGCTTGCCGGTTACGACATCACCGCCGTACTCGGCGAGGTGATCGGCGTGGTCGCCACGTCCCGTAACCCGTTCGCGGTCGGGCTGCGCTCGACCGAGGGCGGGCCCGGGCAGGACATGTCGCAGTTCCTGGTGCAGACCCGCGCCCGGGCGGTGAGGCAGATGGTGCAGGCGGCCGAGAACCGGGGCGCCAGCGCCATCGTCGGCATGCGCTTCGACCACCGGGACGTGACGAACACGTGGGTGGAGCTGTGCGCCTACGGCACCGCGGTGGTCGCCGTCCCGGCCCACGTCCGCAACGGAGCGCACGCCGCCTGAGGGCGGGACCTACGACTTGATCTCCGCGATGACCGCGCCCGCCGACACGACCTCGCCCACCGCCGCCGCCAGCCCGGTCACCACGCCGGCCTTGTGCGCGTTGAGCGGCTGCTCCATCTTCATCGCCTCGAGCACCACGATCGGGTCGCCCTCGGCGACGGTGTCCCCCTCGGCCACCGCGATCTTCACGATCGTTCCCTGCATCGGGCTGGTCAGCGCGTCGCCGCTCGCCGTCGCGCCGGCCTTCTTGGCGCCGGCGCGCTTGCGCGGGGCCGCGGCCGGCGCGGCCGGGCCGACGGACCCGAACCCGCCGGGCAGCGAGACCTCGAGCCGCTTGCCGCCGACCTCGACGACCACGGTCGAGCGCGCGGCGGGCTCGGCGGCGGCCTCGGCCGGCGCGGCGAAGGCCGGTACGTCGTTTACCCACTCGGTCTCGATCCAGCGGGTGTGCACACGGAACGGCTCGTCGGCGAAGGCCGGGTCGCGCAGCACCTTGCGGTGGAACGTCAGCGCGGTCGCCATGCCGTCGACGACCATCTCGTCGAGGGCCCGGCGGGCCCGCTCGATCGCCTGCGCGCGGGTCTCGCCGACGATGACGACCTTGGCCAGCAACGAGTCGAAGTTGCCGCCGATGACGCTGCCCGACTCGATGCCGGTGTCGACGCGCACGCCCGGGCCGGTCGGCAGGACCAGCGCGGTGACGGTGCCGGGGGCGGGCAGGAAGTTGCGGCCGGGGTCCTCGCCGTTGATGCGGAACTCGATCGCGTGCCCGCGCGGGGCGGGGTCGGCGTCGAAGCGCAGCTTCTCGCCGTCGGCGACGCGGAACTGCTCGCGCACCAGGTCGATGCCGGTGGTCTCCTCGCTGACCGGGTGCTCGACCTGCAGCCGGGTGTTGACCTCAAGGAAGGAGATGGTGCCGTCGTTGCCGACGAGGTACTCCACCGTCCCGGCCCCGTGGTATCCGGCCTCCTTGCAGATCGCCTTGGCCGACTCGTGGATCTGCGCGCGCTGGCCGTCGGTGAGGAAGGGCGCCGGCGCCTCCTCGACGAGCTTCTGGTGCCGCCGCTGCAGCGAGCAGTCGCGGGTGCCGACCACGATCACGTTGCCGTGCTGGTCGGCGAGCACCTGCGCCTCGACGTGGCGGGGCCGGTCGAGATAGCGCTCGGCGAAGCACTCCCCGCGCCCGAACGCGGCGACCGCCTCGCGGACGGCCGACTCGAACAGCGACGGGATCTCCTCCAGCGTGCGGGCCACCTTGAGCCCGCGCCCGCCGCCGCCGAAGGCCGCCTTGATGGCCACCGGCAGGCCGTGCTCCCGCGCGAACGCGACGATCTCGTCGGCGTCGGCGACCGGCTCGGGGGTGCCCGGCACGAGCGGGGCGCCGGCGCGCTGGGCGATGTGCCGGGCGGTGACCTTGTCGCCGAGGTCGCGGATGGACTGCGGGCTCGGCCCGATCCAGATGAGCCCGGCGTCGATGACGGCCTGGGCGAAGTCCGCGTTCTCGGACAAGAACCCGTAGCCGGGGTGCACCGCGTCGGCGCCCGCCCGCGCGGCCACGTCGACGAGCTTGTCGATGCGCAGGTAGGTCTCGGCGGCCGAGTCGCCGCCGAGCGCGTAGGCCTCGTCGGCCAGCCGGGCGTGCAGCGCGTCGCGGTCGGAGTCGGCGTAGACGGCGACGCTGGCCAGGCCCGCGTCGCGGCAGGCCCGGATGACCCGAACGGCGATTTCGCCCCGGTTGGCGATCAGTACCTTGCGCACGCAGGCAGTCTATGCCCAGGGTCCGACACTTTCCGTTGCCAAGAAAGTCACTCCCGGCACTAGTCAACTTTTCCTATTACGCTTATGTCGTGTCCTCTACGCGCCTGATGATCCTGGGCCTCGTGTCGTACCTCCAGCCGGTGCACGGCTACGACATCCGCAAGGAGCTGACCAGCTGGAACGTCGAAAGCTGGGCCAACGTCCAGCCGGGCTCGATCTACCACGCGCTGCGGAAGATGACCGAGGAGGGCCTGCTCGAGGAGGTCGCGACCGAGCAGGTGAACAACCGGCCGGCGCGCACCCTCTACCGGCTCACCACGCCGGGCACGGCCGAGTACCAGGCGCTGCTGCGGCGGTACTGGTGGGAGTACCAGGAGCCGCAGGACCCGTTCCTGGCCGCCTTCGCGTTCCTGCCCAGCCTGCCTCGTGCGGAGGCGGTCGGCGCGCTGCGGGCCCGGGCCCGGCTGCTCGAGGGCTGGGTCACGTCCTATCGCGACAATGCCGACAAGTGGATGGAGCACAAGCCGCCGCACGTGGGCTGGCAGTTCGAGCTCACCATGGCGCGCTGCGAGGCCGAGGCCCGCTGGTGCCACGACATCGCCGCCCGCATCGAGGCCGGCGAGGGTGATCACCACAGCGAGCACCCCGAGGGCCACGGCGCCGAGGAGTGGCGCCGGGCGATCCGGGCCGAGTACGGCGAGCCGGTCGACGACGAGGACGAGTAGTACGCGACATACTCAAGCTTGACCCATAAAACTATATCGCGTTACTGTCTCCCTGCGAACACTCAGACAGGGGGACGGACCATGATCGAGACGAGGGGCCTGCGCAAGTCGTTCCGCTCCCGCGCCGGTCGGGAGAAGAAGGTCGTCGAGGCCGTCCGCGGCGTCGACCTCTCCGTCAAGGAGGGGGAGATCTACGGCTTCCTCGGGCCCAACGGCGCGGGCAAGACCACCACGCTGCGCATGCTGGCCACGCTCATCACGCCCGACGGGGGCGAGGCCACCATCGCGGGGACCGACCTGCTCAAGGACCCGGGCGAGGTGCGCCGGCGCATCGGCTACGTCGCCCAGGGCGGCAGCACGTGGGACGAGAGCACCGCGCGCGAGGAGCTCGTGCTCCAGGCGCGCTTCTACGGCATCGGCAAGGCCGAGGCGCACCGGCGCGTGACCCGGGCGCTGGCGGCGTTCCAGCTGAGCGAGTACGCCGACCGCCGCTGCAAGACCTACTCCGGCGGCCAGCGCCGCCGCGTCGACATCGCGCTCGGCATCATCCACGAGCCGCGGATCGTCTTCCTCGACGAGCCGACCACCGGCCTCGACCCGCAGAGCCGCGCCCACATGTGGGACGAGGTGCGCCGCCTGCGCGACGAGGGCATGACGGTCTTCATCACCACGCACTACCTCGACGAGGCCGACGCCCTGTGCGACCGCATCGCGATCATGGACAACGGCGAGATCGTCGCCGAGGGCACCGTCGACGCCCTCAAGCGCGAGGTGGCCGGCGACGTGGTCACCGTCGGCGTCAACGGCAGCTCGGAGACCGCGATGGGCCTGCTCGCCAACCAGGACTACGTGCGCAACATCGACCGCGTGGACGGCCGGCTGCGGCTGTACGTCACCGACGGCGCCACCGCCATCCCGCACATCCTGCGCCTGCTCGACCACGCCGGCGTGACGCTCGGCGAGATGGAGCTGCACCGCCCGAGCCTCGACGACGTGTTCCTCACCAAGACCGGCCGTTCCCTGAGGGAGAGCTGACCGATGAAGTTCCTCCGCGACACGTGGCTCGTCTTCCAGCGCCAGATGCAGCTCATGCTGCGCAACCCGGTCTGGCTGATCGTCGGCATCATTCAGCCCCTGTTCTACCTGCTGCTCTTCGCCCCGCTGCTCAAGCCGGCGCTGGGCGTGCAGACCAACGCCGAGGCGTACCAGGTGTTCGTCCCGGGCCTGCTGGTCCTGCTGGCCATGTTCGGCTCGCTGTTCACCGGCTTCGGCCTCATCGCCGAGCTGCGCGCCGGCGTCATCGAGCGCAGCCGCGTCACCCCGGTCAGCCGCTTCGCCCTGCTGATCGGCCGGTCCCTGCGCGACGTGGTGTCGCTGCTGTTCCAGGCCCTGCTGATCGTGCTCATCGGGGTCGCGGTGGGCCTGCGCGTGAACGCCCTGGACGTGGTCGGCGCGTTCGCGCTGATGGCGGTCATCTCGCTGATGCTCTCGGCCTTCTCCTACGCGATCTCACTCAAGCTGCGCAGCGAGGACGCCCTGGCCCCGCTGCTGAACACCATCACCCAGCCCCTGCTGCTCACCGCGGGCATCCTCCTGCCGCTGACCTGGGCCCCGAAGTGGCTCAAGACGGTGGCCGACTGGAACCCGTTCTCCTGGGCCGTGGACGGCGTGCGCGCGCTCTTCGACGGCCACCCGGGCGCCGACTCGGTCTGGCAGGCCGCGGTCGTCATCGGCGGCCTGGCTCTGATCACGGTGGTGTGGGCGTCGCGGGCCTTCGCCAAGGGCGTTCGCTGAGATCGCGCCGGATTCGGCTGTACCGGTAATGAGCCTCACCGTCGCGGACCCTTCCGCGGCGGTGAGGCGCGTGACAGCGTTTGCGCCGTGCCTCGTCTCGTTCGTGATCGGCTCACCTGGGTCATGTACGTCCAGCTCGCCCTGTGGGTCTACTTCCTCTACGGCTTCGGCCCGGTCGCGCCGATCCTGCGGGACGAGCTGCACATCAGCCGCACCCTCGCGGGGCTGCACGGCACCGCGTTCGCGGTCGGCGGTGTGGTCGGCGGCCTGATGCTGCCGGGCCTGACCCGCCGCCTCGGCCGCGGGCGGCTCATCTGGATCGGGCTCGCGTGCATCAGTACCGCGGCCGTCGGCATGTACACCGCGCACCACCTCGCCCTGACCCTCGCGTTCGCCACGCTGGCCAGCACCGGCTCCGCGCTCGAGGTCAACGCCATAAACGCCGGCCTCACCGACCACCACGGCACCGCCGCCCCGGCCGCGATCAGCGAGGCGAACGCGGCCGCGGCGGCGCTCGGCCTCGTGGCGCCGCTCGTGGTGGGCGCGACCTTCGCGGCCGGCTGGGGCTGGCGGCTCGGCCTCGCGGTGGTCGTGGTGCCGGTGCTGGGCATCGCCTGGTACGCGCGGGCCCACGGCGTCCGCCCGCCGGAGCCCGCCGGCTTCGGCGCCCCGCCGGTCGCCCACCGCCGGCTGCCGGTCGCGTTCTGGCTGGCGCTGACCAGCCTCTTCGCGACCGGCTCGGTCGAGATCTGCCTGACGCTGTGGGGCAGCGACGTCCTGCGCGAGCACGCCCACGTCTCGGCGGGCGTGGCCACCGCGGCGGTGTCGGCCCTGATCGCCGGGATGGTGGCGGGCCGCCTGGCCGGCGGCCGCCTCCTGCTCCGTTTCCGCCCGTCGCGCATGCTGCTGGCCGCGCTGGGCGTGAGCCTGGCCGGCTTCGCGGTCTTCTGGGTGACGAGCACCCCGTGGCTGGCCATGGCCGCCCTGTGCGTGTGCGGCGCGGGCATGGGCCTGCACTACCCGTTGGGCATCGGCCTGGCCCTGGCCCACTCGGACGGCCAGCCGGACCTGGCCGCGGCCCGGGCGTCCGCCGCGGTCGGCGTCTCCTTCGGCCTGGCCCCGTTCGCGCTGGGCGCCCTGGCCGACCGGGTGGGCCCGCACCCGGCGTTCCTGCTGGTGCCGGTGTTCGTGGCCCTCTCGGCCGCGGCGGTCCTGCGGCTGGACCGGATCACCCGGCCGCTGACGAGCCCCGCCTAGCCCCTAGATCCGGCGGGCGATCGTGAGGCCGTCCGCGATCGGCAGCAGTACCGACTCCACCCGGGCGTCGGCCAGGACGTGGCGGTTGAACTCGACCATGGCCACGGTCCCCTCGTCGCGCGGGTCCGGGTCGACGATGTGGCCGTGGCGCAGGACGTTGTCCACGAGGATCAGGCCGCCCGGGCGCATGCGGGGCACGAGCTGCTCCCAGTAGTCCAGGTAGCCGGTCTTGTCGGCGTCGATGAAGACCAGGTCCAGGTGCGGCTCGGCCGGCAGCGTCGAGAGGGTCTGCGACGCCGGGCCGATGCGCAGCTCGATCCGGTCGGCCAGGCCCGCGCGGTCCCAGTAACGGCGGGCGATCTTCGTGTACTCGTCCGACACGTCGAAGCACGTGAGGCGGCCGCCCTCGGCCAGGCCGCGGGCGATCGCGATCGACGACAGCCCCGTGAACGTCCCGATCTCGACCGCGTTGCGGGCGCCCACGATGCGGGTCAGCAGGGTCATGAAGCCGGCCTGCTCCGCGGCGATCTGCATGCCCTGGTCGGCCGGCAGGACCCGGGCCGTCTCCTCGATCAGGTCGCGGACGATCTCGTCGGGGGTGCTGCCGTTGGCCACCACGTAGTCTTGGAGGGCCGGGGTCAGCGCGAGCGTCACTTTGGTCATGACCAAAGAGTGTCACGCGTCCCAGAGGGAGACGATCGGAACGCCCAGCCGGGCCAGCAGGAGGCGCAGGGTCGGCACCGACAGGCCCACCACGTTCGTGTGGTCGCCCTCGATGCCGGCGACGAACGCGCCGCCGCGGCCGTCGATCGTGAAGGAGCCCGCCACCTCCAGCGGCTCGCCCGTGGCCACGTAGGCGGCGATCTCGTCGTCGTCCGGGTCGGCGAAGTGCACAGTCGTGGCCACGACCTCCTCGGCCGCGGCGCCGGTGGCCGCGTCGAGCAGGCAGTGCCCGGTGTACAGCACGCCCGAGCGGCCCCGCATCGCCTGCCAGCGGGCCGTCGCCGCCGCGGCCGACTCGGGCTTGCCCAGGATCTCGCCGTCGAAGCCGAGCACCGAGTCGCAGCCGAGCACCAGGGCGTCGGTGCCGGCGACCGCGGGCAGCACGGCGCGGGCCTTCATCCCGGCCAGCGTGCCGGCCAGGGTGCCGGCGTCGCCGGCCTGGACCACGGACTCGTCGACGCCGCTCACGACGGTCGTGGCCGCGATGCCGGCCTGGGCGAGCAGCTTCAGCCGCGCGGGGCTCGCCGAGGCGAGGATGAACGTTCTCACGGCCGCAACGTTAGCGAACTACGATCTATGTCCGTGCGGAAGCTGTGGGCGGAGTTCAAGGCGATCGCCATCGGGGGCACGGTCCTCGACCTGGCGCTGGGGTTCATCATCGGCACGGCGTTCGCGACCCTGGTCCAGTCGTTCGTGACAAACCTGTTCCTGCAGGCCATCGCGGCCGTGGCCGGCGAGCCGGACTTCAAGAACCTGGCGATCACGGTGCATCACACGCCGATCCGGTACGGCACGTTCCTCAACGACCTGCTCCAGTTCCTGCTGCTCGCCGTCGGTCTCTTCGTCGTCATCAAGTTCATGACGCTCATCGGCGTCGACCGCGGCCGGTCGCTGGAGCTGCGCAACTGCCCGTACTGCCTCGACCGCATCCCGACGGCCGCGCTCACCTGCCGCTCGTGCGGCCAGCAGCTGGTCACCGAGCTGCCCGACCCGCAGGCGGCGGAGCGGCTGCAGCTGGAGCGGGAGGCGCGCCGGTGGCCGGCCCTGCCGCCGATCGCCATCCCGCGGCGGCGCGGCACCAGCGGCGGGGTCAGCGCCAGCGACGAGGCTGACCCGGACGAGCGCTCAGCGCCCACCGTGACCGCGGACGAGCCGGGGCCGCCGGCGCGGGAGCGAGACTGAACAGCGCGCCCACGATCGCGGCCACCTCCTCGGCCGTCGGCGCCCCGCGTACCACCCTGAACAGCGGCTCCTCGGCCACGTAAGCCTCCCGAACACATCGCGTCCCGACAGCATACGTTCGCGAAACGTTGCCGTCCTGCGAGCATTCGCACACCTCATCGGCGCATACTCGTTCCCAACGGAGCGCGTGTCGATGGCGAATTGGGGGACGCATTGACAAACGTCCTGGGTCGCCAAGTCTGTGCGACTATATCGATCATTGTCGCTGTTATGCTGGTCACCGCGGCCGCTCCGGCGTCGGCGCGGGAGGGCGAGGCGCCCGCCTCGATCTCCGCGTCCCTGCACTACCAGGTCACCTTCGTGGCCCGGGCCTGCGACAGCTACCAGAGCGTCATGGGCAACCGGGTGCGCGACGACAACGCCGAGAGCGCGGCGCCGGCCGGGCGCGACAGCGCGTACCACGACGGCGACGAGGTCGACCCGGGCGTCGAGGCGGCCAGCTCCGGCGGCTGCACGCCGCTGAACGGGTGGCAGTTCTCGCTCGGCGCCGGGCACGAGAAGAAGGGCGCCCTGTCGACCGTCACGACCCCGGCCACCGGCTCGGGGCCGACCGCGGCCGCCGCTGCGCTGCTCGGCCGCACCGGGCAGAAGTCCGGCCAGACGATCGACGGCGCGGTCACCGTCACGCTCACCGACGAGCAGGCCAAGGCGGCCGCCCGCCACCAGCTCTGGGCGCAGGGCGGCAGCCCCGGCGACCCGCTGCCGACCGGCGCGGGCGGCTACGGCTTCGGCGTCCTGCGCTGCGGCATCGACGGCCACGCCGGCGCCAACGTGCAGTGGGTCGGCTTCCCGGCGGGTGCGCGGCACGTCTTCTGCTACGCGTACTACGTCAAGGGCGCCCAGCCGACCGGCACCCTCATCGTGCGGGCCCGCACCACGACCGGCCCCGGCTACCCGCAGCGCTTCACGTTCGACGCGAGCCCGAGCTACAACCCGCAGCGGCGGGTCGACATCGACGCCAAGACCGACGCCACCTTCGTGCGCAGCGCGGGCGGCGCGCCGGGCACCGTCGTGGCGCACCCGCCGGCCGGCTGGACCGTCGCCGGCGTCGACTGCACGAAGACCGGCGCCGGGCGGAGCCTGACCACGACCGACGTGCCGACCGCCGCGGCGACCGTCACGCTCGCCGCGGGCGAGGTCGTCACGTGCACGTTCACCTTCACGCCGCCGCCCGCCGCGCCCGGGCTGACGCTGCGGCTGTACTCCGACACCGCCGGCGGCGCCTTCGACCTCGCGGTCGCCGACCCGGCCGGCGGCCCGCCCCGGCACCTGAGCGCCACCGCCACCGGCGACGGCTCCGCGTCCGTCGCGACCGGCGCCGACCTCGGCACGCTGCTGCCCGGCGCCTACGCGGTCACGCTCACCGCCCCGGCCGGCGACGCCGCCGCCGCGTGGAGCCTGGCCGGCGTCGGCTGCGGCGACCAGGAGCTCAAGCCCGACGCGATGACGGTCACCGTCACGCTGTCGACCACCCCGACCGACTGCGCGCTGCGGGTCACCCGCAAGGCCGGCGCGATCGAGCTGCGCGCGGTCACCATCGGCGGCACCGCGGCCGCCGCGTTCGCGGTCACGCCGCGCAAGCAGGGCCTGGCCGGCTGGTCCGGCGTGGCGACGACGGCGGCGGTGGGCGAGCCGGCGGTGGCCCAGGGCGACGTGCCCGGGTCGCTGACGTTCGCCGAATACCTGGTCACGCCGATCGCGCCGCTCTCGACGGTGGACGGCGGCTGGCGGCTGAGCTCGTTCGCCTGCGACCCCGGCCAGTCGTCCGGCACCGACGAGGGTGCGGCGGCGGCGGTACCGCTGAGCAAGGCCGACGCGGCCGCGACGTGCACGGCCACGTACACCTTCGAGCCGGCCCGGCAGCTCCAGCTCACCGTGCGCTTCGCCGGGAGCGCGGCCGGACGCGCCGGGGCGCTCGTCGTGGACATCGACTGCGAGGACGGCTCGAGCGGCCGGGCCGTGCTCGGCGGCGACGACAACGGCGAGGCCTCGCTGCCGGCGCCGCTGGGCTTCCTGAGCCCGACGAAGTGCACGGTGCAGCCGCCGCAGGCCCCGGCGGCCAAGAACGCGCAGGTCTCGTTCGCCGGCTCGGTCGACCCGAACCCGGGCAGCGGGCCGCTGGCGATCCCCGGGGTGGTTCAGGTCGGCGCGGACAACGCGCAGGACACGGAGGAGTACACCGTCGTCGTCACCGTCACGTTCGACACGGGCGCGGCGGGCCCGACCCAGCAGAAGATCCTCGACACGGTCCGGGTTCTGCCGGTCGCGCTCATCGGGGCCGGGCTCGTCGGGCTCGGTCTGCTGATCCTGCTCATCATGGTGCTGCGCTCCCGCACCGACTGACCTTGAGATCTTCACCGGAACCGGGGTTTTTCGGAGGTGCATGCGTTGGGTACGTTGCTTGGTGATGACCTACCCCGGGGTCTTGGTCGCCGAGCGCTACCGCTTGATCGAGCAGCTCGGCTCCGGCGGCATGGGCCGGGTCTGGCTGGCCCGCGATGAGATGCTGCGCCGCGACGTGGCCGTCAAGGAGGTCATCCCGCCCGAGGGGCTGACCCCGCAGGAGCGCGACGAGCTGCGGATGCGCACCCTGCGCGAGGCACGGGCGGCGGCGCGGCTCAACGACGCCAACGTGGTGCGGATCTACGACGTGGTACACACCGAGCAGGCGCCGTGGATCGTGATGGAGTACGTCCCGTCCCGCTCGCTGCACCAGGTGATCACCGAGGACGGCCCGCTGCCGGCCGAGCGGGTCGCCGGGATCGGCCTCGCCGTGCTGAGCGCGCTGCGGGCCGCGCACGCCGCCGGGGTCCTGCACCGCGACGTCAAGCCCGGCAACGTGCTGCTGGCCGACACCGGCCGGGTGGTGCTCACCGACTTCGGCCTGGCCGTGTTCGAGGGCGGCGACGGCGCCGTGACCCGGCCGGGGCTGATCCTGGGCTCGCCGCAGTACATCTCGCCCGAGCGCGCCCGCGAGGGCACCTCCGGCCCCGAGGCCGACATGTGGTCGCTCGGCGCCACGCTGTACGCCGCGGTCGAGGGCCGCTCGCCGTACGCGCGCTCGACGACGTACGCCACCCTGACCGCCCTGGCCACCGAGGAGCCCGACCCGCCCGCCCGGGCCGGCGTGCTGAAGCCGGTGCTGGCCGCCCTGCTGCGCAAGGACCCGCGGGCCCGGGCCGGGACGGCCGAGACCGAGCGGCTGCTCCAGCGCGCCCTGTCGGGCGAGGGCCGCGCCTGGTGGAGCATGCCCGCCCTGCCCCGGCCGCGCCGCTCGCGCGAGGGCCACTCCGGCTCGACCTCCGGCGGGAGCCTGCGCCCCGTCGCGGCCGCCGCCCCCGCGGCCGCGCCGGTCGGCCGGGAGCCCGCTGCCGCCGCGAACGTCTCGCCCGACCTGGTCTCGTTCTTCGGTCCCGGCCCGCGACCGGCGGCGACGAGCAACAGCAACAGCGACGGCTACCAGCTCGTCCCGCTGCACTCCGCCGACGACGACCTGGACCGCACCGTGCCCCGGACGTCGCCCTGGCGCTGGGTCGCCGCGACCGCGGCCGTCGTGGCCCTCGTGGTCACCGCGGTGCTGCTGCTGGCCGACTCCGGCGACGAGGGGGACCGCGGCGCCGGCGGCCCGCAGGGCACCGCACTCCCGGCCGCGTCCGCGCGGGCCTCGGAACCGGCATCGGCGACGGCGGTCACGACCAGGTCGCCGATCGTGCGGGGCAACATCGGCGGCGACGAGATCCAGCTGCCGGACGGCTTCGAGTGGATCACCGATCCCGAGTTCGGCTGGAAGCTGGCCCTGCCGGTCGGCTGGAGCCGCAAGCCGCACCCGACGTCGGACACGATGGTCTACTACGAGTCCAACATCGTGCCCGGCATGCGGGTCGGCATCGACACCACCGACAAGCCGTTCAAGGGCGACCCGGTCAAGGACTGGGAGCAGCAGGAGGCCGCGCGGCTGGCCGACAACATGTACCCGAACTACCACAAGCTCAAGATCGTGCCGGTGACGTACCTCGGCGAGGCCTGCGCCGACTGGCAGTGGACGTACGACAGCCCGCAGGGGCACATGCACGTGTCCAACCTCGGCTGCCGGATCCGCCCCGACCTCGGGCAGGCCATCTACTGGGAGTGCACGGCCGACATGTGGACCCAGGCCACGGCCCAGAACATCTACGCCCTCATCAAGAGCAGCTTCCAGCCCCGGCCGGAGTAGGCCTACAGGGGAATGTTGCCGTGCTTCTTCGGCGGCAGCGTCTCGCGCTTGGTGCGCAGCAGCCGCAGCGCCCGCACGATCTCGACCCGGGTGGTGGACGGCGGGATGACCCCGTCGACGTAACCGCGCTCGGCCGCGACGTAGGGGTTGGCCAGCGTGTCCTCGTACTCCTGCACGAGCTCGGCCCGCAGCGCGGCCGGGTCCTCGGCGTCGCGCAGCTCCTGGCGGTACAGAATATTTACCGCGCCCTGCGCCCCCATCACCGCGATCTGCGCCGTCGGCCAGGCGAAGTTGAGGTCGGCGCCGAGGTGCTTGGAGCCCATCACGTCGTAGGCGCCGCCGTAGGCCTTGCGCGTGATGACCGTGACCTTCGGGACCGTCGCCTCGGCGTAGGCGTAGATCAGCTTCGCGCCGCGGCGGATGATGCCGTCCCACTCCTGGCTGGCCCCGGGCAGGAACCCGGGCACGTCGACGAACGTGAGGATCGGGATGTTGAAGGCGTCGCAGGTGCGCACGAAGCGGGCGGCCTTCTCCGACGCGTCGATGTCGAGGCAGCCGGCGAAGTGCATCGGCTGGTTGGCGACCACGCCGACCGGGTGGCCCTCGACGCGGCCGAAGCCGACCACGATGTTCTGCGCGAACAGCGGCTGGACCTCGAGGAAGTCCTCGACGACGGCCTCGATGACGGCGTGGATGTCGTACGGCTGGTTGGCCGAGTCGGGGATCAGCGAGTCGAGCGCGCGGTCGTCGTCGGTCACCTCGAGCACCCCGGGCGCCCCTTCGCCCGGGCCCACCACCGGCGCGTCGTCCATGTTGTTGGACGGCAGGTAGGACAGCAGCGCCCGCACGTAGTCGATCGCGTCGTCCTCGTCGGTCGCGAGGTAGTGCGCGTTGCCCGACTTCGTGTTGTGCGTGCGGGCCCCGCCGAGCTCCTCGAAGGCGATGTCCTCGCCGGTGACCGTCTTGATCACGTCGGGGCCGGTGATGAACATGTGCGAGGTCTGGTCGACCATGACCGTGAAGTCGGTGACGGCAGGGGAGTACACCGCGCCGCCCGCGCACGGGCCCATGATCAGCGAGATCTGCGGGATGACGCCCGAGGCGCGCACGTTGCGGAAGAAGATCTCGCCGTACAGCCCCAGGGAGACCACGCCCTCCTGGATGCGCGCGCCGCCGGAGTCGTTGATGCCCACGACCGGGCAGCCGATCTTCATCGCCAGGTCCATGACCTTGACGATCTTCTCGCCGAAGACCTCGCCGAGGCTGCCGCCGAAGACGGTGAAGTCCTGGGCGAACACGCACACCTGGCGGCCGTCGACGGTGCCGTAGCCGGTGACCACGCCGTCGCCGTAGGGCCGCGTCCCCTCCAGCCCGAAGTTGGTGGACCGGTGCCGGGCCAGCTCGTCGAGCTCGACGAACGAGCCGGGGTCGAGCAGCAGGTCGATGCGCTCGCGGGCGGTCTTCTTGCCCCGGGAGTGCTGCTTCTCCACCGCGCGGGCCGACCCGGCGTGGACCGCCTCGTCGGTGCGCCGCTGCAGATCCTCGAGCTTGCCCGCCGTCGAGTGGATGTCCGCCTGCTTCGTGGTCACTCTCGGCAGCTTAATCGCGCCGACATAGGGTCGAGCTGTGAACATTTCCACCGGGGCCTGGTCCGACCTCGAACGGCCGCCGCTGCGGGCACCCGCCCTGCGCCGGGCCCTGTTGGTGCCGGGCGGCCTCTGGCGCGACCTGCGCATCGTCGAGGAGACCGGCTCGACCAACGCCGATGCCGCCGCGGCCGCCCGGGAGGGCGCGGCCGAGGGCCTGGTGATCGTCGCCGAGCGGCAGACCGCGGGCCGGGGGCGCCTGGGCCGGCAGTGGCAGTCGCCGCCGCGGGCCGGCCTCGCCCTGAGCGTGCTGCTGCGCCCCGACGTGCCGCCGGCCCGGCTGGGCTGGCTGCCGCTGCTGGCCGGGGTGGCGCTGGCGGAGGCCGTGCGGCGGGTGGCGCGCGTCGACGCGTACCTGAAATGGCCGAACGATCTGCTGCTCAAGGGCGACCGGAAGACCGCCGGCATCCTCGCCGAGGCGGCCGACGGCGCGGTCGTGCTCGGCATCGGCCTCAACGTCACGCTGCGCGAGGACGAGCTGCCCCGGCCCGACGCCACGTCGCTCGCGCTGGGCGGGGCCGCCGCCACGGACCGTGACCCCCTGCTGCGGGCGCTGCTGCGGGCGGTCGCGGAGTGGTACGGCCGCTACACCGAGCACGGCGGCGACCCGGAGGCCTCGGGGCTGCGGGAGGCGTACGTCTTCCACTGCGGCACCATCGGCCGCCGCGTCACCGTGGAGCTGCCCGGGGGCACGACGCTCGAAGGGCTCGCCTCGGGCGTGGACGGCGACGGAAGACTGCAGGTCACGGGCCGCGACCAGATTGTGCACTCGGTCGCCGCCGGAGATGTCGTACATGCGCGCCTCACCTAGACGGTCCGGCACGGCAGGATCCGGCTGGGTAGGCAATGCCGCCGAGTGGCGGTCAGGGTCTAGCCTCACCTCGACATTCATGAACGAGGAGGGGTTCGCGTGGGGTTCCCGGAAAGCGTCCTGACGAAGGACGAGCAGGTGGTGCTGCACCTGCACCCCCACTGGAAGGCGTTGTTCCTGCCGGTGGTCTGGTTTGTGCTGGCCGTGGCGGCAGTCGTCGTCCTGGCGATCTTCACGGGCTGGGGCCTGATCCCGATGCTCATCGTGGGCGGCGTGGCCCTCGTGCTCGTCGTGGTGGTCACGGTGTGGCCGTGGATCAGGTGGCGGACCACGCACTACGTGTTCACCAACGAGCGGGTGATCATGCGCAGCGGCGTCTTCTCGCGCAGTGGCCGCGACATCCCGATGGGCCGGATCAACGACGTGTCGTTCTCGCACTCGCTCTTCGAGCGGATGCTGGGCTGCGGCACGCTGACCATCGAGTCGGCCGGCGAGCGGGGCCAGGTGCAGCTCACCGACCTGCCGCAGGTCGAGAAGACCCAGAGCATGCTCTACGAGCTGGTCGACGCCGACCGGCAGAAGCACACATTCGGCGACGACGACCGCGAGGCCCTCGTCAACGAGATCAAGAACGACTGAGACCCGGCCGGGCGGCCCCCGTCAGCGCTTCGCGACGGGGGTCTCCAGCTCGTCGGCGGCCGGTCGGGGCGCCGGCGGGGCGGCCGCGGGGTCCGCGAAGGCCGCCTCCAGTTCCTCCATCTGCCGCTCGTCGGGGGCGATGGGGACGCTGTCCGAGAACGCCACCTCGAGCGCCTCGATCTCGCGGTCCTCGGTGCTGCCCGGGGTGAACACCCAGGTCCGGTACGCCCAGAAGCGGAACGACGTCGCCAGCAGGATGCCCGCGGCGTTGGCGATGTTGAACGCCAGCCGGTCGTCGGGGTTGGACTCGCTGAAGTGCAGGCCGTACTTCGCCACGGCCAGGCCCGCCTCCTGGATGAGCAGGCCGACGCCGTTGAGCGCGAAGAACAGCACATACTCCCGGCGCGCGCTCCCGCTGTCGCGGTCCTTGTAGGTCCACTGGCGGTTGAGCAGGTACGACACGACCGTGCCGACGACCACCGCGACGATCTTGGCCTTCAGCGGCCCGATGAACAGCAGGGCGTTGACCAGGATGAAATCGACGGCCGTGTTGACGCAGCCGACCGCGCCGAACTTGAACAGCTCCGTCGCGAGCGAGTGGTAACGCTCGGGGAGGAAGCGGTCGCGGAGTCTGCTGGCGAATCGCACCGGCCAACCTTACGGTAAGCGACCAAATTCGCGCGCGGGCCCGAGGTCGAGTGGGGGACAGGTCACCCCGCGGCCTCACTCCCCGTGACGACGGGGGTGCTCGCGGTGTCGTCCGGCGACTTGCGGAAGACGATCTGACGGTACGACCAGAAGCGGAACAGGGTGCCCAGGACGAGCCCGACCCCGTTCTTGGCGATGTTGTCGGAGAGCTGGCTGGTGAAGCCCAGCACGTAGTGGCTCACGCCGAGGCAGGTCAGCGCGATCAGCAGGCCGACGAGGTTGAACAGGAAGTACAGCGCGTATTCGCGGCGCAGGTCGGTGCGGGCCCGGTCGCGCCAGGTCCAGAAGCGGTTGCCGATGAACGCGCAGGTGGCCGCCACGGTCATCGAGATGGCGCCGGCGACCAGCGTGTTGAGCGGCCCCCACAGCAGGTTGAACACGGCGGTGTCGATCACGAAGGTGATCAGGCCGATCGTGCCGAACTTGCCGACCTCGCGCACCAGGCCCTCGAACCGGGTGTAGAGCTTGCGCACGAGGGAGGGCGGCGGCGGCGTCGACTGCAGGTCGGTCACGCAGGAAAGGGTAAGCCACCGGAGGCTTTGCGCAGTAATGCGCGCTGAACGAAAAGTTCGCGCGCAATTCTGCGAACGGGCTTGAAAGTCTCCCGCTCTTGTGCAGGTTTTCACAAGGTCTCACGATGCCGGTCCCGGCCTGCGGGCCTAGGCTGGGAGAAACCCGCCGGATTTTCACGACGCGCTTGCACCATCGCGCGCCGCGCTGCTGCGCACAGTTTTCTGGCGCTCCGTCCGGCCGGGTCGAGGTCAACGCCGACCAACGAGGAGTCACCGCATGTCTGCCCCGGTTACCGTGCCCGGCCTGGATCAGGCGCCGACCGACCACCCCCGGCTGCTCGCCTGGGTCCGCGAGGTCGCCGAGCTCACGAGACCCGAACGCGTCGTCTGGTGCGACGGTTCGGAGCCGGAGTGGCGCCGCATGACCGATGAGCTGGTCGAAAGCGGGGCCCTGGTCCGCCTCGAGGCCCGCCCGAACTCCTTCTGGGCCCGCACCGACCCGTCGGACGTGGCCCGGGTCGAGGAGCGCACGTTCATCTGCTCGGCCGACGAGGCCGACGCGGGGCCGACGAACAACTGGATGGCGCCGGACGAGATGAAACGGCGAATGACCGAGTTGTACGACGGGTGCATGCAGGGGCGGACGATGTACGTCATCCCGTTCTGCATGGGCCCGCTCACCGCCGACAATCCGATGTTCGGGGTCGAGCTGACCGACTCGCCGTACGTCGTCGCCTCCATGCGGATCATGACCCGGATGGGCGCCGCAGTGCTGGAGAAGATGGGCTCCGGCGCGTCATTCGTGCCCTGCCTGCACTCCGTGGGCGCCCCGCTGGAGGAGGGGCAGGCGGACGTCGCCTGGCCGTGCAACGACACGAAGTACATCTCCCACTTCCCCGAGACCCGGGAGATCTGGAGCTTCGGCTCCGGATACGGCGGAAACTCGCTGCTGGGCAAGAAGTGCTACTCGCTGCGCATCGCCAGCGTCATCGGACGCGACGAGGGCTGGCTCGCCGAGCACATGCTCATCCTCAAGCTGACCAGCCCCGAGGGCGTGGTCAAGTACATCGCCGCGGCGTTCCCGAGCGCGTGCGGCAAGACCAACCTGGCGATGCTGGAGCCGACGGTCCCGGGCTGGAAGGTCGAGACGCTCGGCGACGACATCGCCTGGATGCGCTTCGGCGAGGACGGCCGCCTCTACGCCGTCAACCCGGAGTTCGGCCTGTTCGGGGTCGCCCCCGGTACCGACTGGAAGACCAACCCGAACGCGATGCGCACCCTCGCGCGGGGCAACTCGGTCTTCACCAACGTGGCGCTCACCGACGACGGCGACATCTGGTGGGAGGGCATGGGCGAGCCGCCCGCGCACCTGACGGACTGGCGCGGCCAGGACTGGACCCCGGACTCCGGCGAGCTCTCCTCGCACCCGAACTCGCGCTTCTGCACCCCGATCTCGCAGTGCCCGATCCTGGCGCCCGAGTACGACGACCCGCGCGGCGTGCCGATCGACGCGATCCTCTTCGGCGGCCGGCGCAAGACCACCGTGCCGCTCGTCACCGAGGCGCGCGACTGGGTGCACGGCGTCTACCTCGGCGCCACGCTGTCGAGCGAGACCACGGCGGCGGCGGTCGGCAAGGTCGGCGTGGTGCGCCGCGACCCGATGGCGATGCTGCCCTTCATCGGGTACCACGCCGGCGACTACTTCGCCCACTGGATCGAGATGGGCAAGGGCGTGGACGGCGACGCCGCCAAGCTGCCCCGGATCTTCTACGTGAACTGGTTCCGCCGCGGCGACGACGGCCGGTTCCTCTGGCCCGGCTTCGGCGAGAACTCCCGGGTGCTCAAGTGGGTGGTCGAGCGCATCGAGGGCACCGCCGCCGCGGTCGAGACGCCGATCGGCGCGGTGCCGGCCCCGGGCGCGCTCGACGTGGCCGGCCTGGACCTCACCGAGGACGACGTGGCCGCGGCGCTGCGCGTCGACGCCGCCGAGTGGCGCGCGGAGCTGCCGCAGATCCAGGCGTGGTTCGAACAGTTCGGCGAGAAGTTGCCAGGAGTTCTCTGGGCCGAACTCGACGCGCTGCGGGCCCGCCTCGGCGAGGAGTAGCCGCTGGTGAGCGGCCGGTTCGTCGGGTGACCGGCCGCTCATGACTTTATTGAACCGGTACTGTCCGGTGCCCGGCTGGCGGTGTTGCTTCGCCCGCCGGGTCGCTAGTCTTCTCTGCCGTGGGCCTGCGTGACGTGGTTTATTCGTTGTACGAGAAGCGTCTCGCCCGGAGGCTGCTCGGCAAGCCGAAACCGCACCACGTCGGCGTCATCGTCGACGGCAACCGGCGCTGGGCGCGGGAGATGGGGTACGTCGACCCCAACGACGGCCACCGGGTCGGCGCGGAGCGGATCAAGGAGCTCCTCCGCTGGTGCGACGGCGCCGGAGTGAAGCACGTCACCCTGTGGCTGTTGTCCACCGACAACCTGTCGCGCCCGGCCCAGGAGCTCGACCCGCTGCTGCAGATCATCGAGAGCCTGGCGGCCGACCTGGCCGACGACCGCAACCCCTGGCAGCTGCGCATCGTGGGCGCGCTCGACCTGCTGCCCGCGGCCAGCGCCCAGGCCCTCAAGGCGGCCCAGGAGCGGACCGTCGAGCGCACCGGCGGCGCCCAGGTCTCCCTGGCCGTGGGCTACGGCGGCCGCCGTGAGATCGCCGACGCCGTGCGCTCCCTGCTGCACGAGCACGCGAAGGCCGGCACGACGATCGAGGAGCTCGCCGAGATCCTCGACGTCGACCACATCTCCGACCACCTCTACACGCGCGGCCTGCCCGACCCCGACCTGGTCATCCGGACGTCGGGGGAGCAGCGGCTGTCGGGCTTCCTGCTCTGGCAGAGCGCCCACTCGGAGTTCTACTTCTGCGACGTGCACTGGCCGAGCTTCCGCCGCACCGACTTCCTGCGTGCCCTGCGTTCGTACGCCAACCGCCAGCGCCGCTACGGCGCCTGAGTTTCTGCGCGCGGCCTCCACAGGCCGCGCCAGCTCTTTGTTTGCCGGGTGTTCGGACCCCATCGGCTGGGAAAAGGCTGGCTGATCTAGTGGATTTTGCTGGTACCCGTTAGCGTCATTGCTGTGGCGGGGGTTTTCCCCGGCATCCGAGGCCCGGACCGAGCGAACGCATGTGAAGCCACGGGGCCAAGCACCCGACCCCGTGCGGGCGTCGGAGGACGCGAGTGCGGGCGGCGAGGTGCCCGCCCCCGGAGATCCCGTGACCGTTCGCCGTAGTCCCTCAGCATCCTCCTCCTCCACCTCCGCGGAGCCGGCGCCAGCCGTGGCGCCCCCGCTCGCCAAGGCCGTCCGGCGAACCCGGAAGAAGGCCGAGGAGACTCCCGTCCCCGCGCGGCGCACCTTCGTGCTCGACACCTCCGTGCTGCTGTCCGATCCGGGCGCCTTCCTGCGCTTCGGCGAGCACGACGTCGTCCTGCCGCTGGTCGTCATCTCCGAGTTGGAGGGTAAGCGGCACCACCCCGAGCTGGGCTACTTCGCGCGGCGTTCGCTGCGCTTCCTGGACGAGCTGCGGGCCAAGCACGGCCGCCTGGACGAGCCGCTACCGCTGACCGACGCCGGGGGCACCCTGCGGGTCGAGCTCAACCACGCCGACCAGCACGTGCTGCCGGCCGGGTTCCGGGCCGACACCGACGACGCCCGGATCCTCGCCGTGGCGCTCGCGCTGCAGGCCGAGGGCAAGGACGTCCTGCTGGTCACGAAGGACATGCCGCTGCGGGTCAAGGCCGGCTCGGTGGGCCTGGCCGCGGACGAGTACCAGCCGGGCCCGGCCGCCGATCACAGCTGGACCGGCATGGTCGAGCTGGGCGTCAGCGAGGCCGAGGTCAAGCAGCTGTACGCCGGGGAGGCCCTCGACCTCGACGGCGCCGGGGACCTGCCGGTGCACACCGGGCTCGTGCTCACCTCGCAGAACGGCTCCGCGCTGGGCCGGGTCGGGGCGGACAAGTCGGTGCGGCTGGTGCGGGGCGACCGCGAGGCGTTCGGCGTGCGCGGGCGCTCGGCCGAGCAGCGCGTGGCGCTGGACCTGCTGCTCGACGACTCGATCGGGATCGTCTCGCTGGGCGGGCGCGCCGGCACGGGCAAGTCGGCGCTGGCGCTGTGCGCCGGGCTCGACGCCGTGATGGAGCGGCGCAAGCACAAGAAGGTCATCGTCTTCCGGCCCCTGTACGCGGTCGGCGGCCAGGAGCTGGGCTACCTGCCCGGCAACGAGGCCGAGAAGATGTCGCCGTGGGCGCAGGCCGTCTTCGACACGCTCGGGGCGCTCGTGCACGACAACGTGATGGAGGAGGTCGCGGGGCGGGGCATGCTCGAGGTGCTGCCGCTGACCCACATCCGGGGCCGGAGCCTGCACGACGCGTTCGTGATCGTCGACGAGGCCCAGTCCCTCGAACGAGGGGTTCTGCTCACGGTGCTGTCCCGCATCGGGATGAACTCGCGGGTGGTCCTCACCCACGATGTCGCTCAGCGTGACAACCTGCGCGTCGGCCGGCACGACGGCATCGCCGCGGTCATCGAGGCACTGAAGGGCCATCCGCTCTTCGCACACGTCACCCTCACCCGTTCGGAGCGTTCTCCGATCGCCGAGGTGGTCACCGATCTGCTGGAGGACCTGCCGTTCGAGCGCTGATCATCGGCGGTCGCGAGCCGGACTTGACAACAACCGTCCGAATTGCGGCGTGATTAGGATCACAGAAGGTACGGTTCGGGTTCTCACCCGCGATCGTGCTGGGCGATGGTGGGTTTCGAGCGCATGACGCCACGCAAGTGGACATCAGGCGCTCACGGTGCGTAAGGGTCCGGGCGGCGGGTAACACCCCGTCCGGGCCCGCTCCGCGAGGGGCGGCGCCGGTTCCTGTCCCCTACGAATGGATGACCCTGTGATCCGGCTGTGGCACCGGGTCGGCACCATCCGAGCCGTATTCGCCCTCGTGATCCTCGCGGGTCTCGTCGGCGGCCTCGTGATCGCCGGCCTGACCCAGCACGACGACGACTCGGCCAGCGCCGTCAAGGCTGCCGACACCGCCGCGTTCCCCGTCTCCTCGTCCTCCGCGACGCCGTCCGCGTCGCGCTCGCCGGGCAGTGCCGCCGAGGCTGACGCCCTGGCCAAGGCCCAGGCCGCCGCCGAGGAGGCCTCCGCGGAGGCCAAGGCCGCCGACGACGCGGCCCGCAAGAAGGCCGAGGAAGAGGCGAGCCGGAACAAGACGCGCACCAGCGCGCCGCCGACCAACTCGGCCCCGAAGTACCCGGTGCCGAGCTCGTGCGACGCCTACTCGGGCAACAAGAAGATCGGCTGCGCCGTCCTCGTCGGCTACGGCTTCGGCCTCGACCAGATGCCGTGCCTGGAGAAGCTGTGGGACAAGGAGAGCCACTGGAACGTCAGTGCCTCCAACGGCAGCAGCGGGGCGTACGGCATCCCGCAGGCGGTCCCGGGCAGCAAGATGGCCTCCGTCGGCGCCGACTGGAAGACCAACCCCGAGACGCAGATCCGCTGGGGCCTCAACTACATCAAGAGCCGGTACAAGACTCCGTGCGGCGCCTGGTCGCACAGCCAGTCCTCCGGCTGGTACTAGAACCTTCCGCCGCCGGCGCCGTCACACGCTCCTCGTGTGGCGGCGCTGGTGCGTCTCTGCTACCACTTTGGGCGTGGCCACCGACAACGACCGCGCCTCCGACCCGACGCGCTTCGGGACCGAGGCCTTCTACGCCTCCATCGGGCGGGCCTTCGTGGCCATGTGCGCGTTCGTGCCGGTGCTGTTCCTGATCGAGTTCTTCGACAAGCTCAGCGGCAACCGGCTCGACCAGGAGGGCGGCATCCGCCCGCACCACATCGACGGGCTGGACGGCATCGTCTTCGCGCCGTTCCTGCACGCCAGCTTCGACCACGTGCTCGGTAACAGCATCCCGCTGATCCTGCTGGGCACCTTCGTGCTCGCCGACGGGGGCGCCCGGTTCTGGATCACGACCGCCTTCATCGCGATCGTGGCCGGGGTCGGGGTCTGGTTCCTCGGCGACGCGAACACGGTCGTGGTCGGGGCGAGTGCGGTGATCTTCGGGTACCTCGGCGTGATCCTCATGCGCGGAGTGGTCGGCCGGCGGCTGTGGTACATCGGCGTCGGCCTCCTCGTCGGGCTCCTCTACGGCTGGCAGCTCTTCGGCGTGCTTCCCGGCGACCCGGAGGTGTCGTGGCAGGGTCACCTGTGCGGGTTCCTCGCCGGGCTGGTCGCCGCGGTTCTCTTCCGGCGGCGCCGCCCCCGCGCCGTTCCCCTATCCCTGGGGCCGGAGCTGTCGTAGCGTCATGGCATGCGGGAAGCCGGCGCCGGCCGATCGGGTCTCGACCGACAAGGCCTGTGTCGTTCAGTTGACCTCGCCATCGTTGGTGCGGGACCGGCGGGGCTCTTCGCCGCCTATTACGCGGGATTCCGCGGGCTGTCGACGGCGGTGATCGACGCGCTGCCGGAGCCCGGCGGCCAGGTCACCGCCATGTACCCGGAAAAGATGATCTTCGACGTGGCCGGCTTCCCGGGCATCCGCGGTCGCGACCTCGTGGCGAACCTCGTCGAGCAGGCGGCCCAGTTCAACCCGGAGTACCTGCTGGGCGTGCGGGCCGACGAGCTGTCCTATGTGGACGACCGCCCGGTGCTCGGGCTGTCCTCGGGCGAGTCGCTGCGCTGCGGGGCGGTGCTCATCACCGGCGGCCTGGGCAGCTTCACCGCGCGCCCGCTCCCGGCGGCCGAGGGCTTCACCGGCGAGGGGCTGGTGTTCTTCGTACCGCACCTGGCCGACCTCGCCGGCCACGACGTCGTCATCGTCGGCGGCGGCGACTCGGCCTTCGACTGGGCGCTCGCGCTGCAGCCGATCACCCGCTCGGTCACCCTCGTGCACCGGCGGGACAAGTTCCGCGCCCACGCCTCGACCGTCGCCCGGGTGCGGGCGCTGCCGATCGAGATCGTGGTCAACGCCGAGGTGACCAAGCTGCACGGGGACGCCCGGGTGAGCGGGGTCGACGTGGCGGTGCGCGGCGCCGAGGTGCGCACGCTGCCGGCCGACACCGTGGTGGCCGCGCTCGGGTTCACCGCCGACCTCGGGCCGCTCGTCGACTGGGGGCTGGAGCTGTCCAAGCGGCACATCCGCGTGGACAGCACGACCGCGACGAACCTGCCGAGGGTCTTCGCGGCCGGGGACATCAGCGAGTACAGCGGGAAGGTCCGCCTGATCGCGGTGGGCTTCGGGGAGGCGGCGACCGCGGTGAACAACGCCGCCGTGATCATCGATCCGGCCGCGCACCTGTTCCCCGGCCACTCGTCCGACAACGGTTGATCGGCGCGAATACCCTGTCGGGCGAAAAATCCGATATGTCGGTCGGTTCGGCCGCGAAGCGGCCGACATATCGGCGGTGAGGGGCACGCACGGCCGGCGTCGCGCGGGCGGGCCGCACCCGAACGGCTTATTCGGCTGTGGAGCGGTCGACGTAGCAGTGGTCGGGCCACACGCCCAGGTCGGCTGGTTCGGCGGCAAGGGGTGCGCTCGGACGGGTGGTTCGGCGGTGAGGCGGTCGGCCCGTCGGCGGCGGGACCGCGTTCGAACGGCAACTTCTCAAGCCCCGCGGCGCACCGCCGATGGGACATTGCGTGGTGGGCGTCCGCTTGCAGGTCCTCGGCGTGGTGCTCCTCGGCCTGCTGGTGTCCGGCGGCGCGGGGCTGCTCATCCACCGCGTCGAGCGGGACAACGCCGACCAGGGCATCGACCGGCGCACCGCCGCCGTGCAGGACGCGGCCGGCTCGGCGACCCAGCGGTACGTCGACGCGCTCCAGCTCGTCGCGGGCGGGCTCGAGGCGCTGGCCGAGCCGGACCCCGCGGCCTTCACCACCGCCACCGAGCCGCTGGGCCGGCTGTGGCTGCCCGGCGCCACCGGCGTCGACTACGTGGTGGCGGTGGCCCGACGCCGGCGTCGACGCGGCCCAGGCGGCCTGGCGCGAGCGCGGGGCGGCGGACCTGAGCCTCGCCCCGGCGCCGGGCATCACCGTGCACTACTTCGCCGTGCTGGCCCGCACGCTCGGCGGGCGCGGGGCGGGCGGGCCGGGGGCGGGGCGCGACCTGGCCGCGACCCCGCAGGCCGGCGCCGCGGTCGAGCGCGCCGAGCGGACGGGGCTGCCGGCGGCGTCGGAGCCGTACGTGGCGCTGCGGGACGTGGCCAGTACCGACGACCCGCAGCCGCAGACCGTCGCGCTCGTGCAGCGGGTGATCGAGCGGCGGACCGGGGCGCTGCGCGGGTACCTCCAGCTGACCGTGCGCGTCCAGGACTTCTTCGGCGACACGATGCTGCAGCCCGCGCGCGACCTGCTCGACGTGAGCCTGGCCGCGTACGCCGGGACGGAGCTGCGCACGATCGCCGCGATCCACCGCGGGGACGGCCGGGCCGACCTGCACCACACGGCCGAGGTGCAGGTCGCCGACCGGAAGTGGCGGACGCGGGTGGCCGCCGACTCCGGCACGCTCGTCGGGGCGGGCACCTCGACGACGGCATGTTCCTCGGCGGGGTCGCGCTCACGATCGTGACGGCGCTGCTGGTGTACAGGCTGGCAACGTCCCGCCGCCGCGCCGAGGAGCGCGTGGAGGAGGCCACGGCCGAGCTGCGGGTCGCCGGGGCCACCGCCCGCACGCAGGCGACGCTGCTCAGCGGCGTGATGGACACCATCGCCGACGGCGTGGCGGTGATCGACAGCGAGGGGCGCGCGGCCTGACTGAACCCGACGGCGCAGGCGATCCTCGACCTCATCGAGGACCTGCTCACGTTCTCCCGCATCGAGTCGGGCACGCTCACCCTCGACCTGGGGCCGGGTGCGCGTGCGCGGGCTCGTCGACGCGGCCGCCGAGGCGATCCACCCGGCGATCGAGACCGCCGGGCTGCGGCTCACCCTGCGCTTCTTCCGCACCGCCGACGCGCAGAGACGCGCGATCAAGGGCAGCGGGCTGGGGCTGGCCATCGCGAAGGCGATCGTCGAGGCGCACGGCGGTTGGGTCGCCCTCGATTCGATCGAGGGCGGCGGGACGACGGTCGGCTTCGGGCTGCCGCTGCCTACGCTCTGAGGCGGGTCGCCAGCTCGGCGAGCTGGCTCTCCTTGGCCTGGCCCACGATGATCACCGTCCGGCCGCCGCTCTCCTGCACGATCGCGCGCTCGCCCGGGCGACCCTCGGAGTAGCGGTGCCACTGCAGGCCGGCGATGGTCGTCTCCCCGTCGTCGTGAGGGTGGGCGCCGACGATGGCGGGGACGAGTACCGTTGCCGGATCGGCGCCCTCGACCAGCTGCACGGCGCCGTTGTCGGGCGCGGTCACCCCGATGCGCAGCACGCCGCCGGTGAACGTGGCCGAGGCGATCCGCCACCCGTCGGGCAGGCCCTCGGGCCGCAGCGGCTGGAACTTCCCGGCCCGCTGCACCGAGGCGTAGACCTCGGTGGTGTCGACGGTGGGCGGGGTCTCGTGGCCGAGGTACCGGTAGAAGGCCACGATGAGGAACACCGGCACGATCAGGACCAGCATCGACAGCGCCATGTCGCGGGGCCGGCGGGCCTTGGGCGCCTTGGGCTGCTCGGTCGTACTTGCCACGTGACCATCTTGACAGGTCGTGCGGGCCGGATCGCTGCGAGGATGGTCAGTGGTGATGGACACACCCACGCAACGAGGCGCGAGGAGTGCACGGTATGAGTCGTGAGATGGACCGGAACCTGGCCCTGGACCTCGTCCGGGTCACCGAGGCCGCGGCGATGGCCGCGGGCCGGTGGGTCGGCCGGGGCGACAAGAACGGCGGCGACGGCGCGGCCGTCGACGCGATGCGCCTGCTGATCAACTCGCTGCCCATGCGCGGCACGGTGGTGATCGGCGAGGGTGAGAAGGACAACGCGCCGATGCTCTACAACGGCGAGAGCGTGGGCGACGGCACCGGCCCGGAGGTCGACGTGGCGGTCGACCCCGTCGACGGCACGACGCTCATGAGCAAGGGCATGCCCAACGCCCTCGCCGTGCTGGCGGTGGCCGAGCGGGGCGCGATGTTCGACCCGTCCGCGGTGTTCTACATGGAGAAGCTGGCGGTGGGCCCCGACTGTGCGGACGTCGTGGACATCGACGCCGGGGTCGAGGAGAACCTGCGCCGGATCGCCCGGGTGAAGCGCTCCAGCGTCTCCGAGCTGACGGTCTGCATCCTGGACCGCCCGCGCCACCAGGAGCTCGTGCAGCAGGTGCGGCAGACCGGCGCCCGCATCAGCTTCATCTCCGACGGCGACATCGCGGGGGCGATCAGCGCGGCCCGCGAGAACTCGGAGACCGACGTGCTCATGGGCGTCGGGGGCACGCCGGAGGGGATCGTGGCGGCCGTCGCGCTCAAGTGCATGGGCGGGGCGATCCAGGCCAAGCTGTGGCCGCGCGACGACGCCGAGCGCGAGAAGGCCCTGGCCGCGGGCCACGACCTTTCGCGCGTGCTGCACACCGACGACCTCGTCAGCGGCGACAACATGTTCTTCTGCGCGACCGGGGTGACGAGCGGCGACCTGCTGAAGGGCGTGCGCTACCGCGCGGGCGGCGCGTACACCCAGTCGATCGTGATGCGCTCGCGCTCCGGCACCATCCGGTGGATCGACTCGTTCCACCGCCTGGAGAAGCTGCGGGCCTACTCGCTTGTCGACTTCTCCTGAGGTTTCCGGGGTTCCGCGCGGGGCGCCGGGTGGCGTCCCGCGCGGACGCGGCTAGACGTGCTTGAGGGTCTCGCGGATGGCCTCGTCCAGCGGGGTGGCGTGCAGGCCGAACTCGGCGGTCACGCGCGAGGAGTCCATGACGAACGGGCGGTCGTGCTGGTAGCGCACCTCCTCGAACTCCCGCGCGAACTTGTCCCACAGCCCGGCCGCGCGCACGACCGGGCGCGGGTACCGCCGCAGCTTCGGCGTTCCCAGCCCATCCAGGGTCGCGACCCGGGTGAGCAGCTCCCGCGCGGTCATCGCCGGCACCGAGGGGGTGTGCCAGGCCCGGCCCCACGCGCGCGGGTCGCGGGCCAGGGTGACGAGCGTGTGGGCGGCGTCGCCGGTGTACGTGTACGTGTGCGGCATATCCACCGAGGCCGGCAGCCAGGCGGTCTTCCCGGCGCGCATGGCCGGGAGGGCCTGGTCGATCAGGGAGTACTTCGGCCCGATCCAGTCCGACGAGCGCACCTCGACCGCGCGGACGCCCGAGGCGAGCGTGTCCAGCCACATCTTCGCGCGCACCCGGCCCTTGACGAACTGCGCGGCCAGCGGCAGGTCCTCGGTCATCGGGCGGTCCACGGGCCCGTACCCGTACAGCGGCGCCGTGATCGCCAGCACCGCCCCGTGCGCCCGGGCCGCCTCGAGCATCGCGTTGTGCATCGGCGGCCAGGCGGTCGGCCACTCGAAGTACTGCGGGTTCGCGCAGTTGTACACGACGCTCGCGCCCTCCGAGATCCGCACCAGGGTGCCGGCGTCGCTCGCGTTCGCCGCGACGCGCTCGATCAGCGGGTGCTCGGGCCCGCTGCCGCTGCGCGTGACGATCCGGACCCGCTCCCCGGCCCCGGCCAGCTCAAGCGCGACCGCGCCGCCGACCGAGCCCGACCCGACGATGACCTGCATGACAGCCTCCTAGTGCTCCGCTTGGAGAGCAGTGCTCTCGAAATGGAGCATAGGACGGGTGCACCTGAAAAAGCAAGAGCAGTGCTCTCGTTCCGGAGCGTGTGTCATGATGGACACATGAAGGCGAACTCGATCAGGGCCCGCGTCCGCGCCGAGATGACGGACGAGATCAAGGAGATCGCCCGCCGCCACCTCGCCACCGACGGCGCCAACCTGTCACTGCGCGCCGTCGCCCGCGACCTGGGCATGGTGAGCTCGGCGATCTACCGCTACTTCCCGAGCCGCGACGACCTGCTGACCGCCCTGATCCTGGACGCCTACAACGCGCTCGGCGGCAGCGCGGAAAAGGCGGTGGCGGCGGTACCGGCCGAAGCCCACGCCGCGCGCTGGCTCGCCCTGGCCCGGGCCGTGCGCGACTGGGCGATCGAGCACCCGCACGAGTACGCGCTCATCTACGGCAGCCCGGTCCCCGGCTACCGCGCCCCGGCGGACACCGTGGCCGCGGCGACCCGGGCGGTGACGGTGCTCGGCGGCATCCTGCAGGCGGCGAGTGAGGCCGGCGCCCTGCGGCCGAACGAGGACGGGCTCCCGCCGGCCGGCTCGGTCGCCGACCTGGACCGCATCCGCGCGGCGATCGCGCCCGGCGTGCCGGCGGCGACCCTGGCGCGGGCGCTCTCGGCGTGGGTCGCGCTCTTCGGGCAGGTGAGCTTCGAGATCTTCGGGCAGCTGAGCAACACGATCAACCACCCGGCCGAGTTCTTCGAGCACCAGATGCGCGCCCACGCGCGGTACATCGGGCTGGAGGCTCCGGCCTAGGACTCGGTGGGGGTCAGGCGCGCGCGGGCGGTGTCCAGCCAGCCCTGGCAGATCGTCGCCAGCTCCTCGCCGCGCTCCCACAGCGCCAGGGACTCCTCCAGCGTCGAGCCGCCCGACTCCAGCCGCTCGACGACGGTCGCCAGCTCGGCACGCGCCTGCTCGTAGGTCAGCGTCGAGCCCGGCTCGGCCATCTTCCGCTCGCTCACGTGGTCGATCCTTGCACACGCTCCGCGACGGAGCGCGACGGCACTCAGGGGCGGAGCGCGACGGCGCGCAGGGCGACGTCGACGGAGGCCTGGAGATCTTCGCGGCTCGCGCCGGCCGCGGCGTGGACCGCGTGACCCTCGCTGAGCGCCATCACGAACCGGGCCAGCGCCCGGGGGTCGACGCCGTCCGGGAGGTCGCCCTCCCGCGCCGCGCGGGACAGCCGTTCCTCGAGGGCGGACTCGGTGGCGGCCCGGCCGGCGGCCAGGATCTCGGAGACGCGGGTGTTCTCCGGCGAGCAGGCGAGGCCGCCCTGGATGGACAGGCAGCCCGCGGGGTGGTCGGCGGCGGTGAGGCCGTCGGCGCTGGAGCGCAGGAAGGCCTCGACGGCGGCGTACGCGGTGGGCCGGTCGAGGGCGGCGCGAGCGGTCGCCACCTGGGCCTCGTGGTAGCGGGCGAAGGCGCGCTGGAACAGCTGCTCCTTGCTGCCGAACGCGGCGTACAGGCTCGGCCGGTTGATGCCCATCGCGCCGGTGAGGGCGCTCAGCGACGCGCCCTCGTAGCCGTGGCGCCAGAAGACCTCGGCGGCCCGGCCGAGGACGGTCTCCTCGTCGAAGGCCCGCGGTCGTCCGACGGTGGGCGTCTCGGTGCTCATGGGTCCAGCCTACCGCTCGGTACAGATCGTGACCCGGCTCACCAACCGTCCGGTACAAAAGTTGCTACGGTGGATTTCCAACCGAGCGGTACAAAATGGAGGCGACGCATGACCGTCACACTGATCACCGGCGCGAACAAGGGCATCGGCTTCGAGACCGCCCGGCAGCTGCTCGAGCTGGGCCACGACGTGTACATCGGCGCCCGCGACGCCGAGCGGGGCGAGAAGGCCGCCGCGGAGCTGGGGGCGCGCTTCGTGCCGCTCGACGTGACCGACGACGACTCGGTGCGCGCCGCGCTGGCGGTCGTCGACGCGGCCGAGGGCCGGCTCGACGTCCTGGTGAACAACGCGGGCATCCTCGGGGCCGGGGTCATCGACGGGCCGACGGCGCTGCGCGTGTTCGACACCAACGCGGTGGGGATCGTGCGCGTCACCGAGGCGGCGCTGCCCCTGCTGCGGCGGTCGGCGAACCCGACGGTGGTCACGCTCTCGAGCAGCCTCGGCTCGTTCTGGGCGGTGAACAACCCCGACCGGCCGGAGTTCGGCATGCCGCTGGCGCTCTACTCGGCGTCCAAGGCGGCGGCCACGATGCTCACCGTCCAGTACGCCAAGGCCCACCCGGGCATCAAGTTCAACGCCCTGGAGCCCGGCACCACCGCCACCGACATGACGGCCGCCTTCGGGGTCGGCCGGCCGGTGGCGGAGAGCGCCCGGACCGTCGTGCGCCTGGCCACCCTCGGCGCGGACGGCCCGACCGGCACCCTTACCGACGAGTCCGGAGCGCTGAGCTGGTAGCGCGCTTCACGTGGCGGAGTACGACAGGAACAGCACCTCGCCCGCGCGCCGGTAACCTACGCGCCCGTACACGCGCTCCTGGGGCTCGCCGGCCGGCGTGAGGAAGGCCAGGGTCGCGCCCGCGGCGAAGGCGGCGCCGGTCAGGTGCGAGGTGAGCGTGGCGCCGAGGCCCCGGCGCTCGTACCGCGGCCGCACCGCGATCCCGGCGACCTCGCTGATCCCGTCGCGCACGGCCACCGCGATCCCGCCGCCCGCCGTCTCGCCCGTCGCGGTCTCGCGGGCCAGGAGCTGGATCTGGCCCGACGCGGCCTTGGCGCGCGTGGCGGTGACGTGGGCCGCGGTCGGGGGCGCCTCGCCGAAGGCCTCGTGCTGGGCCGCGAGCATCGCCTCGATCTCCTCGTCGGTGGTCGGGGTCACCAGCTCGAAGCCGGCCGGCACGGGCTGCTCGGTGGCGGTGTCCGGCCCGCACTCCATGAGCGGCAGGCGGTCGGCGACCGTGAAGCCCGCGGCGAGCAGGGCCGGCTCGACCGCCGGGGCCAGGCCGGGCAGGTACTCCAGGCGGGGCGTGCGGCCGCGGCTCGTGAACGCGGAGATCAGCGCCTCCACGTCGGCCGGGGCCGGGTCGGCGCCGGGGGCCGGGACGGCGTAGTTGAGGTACACGTTCGGGTCGTGCTCGGTGATCGTCACCGTGAACGGGCCGGCCTGCACCACCTCGCGGCCGCTCTTGGCGCTGGCCAGCATGTAGTCCTGGAGTCGTCGGGACACAGCGTTCCTTCCGGAGAAATCGGTCCTAAACTGGCCGGAACGACATCATCCCGCATAAATGGCAAACGTCAAGAGGCGGCGTTCGCGCCCAGCTCGCCCTCGGCCAGCCGGATGCGCAGCCGCTCACCCTCGGCCACGTCGGCCGGGGCGCGCACGACGGCGCCGTCGGCGCGCTGGACGATCGCGTACCCGCGCTGCAGCGTCGCCAACGGGGACAGCGTCCGCAGCCGGGCCAGGGTGTGCTCGAGCTCGCTGCCGGCCCGGTCGAGGCGGTGCACGAGGTTGCGGGTCGCGCGGGCCCGCAGGGCGGACACGTCGGCGGCCCGGGTCTCGACCATGGTCAGCGGGCGCGCAACCGACGGCCGCGAGCGCAGCGCGTCGAGGCGGTGCTGCTCACGGTCCAGCCGGCCCCGCAGGGCGCGGTCGAGGCGCTGCTTGGCCTGGCCGATGAGGCGTACCTCGTCGGCCAGGTCGGGCACGATGCGCTTGGCCGCGTCGGTCGGGGTCGAGGCGCGCAGGTCGGCGACGAAGTCCACCAGCGGCACGTCGGTCTCGTGGCCGATCGCCGAGACGACCGGCGTGCGGCAGGCGAACACCGCGCGGCACAGGGCCTCGTCGGAGAAGGGGAGCAGGTCCTCGATCGAGCCGCCGCCGCGGGCCAGGACGATCACGTCGATCGTCTCGTCGCGGTCGAGCACGGCGAGGGCGTCGAGGATCTGCGGTACCGCCGACGGCCCCTGCACCGCGACGTTTATCACCCGGAAGTCCACGGTCGGCCAGCGGCGCCGTGCGTTGGTGAGCACGTCGCGCTCGGCCGCGCCGGCCCGGCCGGTGATCAGGCCGACGCGGTGGGGCAGGAACGGCAGCCGGCGCTTGCGCTCGCGGGCGAAGAGCCCCTCGGCGGCGAGCAGCTTCTTGAGCTGCTCCAGGCGGGCCAGCAGCTCACCGACGCCGACCTGGCGGATCTCGTCGGCGCGCAGGCTCAGCGAGCCGCGCGCGGCGTAGAACTCGGGCTTCGCGTGGACCACGATCCGGGCGCCGTCGGTCAGGTTGGGCGCGCCGAGGTCGACGACGTCGCGGTTGGTGGTGACGGTCAGGCTGAGGTCGGCCGACGGGTCGCGCAGCGTGAGGAAGACCGTGTTGGTCCCGGGCCGCCGCGTGACCTGCGCGACCTGCCCGTCGACCCAGATCCAGCCGAGCCGGCCGATCCACTGCGCGATCTTGTTGCTGACGACCCGGACCGGCCAGGGCTTCTCACTGCTCGACGCCTCATCGGTCACCGCAACACCCTAACCACGCAGGTACGCCAGCACCGCGCGGACGCGGCGGTGCACGTCGTCGTCGGGCGGCAGGTCCAGCTTGGCGAGCAGGCCGTTGATGTGCTTGGCGACGGCCGCCTCCGACACGACCAGGGCCCGGGCGATCGCCGCGTTCGAGCGGCCCTCGGCCATGAGCGCCAGCACCTCGCGCTCGCGGGGGGTGAGCCGGGCGAGCGGGTCGCGGCGGCGGCCGAGCAGCTGCCCGACCACCTCCGGGTCGACGACGGTGTGGCCGGCGGCGACGCGGGCGACGGCGTCGGCGAACTCGGCCACGTCGCCGATGCGGTCCTTGAGCAGGTAGCCGACGCCCGCCCGGCGGCCCGACTCGAGCAGTTCGGCGGCGTAGGTCTGCTCGATGTACTGGCTGAGGACCAGCACGGGCAGCCCGGGGTCCTCGGCGCGCAGCCGGATCGCGGCCTGCAGGCCCTCGTCGCCGAACCCGGGCGGCATCCGCACGTCGGTGACGACGAGGCCGGGCCTGTGCTCGCGCACGGCCTCGACCAGTGCGTCCGCGTCACCGACGGCGGCGACGACCTCGTGGCCGAAGCGGCGCAGCAGGCCGGCGATGCCCTCGCGGATGAGCACGCCGTCCTCGGCGATCACGACCCGCAAGACGGTTCTCCGGAGGCGGTCACGAACCGCAAGGAAGCTCCACGTGTACCACCGTAGGCCCACCCACCGGACTCGCCAGCGCCACGGTGCCCTCCCCGGCCGCGACCCGGTCGGCGAGCCCCGACAGGCCGCTCCCGCGCGCCGGGTCGGCCCCGCCCCGCCCGTCGTCGCGCACCTGCACTGTGAGGCGGCCGCCGGAGACCGAGGCGACCACCCGTGCCCGCGTCGCCGCGCTGTGCTTGGCCACGTTGGCGAGGGCCTCGACGACGACGAAGTACGCGCACGCCTCCACCGCCCCCGGCAGCCGCTCCGGCAGCGCGACCTCGACGTCGACGGGCAGCGGCGCGCGGTCGGCCACCTCCAGCAGGGCCGCGTGCAGTCCCCGGTCGGAAAGGATCTTCGGGTGTACCCCGCGAATGAGCTCGCGCAGCTCGGTCAGCGCCTCCTTGGCGAGCTCGTGCGCGCGGGCCACCGGCTCCGCGCCCGGCGCGCCCGGCGGCAGCTCGAGCCGGGCCAGGCCGAGCTGCATGCTCAGCGCGAGGAGCCGCTGCTGCGCCCCGTCGTGCAGGTCGCGCTCGATGCGCCGGCGCTCGACCTCGAAGGCGTCGACGAGCCGGGCCCGGGAGCGGGCCACCTCGGTGAGCTCGGCGCTGGTCTCCATCCGCGGGCCGAGCACCGCCTGCGTGATCGCGGCGCGGGCGGCGGCCCAGGCGCTCAGCGGGTACAGCAGGACGATCCCGAGAATGACGCCGAAGACGGCGCCGGCGAGGGTCAGCGACAGCGGGGTGTCGTCGTGGATGTAGAGCGGGCCGCCCACGAGCGCGGTCACGATCCAGAACCACAGCGCCACGACCATCCCGTCGAGCCAGCACAGGGCCGTGACCATGAGCATCGTGTAGCCGAGCTCCCGCCACGTCGCCGGCTCGGCGAGCCGCGTCGCGACCCAGCGGCGCAGGCCGGGCCGGTCGGGGCGGCGGTGCGGGTCGGTCAGGCGGATGTCGTCGACCATGCGCAGGCGCCGGCGCTCGACGCGGGCGACCACGATGCCGGACAGGGCCGCGGCCAGGAAGCCGGCCAGCCCGATGACCAGCAGGCTCAGCGCCGCGCCGGCCAGCAGCAGCCCGAGCAGCACCGCGCCCGCGGCCAGGCCGACGGCGCCGCCGGTGGTGAGGTACAGCAGCGACCGCCACGGCCACCAGGACGTGATGAACCGCATCGGGGGCAGCCGCAGCGCATCCATGACCGATCGGGGCTGCATGCTGCCGACCGTACCGGCGGCGCGCCTCCGTTGCGGTAGTGCTGGCGTTACCGGGAGATCTCACCGCCGCGCGACTGTGCCGGCGGCCTCGACCGGCTTCGATCAATGGCGTGACGACGACACTGCAGACCCATCAGGCGGTCGAGCTGTGGTCCGTGACCCGGCGCTACGGCGCGGGGGAGCACGCGGTGACCGCCCTCGACGACGTATCCGCCCGGTTCGCCCCGGCCAGCTTCACCGCGGTCATGGGCCCGTCCGGCTCCGGCAAGTCGACGCTGCTGCACTGCGCGGCCGGGCTCGACCGGGCCACCGCGGGCCGGGTGCTCATCGACGGCGTGGACCTCGGCCCGCTGTCGGAGAAGGCGCTCACCCGGCTCCGGCGCGACCGGGTCGGCTTCGTGTTCCAGGCGTTCAACCTCGTCGCCGCGCTCAGCGCCGAGCAGAACGTGGAGCTCCCGCTGCGCCTGGCCGGCCGCCGGGCCGCCGCCGGGCAGGTCGCCGCGGTGCTCGCCGAGGTCGGGCTGGCCGATCGGGCCGGGCACCGCCCGGGCGAGCTCTCCGGCGGCCAGCAGCAGCGGGTGGCGATCGCCCGCGCGCTGGTCACCGCGCCCGCCGTGCTCTTCGCCGACGAGCCGACCGGCGCGCTGGACAACACGTCGTCGCGCGAGGTGCTGCGGCTGCTGCGCACCGCCGTCGACCGGCACGCGCAGACCGTCGTGATGGTCACCCACGACCCGCTCGCGGCCGCGCACGCCGACCGGGTGCTGTTCCTCGCCGACGGGCGCATCGTCGACGAGCTGCGCGAGCCCCGCGGGGCGGAGCAGATCGCCGCCCGCATGGCCCACCTGGAGACCGGAGCCCCGCGATGAGTCTGGCCATGATTCGGTACCGCTGGAGCTCTTTCCTCGGCACCTTCGCCGCGCTGCTGCTCGGGGTCGCGGTGCTCGCGGGCAGCCTGTCGCTCTGGGCCGCGGCGCGCCCGCGCGTGCCCGGCGAGCTGGCCGGGGCGGCCGTGATCGTCGCGGCGCCGCGGTACGACCCGCCCGACGGGGGCTTCCCGACCTTCCGCCCATGGTCGGCCGGCGAGCTGGACCGGCTCACCACCGACCTGGCCGCGGTGCCGGGGGTCGCCGCGGCCGTGCCCGACCGGCCCTTCTACGTGCAGCGGATCGTCGACGGCCGGCCGGTGGGGGACCGGCGCGAGGCGCTGCACAGCGGCCGGCCGTGGGCCGGGACCGCGGCCCTGACCGCGGGCGCCGCGCCGTCCCGCCCCGGCGAGGTCGTGGTGGACGCGGCGCTCGGGGTGCCGGTGGGCGCGGCGCTGCCGGTGCTCACCGCGGCCGGCCCGGCGACGTGGACCGTGAGCGGCACCAGCGATCGGCCCGGCTTCTACGTCGCGCCGGCCACCGCCGACGGGCTCGCGGCCGGCCCGCGGTTCATCGCGCTGTGGCTGGCCCCGGGCGCCGGCGCGGCCGAGGTGGCGGGCCGGCTCCCCGCGGTGCTCGGCGGCCTCGGCACGGCGCTGACCGGCGACGCCCGCGGCGCGGCCGAGCCCGAGAGCGATCAGCGCACCCGCTGGATCGGCGCGCAGCTGATCATCGCCGTGGTCTTCGTCGGTACCTTCGTCGCGATCTTCGTGGTCGCCTCGACGTGCGCGTTCTCGGCGGCCCAGCGCCGCCGCGAGCTCGGCCTGCTCCGGGCCGTCGGGGCCACGCCCGGCCAGGTCCGCCGGATGCTGCTCGGCGAGGCCCTGCTGGTCGCGCTCGGCGCCGGCGTGCCGGGCGCGCTGCTCGGCGTCGCGCTGGCCCCGCTGGCGGCCGGCCCGTTCGTGGCGACCGGGCTGGAGCCGGCCGGGTTCCGGGTCGGGTTCACCTGGTGGGCGCCCGTCGCCGCGATCGCGGTGGGGCTCGTCGTCGCCGGGCTCGGGGTGTGGCTGTCGGCCCGCCGGGCCTCGCGGGTGCCGGCGCTGGAGGCGCTGCGGGTGGCCGCGGCCGAGCCGCGCCCGATGACGCTCGCGCGGTGGATCACCGGCCTGGCGCTGCTCGCCCTCGGCGGCGGCCTGGCCCTGCTCCTGCCCGGGTCCTCGGCCGAGCAGAAGCCCACGATCGTGCTGGGCTCGGCGATGGTCCTGCTGGTGGCGGCCGCCCTCCTCGCGCCGGTTTTCGTGGTGCCGATCGTGCGCCTGGTCACCTGGCCGGCCCGCCGCGGCCCGACCGGCCTGCTGGTGCGCGAGGGCGCGCGGGTGTCGGCCCGCCGGGTGGCCTCGACCGCGGCGCCCGTGCTCGCCGCGGTCGGCTTCGGGGTGCTGCTCGTGGGCACGTTCCAGACGGCGGACGCGGCGGTCGGGATCGAGGACACCGCGAAGATCCCGGAGTCGGCGGTGGCCGCGCGCTCCGGCGACACCCCCGGGCTGTCGGAGGCCGCGGTGCGGGCCCAGCCGGGGCGGTCCGTGCTGACCAGCACCGTCTACCTGGAATCGGGGCGGCCCCTGGTCGCGAGTGGCGTGCCGGGATCCGCCGGTCTCGTGGCCTCGCCCGAGCTCGGCTGGGCCGCGGGGCAGACCGTCCCCCTGCGCTTCGCCGACGGGGCGGTGGTGGCGGTGCCGGTCGCCGCCGTGTCGGACCGGGTCGGGTCCGTCGAGCTTCCCCGGGATCTGGTCCGCGCGCACGACCCGGCGGCCCTCACCGATGTGGTGTACCTCGCGGGCGACTTCGCCCCCGCGCCGGGCGCCGTGCGGATGACGGCGCGGCAGTTCGTGGAGCGGGAGGCGGCCGAGGAGGGTGACCTCATCGACCTGTTCCTGGGGGTGTTGCTGGCGATCTCGGTCGGGTACACCGGGCTCGCCGTGGCCAACACGCTGCTCATGGCCACGAACGCGCGGCGCCCCGAGTTCGACACCCTGCACCGCACGGGGGCGACCACCGGGCAGATCGTGCGCGTGGTGGTGAGCGAGGCGTTGCTCTGCGTGCTCGTCGGGTCGCTCCTCGGGCTGGCGGTCGCCGTGCCGGCGCTGTTCGAGAGCCGGGCCGGGCTGCAGGACGAGATCGGGGCGCCTGTGACGCTGGTCATGCCGTGGGGGACGCTCGCGGCGGTGGTGAGCGTGTGTGGAGTTCTGGCGGTGCTGGCGGCCGTGCTGCCGACTTTGCGGGCCCGGGGCGGCGGGGCGGTGGCACGTACCATGGCGGGGTGACTGCTTCGAAGCGTGTCCTGCTCGCCAAGCCCCGCGGCTACTGCGCCGGTGTGGACCGTGCGGTCCAGACGGTGGAGGAGGCGCTGAAGCTGTACGGCGCTCCGATCTACGTGCGCAAGGAGATCGTGCACAACAAGCACGTGGTCAGCACGCTGCAGGGCAAGGGCGCGATCTTCGTCGACGAGAACGACGAGGTGCCCGAGGGCGCGATCGTGGTCTTCTCCGCGCACGGGGTCGCCCCCGAGGTGCACGACCAGGCCAAGGCCCGCTCCCTGCGCGCGATCGACGCGACCTGCCCGCTGGTCACGAAGGTCCACCAGGAGGCCCGCCGCTTCGCCGCGGACGACTACGACATCCTGCTCATCGGGCATGAGGGGCACGAAGAGGTCGTCGGCACCACCGGCGAGGCCCCGGCCCACATCCAGCTGGTCGACGGGCCGGACGGCGCCGACAAGGTGACCGTCCGGGACCCGGCGAAGGTGGTCTGGCTGTCGCAGACCACGCTGTCGGTGGACGAGACGCTGGAGACGGTGGCGCGGCTCAAGCAGCGCCTGCCCCTGCTCATGTCCCCGCCGAGCGACGACATCTGCTACGCCACGTCCAACCGCCAGGACGCGGTGAAGGCGATGGCCCCGAACTGCGACATCGTCCTGGTCGTGGGCTCGCAGAACTCCTCGAACTCCCAGCGCCTGCGCGAGGTCGCCGTGGACGCGGGGGCCAAGGCCGGCTACCTGATCGACTACGCGTCGGAGATCCAGGACGAGTGGCTCACCGACGCGACCACGGTCGGCGTGACGTCGGGCGCCTCGGTCCCCGAGGAGCTGGTGATGGACGTGCTCGACTTCCTGGCCCAGCGCGGCTTCGCCGACGTGGCCGAGATCACCACGGCCCAGGAGAAGCTGGTCTTCTCGCTGCCCCAGGAGCTCAAGCGCGACATGAAGGCCCAGGCCGCGGCCCGCTCGGCCGAGGTGGCCAAGACCCTCTCCTGATCTTTTCCGGCGTTATTTCGGCGGCTCCTCTCGCAGCGCCGCCAGCAGCGCCTCGTACTCGTCGTCGACCAGCTCCGGGGCCTGCAGCTGGCGCGGGGTGGCCTCGACCTGGGGCGGGGCCGGCAGGTCGTCGCCGCTCACGCCCAGCTCGGCGAGCCGGCGCGCGCTGACCAGGACACGGCCCTCCAGGGAGCCGACCGCCCGGTTGTACGACGTCACGGCCGTCGCCAGGGACGTGCCGACCTTCGCCAGGTGCTCGCCCATGGTGCTCAGCCGCGCGTACAGCTCGCGGCCCGTCTGGTGGACCGCGAGGGCGTTGGTCGTCAGGGAGTCCTGGCGCCACGCGTAGGCGACGGTGCGCAGCAGGGCGACGAGCGTGGCCGGGGTGGCGAGGATCACGTTCCGCGCGAAGGCGTGGTCGAGCAGGCCCGGGTCGTGCTGGAGCGCCGCGTCGAGGAACGTGTCGGCCGGCACGAACAGGACCACGAACTCGGGGGCGGGCTCGAACGCGGTCCAGTAGGACTTGGCCGAGAGGGCCTCGACGTGGGCGCGCACGTGCTTGGCGTGCTGGGTGAGCCGGGCCGTGCGGCTCTGCTCGTCGGGGGACTCCAGCGCCGACAGGTACGCCTCCAGGGGCGCCTTCGCGTCCACGACCACCTGGCGCCCGCCGTGCAGGCGCACGACCAGGTCGGGGCGCACGACGCCGTCCTCGGTCGCGGCGCTGACCTGCTCGTCGAAGTCGCAGTGCTCGAGCATGCCCGCGGCCTCGACGATCCGCCGCAGCTGCTGCTCGCCCCAGCGGCCGCGGACCGTGGGCGCGCGCAGGGCCGAGACCAGGCGATGCGTCTCGGTGCGCAGCTCGCCGGAGACCTCGTGCATGGCGCGCACCTGCTCGCGCAGCGACTCGTAGGCCCCCACGCGGTCGCGCTCCAGCTCCGCCACCCGGCGCTCGTAGCGCAGCAGCGCCTCGTTGAGCGGCGCCACCGCGTCGGCCACGGCGTCCTGGGTCTGCCCGCGGGCCTCGAGCGTCAGCGCGCGCAGCGAGGACTCCAGCCGCGCCTCCCCGTCGCGGGTGGCCTGCAGCGTCGCCTCGAGCTTGGCCAGGTCGACGGCCGAGCGCGACCGGGCGGCGTACCAGCCGAGCGCGGCACCGAGCAGAAGACCGATGATCAGGAGGACGAGATCCACGGTATTCAGCATGCCGTAGGGGTATGACAGAAACCGGTACCGTCGGAGGCATGGGTTACTCGTCCTGGTTGGAGTGGTGACGGTGTTCGGCTTCGGGCGCAGGAAGCGTGAGGCGCAGCAGCTGGCCGATGCGCGGGAGGAGGCCCTGCGCTGGTACGAGCGGCTCGGTGGGCAGCTCATGAATCTCTCCGGCGACCAGCCGGCGGTCAAGCAGGCGCTGGTGGACGCGAGCGAGCGGTACAACGCCTCAGGCGGGCAGCTCGAGCGCGCGACAAGCCTCAAGCAGTTCGACCTCGCGCGCGAGACCGCGCTCGAGGGCCTGGCCTACATCCGCGCGGCCCGCACGGCGATGGGCCTCGACCCCGGCCCCGACCTGCCCCCGCTCGCGGGCGCCCGGGCCGGTCAGATCACCAAGGAGCGCGAGGTCAACGTCCAGGGCCACTCGTACCGCGCCAGCCCCCAGCCGGCGAACGGCACGCCGTACTACTACCCCGGCGGCGCCGTGGCCGGCCGCGGGGTACCCGCGGGCTGGTACTCCGAGCCCTGGTGGAAGACGGCCCTCGTGGCCGGCGCGTGGGGCATCGGCTCGGTCCTGGTCTTCGACGCCCTCTTCGACAACTCCTTCGGCGACCACGGCTACGACGCGGCGTACAACGCCGGCTTCGACCAGGGCCAGGACCAGGGGTACGACCAGGGCTTCGACCAGGCCATGGACGACGGCGGCGGTGACGGCGACGGCGGTGACTGGGACGGTGGCGACGGCGGCGGCTGGGACGACGGCGGCGGCTTCGACGGCGGCGACTTCGGCGGCGACTTCTGACCTGGCCGGCGGCCCCGGGTCTCGCGCCCGGGGCCGCCGCGCTCGCTCGGAAGATCTCTGACTCGCGTCTGTCGCGGACATGATCGAGCCGCGGCCCGCGGGGTTCTAGCGTCGCGCCCATGTTCGGACTCGGCCGGAAGCCCGGCGCCCAGGCGATCACCGCGCGCGGCGAGATCGTGCACGTCGACCTCGGCCTGCAGAACGTCGACGGGCACGGCCACGCCCGCTCGGCGCGGTACACGGTGCGCGTCCGCGTGTACCCCGACGACGCCGCCTCGTTCGAGGCCGCGATCAAGGTCAAGCTCCGCGGGACGGCCGGGCCCATGGTCGGGGAGGAGACCTGGGTGCGGTACGAGCCGGGCGCCGCCGGCCGCATCGAGTTCGACCGCGATCGCATCAAGGACCGCAGCTACGACCGCGTGCTGGCGAACCCGGGCCTGCGGGTGGTCGTCGACACCCTGTACCGCCACGGCGACCCGCCGGTGAGCGTCATCGCCACCGCCCGCTGAGGTCTGCTGGCCGCCTTGGTCGCGTCGGGCACATTCCGGCATAACCGAAATATCCGATAAGTCGCGGCGCGGA
>NZ_JBEZDS010000016.1:0-127279 GCF_040648435.1 Dactylosporangium sp. NPDC049140 | reverse complement strand
CGGAGCGCGCGACTTATCGCTGCGCGGCGCGGAGCGCGCGACTTATCGCTGCGCGGCGCGGAGCGCGCGACTTATCGCTGCGCGGCGCGGAGCGCGCGACTTATCGCTGCGCGGCGCGGAGCGCCCGACTTATCGGCGTGCCCGACTTGACGGCGCCCCGCCGTGCGCGATCAGTAGCGGTGGCTGCCCTGCGCGCCCCGCAGGGCTCGCTCGGCCAGGGCCAGGTCCGACGCCGCCGCCCGCGCGAAGGGGCTCGACGCCCCCAGGAGTTCGGCGTAGACGGCCTGGGCCGCGCGGTACTCCGTGATGGCCTCGTCCAGCCGCCCGAGGTCGTGGAGCACGCTCGCGAGGCGGTGGCGGGAGACGGCGGTGTCCAGGTGCACCGGGCCCAGGAGCCGCAGCCGGCTGCCCAGGACCGCGCGGTGCTCGGACTCCGCGTCGCCCAGGCGGCCCGCGTGGTGCAGGGCCGACGCCAGCAGGCTGCGGCTCATCAGGGTGTCGCGGTGCTCCGGGCCGAGCAGGCGCGCCCGAGCGCGCATCACGGTGCCGTGCTCGTCGATCGCTCGGTCGAGCTCGCCCATGTCCTGGTAGACCTTGGCGAGGTTGCTGCGGCTGATCAGCGTCTCCTGGTGGTTGGCGCCCAGGACGCGGGTGCGGGACTCCAGCACCCGCTGGTGCTCGCCCTCGGCGCGGGTCAGGTCGCCGAGCTGGTGGTAGATCGTGGCCAGGTGGCTGCGGCTGGTCAGCGTGTCGGGGTGGTCCTCGCCCAGGATGCGCACGCGGGCGGTCAGGGCCTCGTCGCACTCCACCAGGGCCTCGGCGAGGCGGTCCAGGTCGCGCAGGACCGTCGCGTGCTGGTCGCGGGCGGTCAGGGTGTCCGGGTGGTCCCAGCCGAGGGCGTGGGCGCGGGCGTCGACGATCTCGCGGTACGCCTCCTCGGCCTCCTGGAGCTGGCCCCGCCAGTGCAGGTCGGTCGCGCGCTGCCAGGTCGCCGAGTCGTCGTAGACGCGCGGGGCCGGGGACGGGCGGCGGCGGGGCTCGGGGGCGGGCCACTCGACCCGGTCCGGGTCGTCGTCGTGGTGCTCGGCGGCGCTGCCGTACACGGTCGAGGACGTGACGTGCGGGTACACGTCGTCATCGTCCATGCGCTGCGGCTGCTGGTGCGGGATCGCCGGGGGCGGCGGAGGCGGCGGAGGCGGCGGGGCGACGACCGGGCGGCTCGGGATTCGTACGGGCTCGAACGGTTCCGGCGGGTCGTAGGCCGGCTCGTACTCGTCGAGGATCTCCGACGGCACGTCGATCGGGGACTCGCGCTCGCGGCGGCGCAGCTCGCGGCGCAGGGAGACGATCGCGTCGGAGATGGCGTCGGAGTGGTCGCCGAGGCGCCAGGCGACGGCCGCGACCGGGCGGTCGAGCGCGGTGCTGAGCTGGCGCACGGAGCCGAGGAGCGAGTCGTCCGGGGCGGCGTTGATGATGACCAGGGCGGCCTGGAACGAGGCCGTCGGGCCGACCAGCAGGGCCTGCAGGGTCGCCTGCATCCGCGCGATCGAGAAGCCGGTGCCGGCCCGGATGTCGACGATGATGTGGGCCTCGGACATGGCGATCGGGCCCAGGAAGTACCCGAAGACGGGCTGCAGCTTCTGTCCCTCGCGGCCGGCGGCCTCGTAGAGCGCGGCGTTGGCGCCCTCGTGGTAGGCGATGGCCTGCGGGGCGTGGCCGCGGATGAGCTGGACGAAGCGGTCGTAGGCGCCCTCGGCGTCACCGTCCTGCTGGGCCCGGCCCGCGGAGGCGAGCCGCTCCTCGCGGTCGGTGGAGCGGACGTTGATGATGCCGCCGGACAGGCCCGCGAGGCCGACCAGCACGCCGGCGCCGACCAGGGCGGCGGCCCCGGCGGTGCTGCGGAACTGCACCGTCGTCAGCACACCCAGGGCGACAAGCGCCAGCCCGACGAACACGACGAGAAATCGGGTCTGGCCACTCCAGCGTCCGCCAGTCATCGGTCCTCTTCATCCGCGCCGTACCAAAGCGAGTGCAACAAACGCCCCACGAACCGAGGAGACCCTCCGAAGATCACTACGGGCAACAAGCCGAGATCCTTAGCGTGACGAGAATCCTCCCACGAACCGATGTATCAACGGTAGATCGACGGCATGAACCCCGCCATTCACGCAGACCGACGGGCACAACTGTCAATTTCCCGACAGAATCAGAGCAGGGAGTCACGCCACTGGGCGTGCAGGTCGGCGTAGTGGCCGCCGCCGCTGATCAGGGCCGACGGCGGGCCGTCCTCGACGATCCGGCCGCCGGACAGGACGAGCACGCGGTCGGCGATCTCCACTGTGGACAGGCGGTGGGCGATGACCAGCGCGGTCCGCGAGGCCAGGATCGTGCGCAGCGCCTGCTGGACCAGCCGCTCGCTCGGGATGTCCAGAGAGGACGTCGCCTCGTCGAGAATCAGCACCGCGGGGTCGGCCAGAAAGGCGCGCGCGAACGCCACGAGTTGGCGTTGTCCGGCCGAAAGGCGTCCCCCGCGCTTGCGGACGTCGGTGTCGTACCCGTCCGGCAGCCCGCGGATGAACGCGTCCGCCCCGATCGCCGCCGCGGCCGCCTCCACCTCGGCCCGTGTCGCGCCCGGGCGGCCGAAGGCGATGTTGTCGGCGACGGTGCCGGAGAAGAGGTAGTTCTCCTGGGTCACCATCACGATCGCGCGGCGCAGGTCGTCCTCGGCCAGCGAGCGCAGGTCGACGCCGTCGAGGGCGACCGTGCCGGCCGTCGGGTCGTAGAAGCGGGCGACGAGCTTGGCCAGCGTGGACTTCCCGGCGCCGGTCGCGCCGACCAGCGCGATCGTCTGCCCGGCGGGGACGAACAGGTCCAGCGGTGGCAGCACCGGGCGCCCGGCGTCGTAGGCGAACTCGACCGCGTCGAAGGCGAGCTCGCCCCGCGCCGCGGCGAGGCGTGTGGGCGTGCGCGGCTCGGCGACCGCGGGTGGCTCATCGAGTACCGCCGCCAGCTTCTCCAGGGCGGCCGTCGCGGACTGCAGCGTGTTGTAGAACTGCGACAGCTCCTGCATCGGCTCGTAGAACCGGCGCAGGTAGAGCAGGAACGCGGCAAGCACCCCGACCTCGGTGCGCCCGTGCAGCACCCGCCAGCCGCCGTAGGTGAGCACCACGGCGACCGAGACGTTGCCGATCATCTTGATGGCGGGGGAGTACGTCGCGACGAGCCGCTGCGCGCGCAGGCTCGCGTCCCGGTAGTCGCCGTTGACCGCGGCGAAGATCTCGTCGTTGCGCCGCTCGCGCCGGAAGGCCTGCACGGCGCGGATGCCGCCCAGCGACTCGACGAAGTGGATGATGACCAGCGCGATCGTCTCGCGGGTCCGGCGGTACGCCCGCGCGCTGGCCCGCTGGAACCAGCGCGAGAGCCACAGCAGGAACGGGAACGACGCGAGCGTCACCAGGGCCAGCGGCGGGTCGAGCCACAGCAGGATGCCGGCCACCGAGAGCACCGACAGCGCGGCGAGCACCAGGTCGTCCAGCGCGCCGTCGACGAGCTCGGAGATGTTGTCGACGTCGCTGGTGAGCCGCGCGATGACCCGGCCCGAGGTGAACCGCTCGTGGAAGCCGATCGACAGCCGCTGGAGGTGGTTGTACACGCGGCCGCGCAGGTCGAGCAGCACGGCGTTGCCGACCCGGCCCGACAGCGCCAGGAACGCCCGCCGGGTGCCGAACTCGGCCGCGGTGGCCAGGCCGAACAGGACGGTGACGAGCACCAGCGTCGGCGGGTGGCCGATGCCGCGGTCGATGCCCAGCTTCACCAGCAGCGGCCCGGCCATCCCGGCCAGGTTCTGGGCCAGCAGCAGCGCGACGAGCGCGGCGATGGCCGCCCGGTGTGGGCGCAGCAGCGAGCCCAGCAGCCGCCGGCTGGCGACGCGCCGGGTCGGGTCGGGCTCCTCCGTCGCGGTGCCCCGCCACCGCTGGACGTCAAGCGCCACGCAGCACCTCGCGGTAGCCGGGGCACGTGGCCAGCAGGTGCGAGTGCGTCCCGATCGCGGCGAGGCGGCCGCCGTCGAGGAACGCCACGCGGTCGGCGAGGGCGATCGTCGACGGCCGGTGTACCACGAGCAGCGCCGTCGTCCCCGCCAGCACGGTCGACAGCGCCGCCTCGACGAGCGCCTCGGTGTGCACGTCCAGCGCCGAGAGCGGGTCGTCGAGCACGAGCACCCGCGGCCGCCCGACGACCGCGCGGGCCAGGGCGAGGCGCTGGCGCTGCCCGCCCGACAGCGAGAGCCCCTGCTCGCCGATGCGCGTGTCCAGGCCCCACGGCAGCTCGTAGGCGAATCCCGCCTGGGCGATGTCGAGGGCCTCGGCGATCTCGGCGTCGGTGGCGTCGGTGCGGCCGAGCGTCAGGTTCTCCCGCACGCTCATCGAGAACAGCGTCGGGTCCTCGAAGGCGGTGCCCACGATCCGGCGCAGCGAGTCGAGGCGGATGTCGCGGATGTCGTGCCCGTCGATGGTGATCGCCCCGGCGTCCACGTCGTACAGCCGCGGGACGAGCGAGACGAGCGTCGTCTTGCCGCTGCCGGTGAGCCCGACGATCGCCACGGTCTCGCCCGGCTCGACCTCGAGGTCGATGCCGCGCAGCACCGGCCGGCCGGGCTCGTAGCCGAACTCGACGCCGGAGAAGCGCAGCCGGCCCTCCACAGTGGACAGCGTGGCGGCCCCCGGGCGGTCCACGATGGACGGCGCGCTGTCGAGCACCTCGTAGATGCGCGCGGACGCGCTCATCGCCTCCTGCGCGTTGGCGATGATCCAACCCAGGATGTCGATCGGCCAGACCAGCATCACCTGCAGCGCCACGAACCCGACAAGCGTGCCGACGGTGAGCTGGCCCCGCGAGACCTGCACGGCCCCGGCCACCAGCACCACCGCGAGCGTCACGTTGGGCACCAGGTCGAACTGCGAGAGCGTGCGCGCCACCATGCGGCTCTTGCCCACGCCGAGGTCGTGCACGTGCCGGGCGCCCCCGGTGAAGCGCTCGCTCATGTGGTCGCGCCGGCCGAACGCGCGGATCACCCGGATGCCCTGCGCCGACTCCTCGACCTGGGTGGTCAGGTCGCCGATCGCGTCCTGCAGCTCGCGCGAGGCGGCGAAGTACCGCCCGGTGAAGCGCCGCACGATGAGGAACAGCGGGATCGCGCTGAGCGCCACGAACAGGCCCAGCGGCCAGTACAGGTGGATCAGCAGTCCCGACACGGCCAGGTAGGTGGCGAGGTTGAGCACGAAGAAGAAGAGCCCGAAGGACAGGAACCGCCGGATCGAGGACAGGTCCGCGGTGGCCCGCGAGAGCAGCTGCCCGGACTGCCAGCGGTCGTGGAACTCGATGGGCAGGCGCTGCAGGTGCGCGTACAGATCCTCGCGCAGCCGCGCCTCCATGCCCACCGACGAGGCCGACTGGGCCCAGCGGCGGATGAAGCTCAGCACGCTCTCGCACACCCCGAGCGCGACGGCGAGCCCGCCGAGCAGGAACAGGCCGCGGGTGTCGCCGTGGCGCACCGGGCCGTCGACGACGCGCTGGATGAGCAGTGGAATGGCGAGGCTGGCCGCGGTGGACAGCACCGCGGCGAGCATCGACCACGCGGTGAGCCGGTAGTACGGCTGCAGGTAGACCCGCATGCGCCACAGCGCGTGGGCCTTGCCGGGCCGCCGCGCCTGCAGGTGCGCGGCGGTCGCTGACATGCTTCAAACGTACTTGTCCCGTTACATCGTCGCCAAGCGATATTCAGATAGCCTCATGTTCCAGCAGCCAGCGCTTGACCGGCAGGCCCCAGCGGAACCCGCCCAGCGTCCCGTCCAGGCGCAGCACCCGGTGGCAGGGCACGAACAGGGCCGCGGCGTTCGTCGCGCAGGCCATCGCGGCCGCGCGGACCGCGGCCGGGCGCCCGGCCCGCTCGGCGAACTCGGTGTAGGTCACCGGCGCGCCTGCGGGCACCTGCCGCAGCACGTCCCACGCGTGTGCGATGAACGACCCGCCCCGCTGGCGCACCGCGACGCCGTCGATCGCGGCCAGATCGCCGTCCACATAGGACTGCAGAGCCTTCAGCGGTACCCCCGGATCGGCGCGCTGCTCCGGCGTGCCCGAGAGCCGTGCGAGCTTCATGAGCCCGGGCACATCGGTGGTCCAGCCGCTGGCCAGCACCGTCTCGTCCGCGTCGGTGAGCATGGTGAACGGGCCGGCGGGGGTGTTCGTCGTGGTCCAGTACGTGCTCATGGCATCCTCCAGAGTCTGATGGCGGCGTAGGACCGCCAGGGCCGCCAGCGCTCGGCGTGTGCGGCCAGGGCCTTCGGGTTGTCGGGGAGCCCGGCGGCCCGCGCGCCGCGCAGCACCCCGAGATCGGTGGGCAGGAAGGCGTCGGGGTCGCCGAGGGCGCGCATCGCGGTGTACTGCGCGGTCCAGTCCCCGATGCCGGGCAGCGCCTTGAGCCGCTCGACGGTCTCGTCGCGGTCGCCGCCGCCGTCGAGGTCCAGCCCGTCGACGACCGCGGTGGCGAGCCCGCGCAGGGTGCGCCGGCGCGACTCGGGCATCGCGAACGCCTCGTCGGGCAGCGCCAGCAGCTCCTCCGCGCTCGGGAACAGCCCGGCGTCGGCGCTGATCAGCTTGCGCAGCACGGTGCGCGCGGCGGCGACCGAGATCTGCTGGCCGACCACGGCCCGCACGGCGATCTCGAAGCCGTCGGTGGCGCGCGGTACCCGCACGCCCTCCTCCTTGAGCACCATCGGCGCCAGGGCCGGGTCGGCGCCGAGCACGGCGTCGACGGCGGCCGGGTCGGCGTCGAGGTCGAACAGCCGCCGGCAGCGCGCCACCGCCGGGGCCAGGTCGCGCAGGTCGGTCAGGCGCAGCGTGGCGGCCACGTGGCCCGGGTGCGGGGCCAGGGTCGCCCGCCCGATGCCGTGGGGCAGCCGCAGGTTGCGGTGGTACCCCTCCGCGTCCAGCCCGTCGATCCCGGCCACCGCGCGGTCGCCGAGGAACGTCAGCAGCGCCTCGGCGTGCAGCGGGGCCCGGTACGGCAGCCGCACCGAGATCAGGCCCTCGTCCGTCTCGGGCTGCGTGCGCCGCTCCCGCAGCTGCGACGGGGTGCGGCCGTAGATCTCGCGGACCGTGTCGTTGAACTGGCGCACGCTGCCGAAGCCGGCCGCGAACGCGATGTCGGCCAGCCCGAGCCGGGTCGTCTCGATGAGCACCCGCGCGGTCTGCGCGCGCTGCGCCCGGGCCAGGGCGAGCGGGCCCGCCCCCACCTCGGCCGCGAGCATGCGGTGCAGGTGGCGCTCGGTGTACCCGAGCCGGCCCGCGAGCCCCGGCACCCCGTCGCGGTCGACCACCCCGTCGGCGATGAGCCGCATCGCGCGCCCGACCACGTCGCCCCGCACGTCCCAGTCGGGCGAGCCGGGCGCCGCGTCGGGCCGGCAGCGCAGGCACGCGCGGAAGCCCTCGCGCTGCGCGGCCGCGGCCGTCGGCAGGAACCGCACGTTCTCCCGCTTCGGCACGATCGCCGGGCAGGAGGGGCGGCAATAGATCTTGGTCGACTTGACCGCGGTGACGAACACGCCGTCGAAGCGCGAGTCGCGGCTGGTCGCCGCCTTGCGACAGGTTTCGAAGTCGAGTTCCACGACTCCATCCTGCCCCGCGCGGGGGCCGTCGACTGGCGGGATTCGGACGCGTACTTGTACGACGCCCGGCCCTAGTCTGTTCGCTATGACTGACCACGAGGCCACCGAGGGACTTGAGGCCGCCGACCACGGCTCCGCGCACGCCGGGCTGGGGGCGGCCGACGACAACGAGCCGCGGATCGTGCAGGTGCACGGCGAGCACGGCGAGACCATCTACGCGCTGGACCGCGACGGCGACAACGTGGCCGACGCGGCCGCCTACGACGACGACAACGACGGCGTGATCGACCGGATCGCGATCGACACCGACGGCGACGGCACGCTCGAGACCGAGCTGCGCGACCTCGACGGCGACGGGCGCATCGACGCCGTCTTCGTCGACACCGACGGCGACGGCCACAAGGACGTCGCGGCGCTCGACTCCGACGGCGACGGCCGGTTCGACCGGGTGATCGTCGACTCCGACGGCGACGGGCACATCGACACCGACATCCGCGACACGAACCACGACGGCCGGGCCGACTACATCGCCCGCGACGAGGACGGCGACGGCCGCCGCGACTACGCCGTGACCGACAGTGACCACGACGGGCACTTCGACACCGTGCACTACGACGACCCGAAGAGCGACCCGCTGGCCCAGGCCTGAACGTCCGGCCGCCGCCCCCTCGTCACAGGCGGCGGCCGTTCGTAGGCTAACGATCATGTCCGAGGACATGGAGCTGCTGAACCCGGCCGAGCAGAGCGTGTACCGGCTGCTGGTGCGTCTGGCCGGCGCGGGCACCGACGACCTGGCCGAGCGCGCGGACATCCCGGCCGCCGAGGTCGCCCGCCTGCTGGAGTCGCTGCGGGCCAAGGGCCTCGCGCGGGGCGGGCCGATCTTCGAGCCGCTGCCGCCCGACGTCGCGCTCGGCGACGCCCTCCTGCGCCGGCAGCGGGCCCTCGACTCGGCGCGGCGGGTGGTGGCGGGGCTCACCGAGGAGTACCGGGCGACGTCGCGGCGGCGGATCGCCGACCATCTCGTCGAGATCGTGGTGGGCGCCTCGGCGCTGCGGGAGCGGCTGCGCGACATGCAGGACTCGGCGCAGGACGAGATCCTGTGGTTCTGCCGCGTCAACCCGATCGCGATGGCCGGGCCCGAGAACACCGAGGAGTCTTCGGCGCTGGCCCGCGGGGTCCGGTACCGCGCGATCTACGAACGGGCGCTCATCGAGATGCCCGGGGAGCTCGACGGCATCGCGGCCTCCGTGCGCCGGGGCGAGCGGGCGCGGGTCGTCGACGCGCTGCCGGTCCGGCTCGCGATCGCCGACCGCGCCATCGCCATCTGCCCCCTCGTGCCCGACCGCGACCTCGGCCTGGTGGAGCCGACGGCCGCGCTGATCCGGCGCAGTGAGCTGCTGGACGCGCTGCTGGCGCTGTTCGAGGGCACCTGGGAGCGGGCGGCGCCGCTGCTGGAGGGCGATGCGGACGCGGGGCCGGTCGGGGCCGAGCGGCTGCTGCTGTCGCTGTTCGTGGCCGGGTTCCCGGACAAGTCGATCGCCTCGCAGCTGGGTGTGAGCAAACGTACCGTCCAGCGGCGTCTGGAGCGGGTGATGGCCACGGCGGGGGTCGATACCCGGGCCGGGCTGGCGTTCGAGGCGGGGCGCCGGGGCTGGCTCGCCTGAGGCCGCCGCCGTGCCGGGCGGTGGAGCCGGCTCGCCGGGGCCGCCGGGGCCGCCGGGGCCGGGGCGTTGGGTCGCCGCGCCGTGTGCCGGGTCGGCCCGACCGGGCCGCCGCGCCGACCTGTCCACATTGCGCCATGTCCGCATTGCGGCACAGGCCGGACATGTCGCGAGAATCGTTCGGGAATCAGACTTCTCGGTCGGGTGGCCCGGACGATCCCCCCTCACAGTCCGCGCCGCCCGTGCCAAGGGCCGCGTGTCGTCGTTCAGCCCTCCACCTAGGCGACGCCGCGCGGCCCTCCCTCGTTCTCGACGTTCGCCGCGCGCTGGGACAGCCAGCGGGTGCCGAAGTCGACGAGCTCGCGCTGGCGCATCAGGCGGCCGGTGCCGGCCCCGACCGGGCCCACCCGCTCGCCGCCGGTGATCTCGGCGAAGTCGGCGCCGAGCGGCTCGAAGAGCGAGGTGTCGTCGGCCAGCTCCCGGTACGTGACCCAGCGCCGCTCCCCGTCGGCGAGCACGGGGGAGCCCTGGCGCAGGTACCGCTTCGGGGCGTCCGCGCGGTACTCGGCGAGGTGCAGCGACGTGTTGTTGTCGTGCCCGACGCCGAGCAGCAGGACCCACGCGTCCGCCTCATAGAGCCGGGCCAGCGGCGAGCCCTCGCCGAGGCCGTCGTCCAGCCCGTGGCCGCCGGTGATCCGATCCGCGAGCGGGCCGAGCGCGGCGAACGAGACCGTCGGGTGGGCGCTGCGCACGACGCCCGGGAACGAGCGGAAGCACTCGACGACCGCGCCCATGTAGCCCGTCGGCGTGATGCGCGGGTCGTACGCGGGCGTCTCGGCCCGGATGATCTCCCACCACGGCTCCGGGACCGGCGGGTTGCCCCAGTCCGCGGGCTCGGTCAGCTGCCGCGAGTGGGTCGGCATCACCAGCGTGCCCTGCGGGCCGAGCGCCTCCAGCAGCGCCAGCACGACGGTGTGCGCGCCGCCGGCCACCCAGCCCAGGCGCGACAGCGCGGAGTGGGTGACGACTGTCGCTCCCGGGGGCAGTCCGAGCGCGCGCAGCTGCGCGGCCAGACCGGTGGTCGTTCCCGGGCGGGACGTCCGCGCGACGGCATCGGCTTCCATCCCTTCATAATCGCGTAGCCCTTCATAATTGCCGGCATGGTGCGGTGGACGTTGTCGGGGTTCGGGGATGAGATCGATGCGGATCCGGCGGTACAGCTGCCGGTGCTTCTGGCTCTTGGCGCGCGGCACGTCGAGGTCCGCAGCGCGTGGGGCACGAACGTCGTGGACCTGGCCGACGAGGACGTCGCCCGCCTGGCCGACGTGCTGGCGCGCCACGGCGTCGGGGTGTCGGCCGTCGCGTCGCCGATCGGCAAGAGCGGCGTCGGCGACGATCCGGCGGCCGAGCAGGCCCGGCTGGAGCGCGTGGTGTGGGTGGCCCGGAGGCTTTCGGCGCGGTACGTGCGGCTGTTCTCCTTCTACCGGCCCGACGGGGTCGCCGCGGCGGACGTGCGCGACACGGTGGTGCGCCGGATGCGCGCGTTTGCGGACGTCGCCGAGCGCGAGTCGGTCGTCCTGGTGCACGAGAACGAGAAGGCGATCTACGGCGACACGCCCGAGCGCGTGCTGGACCTGATCGAGTCCGTGGGGTCGCCGGCGCTGCGGGTGGCGTGGGACAACGCGAACTTCGTGCAGGTGGGCGTGCGGCCGTTCACCGAGGGCTTCGCGATGCTGCGGCCCTACATCGAGTACCTGCAGGTGAAGGACGCCCGCGCGGCCGACGGGATCGAGGTGCCGGCCGGGTACGGCGACGGGGAGCTGCCCGAGACGCTTACCGCCCTGCGCGACTCCGGGTTCGAGGGCTTCGCCTCGCTGGAGCCGCACCTCTCGGACCCGGCCTTCCCGGACGTGCTGTCCGGGCCGCGGCGGTTCGGGGAGGCGGCCCGCGCGCTGCGGGGGCTGACCGACGAGCTGGGGATCGAACTGGCCTGAACCGGCTGTTGCGTACGCTTACGTGTTGTGGCACTCAGCATCGGCATCGTCGGCCTGCCCAACGTGGGCAAGAGCACCCTGTTCAACGCCCTGACCAAGGGGGACGCGCTCGCCGCGAACTATCCGTTCGCGACCATCGAGCCCAACGTCGGCGTCGTCGGGCTGCCCGACACGCGGCTCGGGCGGCTGGCCGAGCTGTACGACTCGCAGAAGATCATTCCGGCCCCGGTGTCGTTCGTCGACATCGCCGGGCTGGTGCGGGGCGCCTCGAAGGGGCAGGGCCGGGGCAACGCCTTCCTGGCCAACATCCGTGACGCGTCGGCGATCTGCCAGGTGGTGCGGGCGTTCTCCGACCCGAACGTCGTGCACGTCGACGGCAAGGTCTCGCCCCGCGACGACATCGAGACGATCAACACCGAGCTGATCCTCGCCGACCTGCAGACCATCGAGAAGGCGCTGCCGCGGCTGGAGAAGGAGGCGAAGGTCCGCAAGGAGCGCGCCGGCGTCGTGGCCGCCGCGAAGGCCGCCGGCGAGCTGCTCAACGAGGGCAACACCCTCTACGCGGCCGGCTTCGACGTCTCCGACCTGGGCGAGCTGCACCTGCTCACCGCGAAGCCGTTCCTGTACGTGTTCAACGTCGACGAGGCCGGCCTGGCCGACGAGTCCTTCCTCGACGACCTGCGCGCCATCGTCGCCCCGGCCGAGGCCATCTTCCTCGACGCGAAGATCGAGTCGGAGCTCACCGACCTCGACGAGGAGGAGGCCCTGGAGCTGCTGGCCTCGATCGGGCAGCCGGAGCCGGGCCTGCACCAGCTGATCCGGGTGGGCTTCCGGACCCTGGGCCTGCAGACGTACCTCACCGCCGGGCCCAAGGAGACCCGCGCCTGGACGATCCCGACCGGCGCGACCGCCCCGGAGGCGGCCGGCGTGATCCACTCGGACTTCCAGCGCGGCTTCATCAAGGCCGAGGTGGTCTCGTTCGACGACCTGATGACGGCGGGCTCGATGAACGCCGCGAAGGCCGCGGGCAAGGTCCGCATCGAGGGCAAGGACTACACCATGCAGGACGGTGACGTCGTCGAGTTCCGGTTCAACGTCTAGGAGCGCACCTTGTCGTACGTGGTCGATTTCGAGACCGTCTCCACCACCGGCCTGGAGACCTCACCGGTGGCCGAGGCCCTCGCCGGCCTGCGCGCCAACGAGGCCCGTTACTTCAAGAACAAGTACGACCACGTCTTCACGGTCGAGCCGGCGACGGCGGCCCCGGATGCGGTGGAGTACGTGCACCGCATCCTGCGGGAGGAGCGGGACCTCGCCATCGGCTCCCGGCCGCTGGAGGTGACGTCCTTCGAGGTCGAGGGCGTCCGCTGGACCTACGTGTTCTACGAGTCGGGCCTGTCGGTCAACGTGCTCTACACCGTCGAGGACGGCGGGAAGCGCGCCGTCGGCTTCAAGCTCTCGGACGGGATGGAGGTCCCGGAGGAGCTCGCGGACCGCTTCAAGTTCGCCCGTCAGCGGTCGAAGCTCGCCGGCACCATCCGCGGCTCGTTCTTCGTCATCAAGGGCGAGTACTGAGCCGGTTCCGATCGGCCGGGCGCGCAGCGCCCGGCACATCGGTGCCGTGCGGTCTTGTCCGCACGGACGCCGGGATTTCTGGCGGGAGCGACGGTCCGCAGGTGACGCGGGCCCGAGCAAGGATCTTTTATGCCGCTCCGGCAATGATGTTCTTGTACAGGTCCTCGATGCGTGCGGCAAGCGTCACTTCGCCCGGGGAGAGGTCCGACTCGTCGCTGCCGGGCACCCGTAAGCGGATCTGGGTGCGGCCGTCCAGGCGGCGGACGTCCGGGCGGACGCCGACGGCATCGGCGACCACTTTCATTCGCTCGGTCAGTGCCGCATGCTGGGAATCGTCGAGATGCAGCGTCCGGCGGATCTCACCGCCGTCATGTGTCCAGCCTTGTAGTAAGGCCAGCGCATCGCTGAGATAGTCGCGGTGATCATCGCTCCACCGGGCCCGCATGTCGACCTACCCTCCCACGGCATCGTTGCCGGCTTGTGGCCGATTCGAAGCCTGCCCGTCATCAACGGTGTCTGCAAGTCTGACTAGCAACCGGGGGATCTGTCCACGGCCACTTTTCCCTCGTCTGGTGAACAACAGGGCATAGCCCGCCACCGGAACTTCATATGGATCTGGCACCCTGGTTGCCCGTGCAGACCGAACGGTTGATGCCACGGATCATCGTCGGCGCGGCGATCATCGCCGACGGGCGCGTTTTGGCGTGCGAAAGAGCCCAACCGCCCGAAATGGCCGGAAAGTGGGAGTTCCCCGGGGGCAAGGTCGATCCGGGGGAGACCGAGGAGCAGGCGCTGGTGCGCGAGTGCCAGGAAGAGCTCGGGGTCGACGTCGCGGTGGGCGAGCGGGTCGGGGACGACATCGCGATGCTGAACGGGACCGCGATCCTGCGGGTGTACATCGCGACGCTGATCAACGGCGGCCAGCCGCTCCCGCTCGAGCACAGCGACCTGCGCTGGCTGGGCGCGGGGGAGCTCGACAGCGTGCCGTGGCTGCCCGCCGACGCGCCGATCGTGCACGCGCTGGAGCCCCTGCTGCCCTCGTAGGCGCCGTTGTTACCTTGGGCCCCGTGGATGTCACATACGCCGAGGTCGGCGCGACGCGCGAGGGTCCGCTGCCGGCCGGCTATCTGCACGTGACCCGGCGGGTCCGCCTCACGGCGGGGTTCGCGGCGGCGGCCGAGGCGCTCGCCCGCTGGCGGCCGCAGCACGGGGCCGGGCTCAGGGTGCGCACGGACGCGGAGCGGGCCGGGCTCGGGGTCGAGTTCGCGTCCGGGATCGGGGCGGGCCCGCTGCGGCTGTGGGTGCCGTGCAGGATCGTGTGGATCGTCGACGAGCCCGGCCGCTACGGGTTCGGGTTCGGGACGCTGCCCGGGCACGTGGAGACCGGCGAGGAGGCGTTCCTGCTCTCCACCGACGCCGAAGGGCACGTATGGTTCGACGTGCGGGCGTTCAGCCGTCCGGCCAAGTGGTGGGTGAAGCTGGGCGCGCCGGTGGCGCGCCTGTTGCAGGCGAAGGTCACGGACCGCTACGCGGCCGCGATGCAGAGCCTCTGACCGGTGGCCGAGGCCCTGCATCCGCGGGGTCGTCTAGTGCTCGTCCGGGTGGTTGTACCGCAGCTTCTCCGGTGGCAGCGGGAACTCCTGGTCGTCGCCGAACGGCGAGGCCGCCGCGGCGCGGTCCAGGTAGAGCTCGGCCACGGTCAGCTTGCCGTCCGAGCCGACGGCCGGCTCCTGCGGCACGGGGCCCTGCTGGTTCCAGTGCGTGCCCGTGTCCGCCGCCGCGCCCGTCGGGCTCGACGCGTGCGCCAGGGCCGGCTCGTCCAGTTGGTCACGGCGGAAGATCTTGCGCCCAAGCCAGGTCACGGGGTCGTACCTCCGATCGACAACGCGTTCCTTCATGGGAATGATCGCATTATCAGTGATCTTGATGTGTTCGGGGCACACCTCGGTGCAGCACTTGGTGATGTTGCAGTAGCCCAGGCCCTGCTCCGCCTGGGCCATCTCCTTGCGGTCGCCCCGCGCGTCGAGCGGGTGCATGTCCAGCTCGGCGGCCCGGATGAAGAACCGGGGGCCGGAGAAGGCCCGCTTGTTCTCCTCGTGGTCGCGGATCACGTGACACACGTTCTGGCACATGTAGCACTCGATGCATTTACGGAACTCCTGCGAGCGTTCCACATCGATCTGCTGCATGCGGTACTCGCCGGGCTCCACGCCCTTCGGCGGCGCGAAGGCGGGCATCTCCCGCGCCTTCTGGTAGTTGAAGTTGACGTTCGTGACCAGGTCGCGGATCACCGGGAAGGTGCGCAGCGGGGTGACCGTCACCGTCTCGTTGTCCTCGAACGTCGACATCCGGGTCATGCAGCCCAGGCGCGGCTTGCCGTTGATCTCCATCGAGCAGGAGCCGCACTTGCCGGCCTTGCAGTTCCAGCGCACCGCGAGGTCGGGGGTCTGGGTGGCCTGGAGGCGATGGATGACGTCGAGCACGACCTCGCCCTCGTTGACCTCCACCTGGAAGTCCTGCAGCTGGCCGCCCGTGTCGTCGCCGCGCCAGACGCGGAAGTGGCGATTGGTACCCATCACAGCTCCTCGTCGGTCATGTACTTGGCCAGCTCGCTCTGCTCGAACAGGGCCTGCAGCTCCGGCCGCATCACCGGCAGCGGCTTGCGCTCGAGCCGGACGTCCTCGCCGTCGAGCGAGCAGACCAGGTTGACCCGGCGCCAGTCGGGGTCCATCTTCGGGAAGTCCTCGCGGGTGTGCCCGCCGCGCGACTCGGTACGCTCCAGCGCCGCCTTCGCGGTGCACTCGGAGACCACCAGCATGTTGCGCAGGTCGAGCGCCAGATGCCAGCCCGGGTTGTACCGTCGCCCGCCGGTTACGCCGACCTTCTTCACGCGTTCCTTGAGCTCGGCCAGCCGTACCAGCGAGTCGCGCAGCTCGCCCTCGCGCCGGATGATGCCGACGAGCGTGCCCATGATGTCCTGCAGCTCCTGGTGCAGGGTGTACGGGTTCTCGCCGCCCTCACCCCGCGCCAGCGGGGCCAGCGCCGTCTCCACGGCCGCCTCGACCGCCGCCGGCGACGGCTTGCGCCGACCCGCCTCGGTCGCGTGGACCGCCGCGTGCTCGCCCGCCCGCTTGCCGAAGACCAGCAGGTCCGACAGCGAGTTGCCGCCGAGCCGGTTGGAGCCGTGCATGCCGCCGGAGACCTCGCCGGCCGCGAACAGGCCCGCCACCGCGGCCGACCCCGAGTCGGCGTCGACCTCCACGCCGCCCATCACGTAGTGGCAGGTCGGTCCGACCTCCATGGGCTGCTTGGTGATGTCGACGTCGGCCAGCTCCTTGAACTGGTGGTACATCGACGGCAGCCGCTTGCGCACCTGCTCGGCCGGCAGGCGGCTGGCGATGTCGAGCAGCACGCCGCCGGCCTGGGTGCCGCGGCCGGCCTTGACCTCGCTGTTGATCGCGCGGGCGACCTCGTCGCGGGGGAGTAGCTCGGGCGGGCGGCGGTTGTTGTCCGGGTCGGAGTACCAGCGGTCGGCCTCCTCCTCGGTCTCCGCGTACTGCTTGCGGAAGACGTCGGGGACGTAGTTGAACATGAACCGCTTGCCGTCGGTGTTGCGCAGCACGCCGCCGTCGCCCCGGACCGACTCGGTGACCAGGATGCCCTTGACCGAGGGCGGCCAGACCATGCCGGTCGGGTGGAACTGCAGGAACTCCATGTTGATCAGCGTCGCGCCGCTGCGCAGGGCCAGGGCGTGGCCGTCGCCGGTGTACTCCCACGAGTTCGACGTGACCTTGTAGGACTTGCCCACGCCGCCCGTGGCCAGCACGATCGCCGAGGTCTCGAACAGCACGAAGTCGCCGGACTCGCGGTAGTAGCCGAAAGCGCCCGCGACCGCGCCGTTCTCGATGAACAGCTCGGTGATCGTGCACTCCTGGAAGACCCGGATGCGCGCCTCGTAGTCGCCGTGCTCCGCGTAGTCCTCCTGCTGCAGCGAGACGATCTTCTGCTGCAGGGTGCGGATCAGCTCCAGGCCGGTGCGGTCGCCGACGTGCGCCAGCCGCGGGTACTCGTGGCCGCCGAAGTTACGCTGGCTGATCTTGCCGTCCTTGGTGCGGTCGAACAGCGCACCGTACGTCTCCAGCTCCCAGATCCGGTCCGGGGCCTCCTTGGCGTGCAGCTCGGCCATCCTGAAGTTGTTCAGGAACTTGCCGCCGCGCATGGTGTCGCGGAAGTGCACCTGCCAGTTGTCTTTCGCGTTGACGTTGCCCATGGCCGCGGCGGCGCCGCCCTCGGCCATGACGGTGTGCGCCTTGCCGAACAGCGACTTCGAGATGATGGCGGTCTTCTTGCCCGCGAGCCGGGCCTCGATCGCGGCCCGCAGCCCGGCGCCGCCCGCACCGATCACCACGACGTCGTAGGTGTGTCGCTCGATGTTCGTCATCGGGGGGTCCTAATTCCAGATTCGAAGGTCGGTGATCCAGCCCGCGGACACGGCCATGATGTACGCGTCCGTCAGGATGACCGTGAACAGCGACGTCATGGCGAAGGTGCCGTGCCGGGTGTTCAGCTTGGAGATCAGCGTCCAGAGCCGGTACCGGACCGGGTGCTTCGAGAAGTGCTTGAGCCGCCCGCCCATCACGTGCCGGCAGGCGTGGCAGCTGGCCGTGTACCCCGCCAGCGCGAGCACGTTCACCACGATGATCAGCGAGCCGAGCCCGATGCCGAACCCGCCGTCGTCGCCCTTGAAGGCGTGGAAGGCGTCCCAGACGTTGATCAGCAGGATCAGCGACGCCACGTAGAAGAAGTAGCGGTGCGAGTTCATGAAGACCAGCGGGAAGCGGGTCTCGCCGCTGTACTTCTTGTGCGGCTCCTGCACCGCGCACGCTTGCGGGGACAGCCAGAGCGACCGGTACCCGCTCTTGCGGTAGTAGTAGCACGTCACCCGGAAGCCGGCGACGAACGGGAAGGCCGCCAGGCCGAGCGGAAGCCATCGCGGGAACTCGCCGAACGGGGTGCCGAAGTGCGATGCGCCCTCCTGACAGGAGTCGCTCAGACACGGCGAGTACAACGGCGTGAGATATCCGTGCTCGGGGACGAAGTACCACTTCGCCATGAAAATCCGGATCGTCGAATAGACGATGAAGAACAGCAGAATCGCCGCGATGGAGAGCGGGGAAGTCCGCCACCCGTCCGTCCGCAATGTCTTGGCGGCAATGGCTGCGCGGGGCCCAGCGCCCGCGACTGACCGTGGCCGTGTAGGCGTGGTCGTCATGGTGAGTACTCCCTGGACGGGCTGGTGAAGAGTTCTCTGATGTACCGATCTATGGTCGGTGCACACGTTACGCCCGATCCCGAAGCGACGTGCGCTGGGAGTCTTACGCGCGCCGAGTCGCTACCGAAAGGCCTGATGGAAACCTCGGCCCCGGTTGTGGAGAACTTCACTGTCACGGGCATTCGCGCTCAGCCCGACGCGCCTCCGGTGTAGTTCCACGAGGCGAGCCGCAGCGCCGGGGCCATGAACCCGGCCTCGGCCCACGGCCCCGGCATCTCGACCGCGTGCGAACCGATCCCGAGCACCGCTCCGGGCCCGAGCGCCTGCGGGTAGGACTGCGTGAACCGGAAGTTCCGCACCGGGGTCGTGATCCGCCCGTCCTCGATGAGCCACACCCCGTTGCGGGTCAGCCCCGTGACCACGAGCGTGCGCGGGTCGAGCACCCGCGTGTAGTAGTTGTCGGTGACCAGCAGCCCGCGCTCGACCCCCGCGACGAGCGCCGCCACGGTCGAGTCCGTCGCCGGCCCGTCGACCTCGTGCACCGCCGGCCCGTCCGCGGGCAGCAGCCGCAGGCTCGACGGGATCGCCCCGAAGCTGGCCCCGCCCGGGATCGCGTGCCCGGTCGACTCGGTCCCGTCGCCGGCCCGCGCCGCCGTCCGCCGGTCGTGCACCACCGCGGCCGACACGCCCCGGTCCACGAGCACGACCCGCCGCCGCGGCGTGCCCTCGACGTCGAACGGGATCGCCGTCGCGTCCGGCTGCAAGGCGTCCTCGACCATTGTCACCGCCGGGTCGAACTGCGCCGCGCCGACCTCCAGGAACGACTGGCGGTCGAGCACCATCCGGGCGTTGAACCCGTACATCGCCAGCATCATCAGCACGTCCGCGACCGCGGCCGCCTCGAGCACCACCTCGTAGCGCCCCGGCGCCAGCTCCACCGGGTCGACCCCGGCCCGCGCCTTAGCCGCCGCCCGCGCCCCGAGCACCGCGCCGTCGATGTCCCCGAGCCGCACCGCCGCGAGCCGGGCGAGCCCGTCCGAGCTCGAGGTCCGCGCGATGCCGTCCATCGCCGCACTGGTCCGCGCCGCGGCCAGGTGCTGCCCCGCCGAGTTCGCGTACACCACGCGGGCCGCTGACGTCCGGCAGTACCCGGCGGTGTCCAGCCCCGCGGCCTCGCGCACGAACGCCCGCACCCGAGCGGCCCGGTCGTCCGGCGACGCGGCGGCGGTCTCGTCGTCCACGTTCCCTTCTGCCTCCGGGCCGAGCGCGCTCGGCGGCGCCAGCCCGGGCCACGTCGGGTCGGCGGGCGCGAGCCGCATCGACGCGACCGTGCGCCCCACCAGCGCCTCCAGCCCCTCGACCACCGTGGTCGAGGCGCTCGCCGTCCGCCCGTCGGCGTGCAGCCGCAGCCGCACCACGGTGACCTCGTCGGCCACGTTCTGGTGGATGTACGACCCGGCGAACCGCGTCAGCGCCAGCGCCTGCCGCTCGACCGTCACCTCGGCCTCGATCCCGGCCCCGACCAGCTCCAGCACCCGCTGCGCCAGGTCGGTCTCCGTCGCCGTCACGCTCATCCCCGCACCCCCACGCGCTCGTCGTCCCCGTCAGTGCCGATCCCGGCTGTGTTCCGTGTCATCCGCGGACCCCCACCCTGACGTTCTGGAACCGCGCGGCCGCGGCCGGGTGTCCGGTGTGGCCGATCTGGCCCGGCTGGCCCTTGCCGCAGTTCGGGGTGCCCCAGGAGACGATCTCCGAGCTCAGCATGTCCATGGAGCCCCAGAACCGGGGACCGATGCCCGTATACGTCGGGTTGCGCAACATCCGCCCGCGGCGCCCGTTCTTGATCTCCCAGCCGACCTCGCAGCCGAACTGGAAGTTGAGGCGCTTGTCGTCGATCGACCAGGACCGGTTCAGGTCCATGAGCACGCCGTCGCCGGTCGCGGCGATCATCTCGTCGAGCGTGTGCGGCCCCGGCAGCAGCCCGACGTTCGTCATGCGCACCATCGGCAGCCGTGCCCACCCGTCGGCGCGCACGCTGCCCGCGTAGTCCAGCCCCGCGACCGCGGCCGAGTCGCGCCCGGCGAGCGTGCCGACCCAGATGCCGTCGCGCACCGCATAGCGTTGCCGGGCCGGAGTGCCTTCGTCGTCGTACCCGAACGAGCCCAGCGCCCCCGGAATCGTCGGGTCGATCGTGATGTTCATGAGCTCCGAGCCGTACCGCAGCTGGTTGATCTTCGCCAGGTCGAGCCACGACGTGCCCGCGAACGCCGCCTCCCACCCCAGGATCCGGTCCAGCTCGATGGCGTGCCCGACCGACTCGTGGATCTGCAGCGCCATCTGCTCGCTGCCGAGGATGAGCGTCGTCTCACCCGCCGGGCACTGGGGCGCCGAGAGCAGCGCCCGCGCCTCGTCGGCGATGCGCGCCGCGTGCGCGGCCAGGTCCAGTTCGTCGACGAGCTCCCAGCCGCGGGTGCCGTACTGCCCGCGGTAGGACGGATACGAACGCCGCTGGGTCTCGCCGTCACCGATGACCGTGGCCGAGATTCCCGCGCCCGACTCCCGGATGTGCTGGTCGATGCGGTGCCCCTGCGAGGAGACGAACCACTTGCGCGTGTCCCAGATCTGGTACAGCCCCTCGGCGATGTCCGCGCCCGCCTTGTGCGACTCCGCGGTCGCGCTCGTCAGCAGGTCACCCTTGACCGACAGCGCCACCCCGAGCGGGTCCACCTCGCAGGCGCTCGCCCACGAGTCCACCCGCGCCTCGACGTCGACGAGGTCGACCGCCGGCCCGGGCACCGTGGCCGAGGCCCGGGCGATCGCCGTGGCCCGCTCCCCGGCGCGCTTGGCGGCGGCCGAGCCCAGGTCGGGCACCGCGAAAAATCCCCAGCTCGATCCCACCAGCGCCCGCACGCCGACACCCGCGTCCTCGTCCTGGCTGAGATCCTCGATCTCCCCGTTGCGAGCGGACATCGACTCGGAACGGCGGTGCATCACGCGGGCGTCGGCATATCGGGCGCCGGCCGCGAGGGCTGCCTCGACCGCCGCGGTCGCCACGTCGAAGTGGGTCATGGTTGGACCCTACCGAGGGGGTGTGACACTTTGGGCGGACACGACCCTACGTCGATGTCCCGGCTACCCGACCAACTCGTTGATCTGCCGCGCGAGCGCGATGTCCTTCTCCGTCACCCCACCCGCCGAGTGGGTGGACAGCCGGAAGGTGACGGTCCGCCAGCGGATGTCGATGTCGGGGTGGTGATCGGCGGCCTCGGCCAGGTGCGCGACCTCGGCGACCAGCCGGATACCGTCGAGGAACGAAGCGGCGGTCACGGAGCGCTCGATGCCGTCCGCGTCACCGGCCCAGCCGGCGAGCTTCTCGAGCGCGGCGGAGATCTGGTCGTTGCCGAGTACGTCAGCCATGCTCCCGAACCTACTCCCGCCTGTTCACCGATGTTGCCGGCGGCGGCTGCTTCGGAGGACGGCTATGAGGACCATGACCACTACGGCGGCGCCGATGGCTGTGATCACGGCGGCGCTGCGGTCGGCGGGCGGGGGTGGGCTTGGGGGTGGGGAGGCGCTGGGTGGGGCTTGGGGGATGTCGGCGGTGAGGGCCTTGACGAGGTCCTGCGCGGTCAGGGTGAGCCGGCGAACCACGTCGGGCCTTTGAGTTGCGGGTACTTCGCGCGGATCAGCGCCACGGCGCCGGCGACGAGGGCGTTGGCGTCGCTGGCACCGGTGGCGGTGCGCGCTTCGCCGTCGGCGTCGACCGCGGTGATGTCGGCTCCCGGGGCGACCAGGGTGAGCTCGGGCCTGGCGGCGCGCTCTCCGTTGTGGTCGACGGCGCCGACCGCGACGACGCGCGGCACTCGCGCGGAAAAGGCGAGGTCGGCCGCCGAGGTCGATGTCGGGGCGATCTGGATCGGCAGAATCATGGCTTTGGGGGCGATGCCGAGCACGCCCTTGTCGGCGCCCCGCCCGCGCCCGGCGACGAGGGCGGCCATGGCGGTGCCGTGGCCGACGAGATTCTTGCGTCCATCACCTGTGTTGCCGCCGAAGTCCTTGCCGGGGACAAGGCAGCGCCACGTCGAAGGATCACGGGCGGCGCCGGCGGCCGCGGAGGATGGTCTGGAGTACGGCGATGAACACCATGACCACTACAGCCGCCCCGATGGCCGCGATCACGGCCGCCGTTCGGCCGCTTCCACCGTTGCCGGGCGCCGCGCTCGGGGATGGTGAGGCGCTGGTCAGGGCGGGAGGAACGTCGGCGGTGAGGGCCTTGACGAGGTCGATGACGCCGTAGCCGTACACCGGATCCTTCCCGGGCTCACCCTTGTCCAGCGCCGTCTCGGTCAGCCGGCGGACCACGTCGGGCCCTTTGAGCTGCGGGTACCTGGCGCGGATGAGGGCCACGGCACCGACGACGAGCGCGTTGGCGTCGCTGGTGCCGGTGCCGGTGCGTGTCCTTCCCGCGGCGTCGACCGCAGCGATGTCGACTCCCGGGGCGACCAGGGTGAGTTCGGGCCCGGCGACGGAGATGGCGGCGCGCTCGCCGTTGCGGTCCACGGCGCCGACCGCGACGACGCCCGGCACTCTGGCCGGGAAGTCGACGCTGCCGACGTCGGGCTTGTTGCCGGCGGCGGCCACCACGACAACATCTGCGTCGAGAGCCTTCTGGATCGCAGCGCGCACGCTCTGGTTGTCGCCGCTTCCGACCGAGAGGCAGATGACCTTGGCGCCCTGGCTCACGGCGTAGTCGATTGCGGCGGCGACGTCGCGCGCGTACCCCATGGCAAAGTCGAAGTCGGGAGAGAGCTGAATCGGCAGGATCGTGGCTTTCGGGGCGATGCCGAGCACGCCCTTGTCCCCGCCTCGGCCGCGTCCGGCGATGAGAGCGGCCATTGCGGTGCCGTGGCCTTGCGGATCGTGGCGCCCATCGCCAGTGTTGCCGCCGAAATCCTTGCCCGGGATCACAGCCCCAGCAAGTTCGGGCACGCTTGCCTCGACCCCGGTATCCGCGACCGCGACGAGCACCCCCTCACCCTGGCTGATGCGCTGGGCCTCGGTGACGTGCATGAAATCGAGGTGCCACTGCTGGTCGCGGACGGTGTCTGCGACTGCCGGGACGGGGACGGCCACGGCTGCCAACACCGTCACGGCCAGCGGCAGCGCGATGCGTCGCAGGATCAACGGTCGATTCCGATCACGCCCGGTGGAACGTCGCCGGTAGACGCGGCCGGAGGCGCCTCCAGTACCGGAGCCACGCCCTCTTCTACCGGCCACATCTCATCCTCCGGGCGCTTGTGTCCGGAGCGGCGGCGCTGGGCGTACGCCTCGTAGCTGCGGTCCCGCCAGCCACCGCCGGGCAGCCGTTCGCCACCTTCCGCGCCTGGCTCGGCCGCGACGGGACGGCCGGTGCCGCGCCCGGCAGACCGCGAAGGCCGGCCGCCGCTTACACCTGGCCGTCCAACGGACCCAGCGCCCCGGCCGCCGATGACACCGTGCTCACCGAGTGCAGCACCACCCGTACGACCAACGTCGGATCGGGCCGGTGGACGCTCGATGAGGCCGTTGGTCGGCATCAGTCGGCCGGTCATCGGCGGCACTGGCCGAGGTGTCGGCGGCAGTGTGATCGGCGACCCCACGACCGGTGTGGCCGGCGGGGGCGGCATCAGCACCGGAGGAAGCACCGGCGCCGGAGTGCGGGTCAGAAACGGTCCTGGGTCGAAGGTCATCGGCGGGGTTGCGGGTCCTGGGCCGGGATTGATCAACCCCAGATGGGGCGGCGGCGGATCGAACACTGGCGGAGGCACGCTGCTGGTCGTGCCGTTACCGCGGCCGTTGCGCGGGTTCGACGGCACGACCGGCGGCGCGCTGTCGTCGAGACGCCGTATGCGCGGCATGTCGAGGGGCTGTGCTGTAGCGGCGGTCACCTTTACGTCGGTGTCGTCCATGATGGCGCGGGCCTGCCGGTCGAGCTCCTCCCGATGCTGGCGCAGCACCGCATCGGTGGCGAGATCGGGCATGTTCACGTTCGGTGTCCAGCTGTCAGGCAACGCGTTGATCATTGGGCCTGCCGGGGTCTTCGCGAGGTACGACCGCCACGCCATCTTCGGGTCGTCGTAGGCGTCGTGCAGCGGCTTGATCCGTTGTTGTGCGGCGATCAAAGCGCTGGTCACCTTGCCGTAGACCGTTTTGGCTCGACCGGCCGCCTCCTGCGCACCGGCCATGGCCTCGATGGTCCGGTCGATCTGCTCGAGGAAGGCCTGCGCTGCCGGGCTGCCCTCTGGGTGCCAAGCTTCGGCGAGGTCCTGGCGCAGTCGCCGCAGGTTGTTCACCTGGGCGCTGAGCATCGAGTGCTTCGCCTCCCAGCCGCGCATGGCCTCGGCGTGTTCCGCCGGGTTCTCGTGCGCCACCATCTCCCAGAGTTCGCGCACCGTGTACTGCTGGTAGTTGGTCATGCGGCACCGCCGTGCGTGTTGCGCCGCTCCTGGAGCAGGTCGTTGCGGTTCTGGACCTGGGTGGCCTGCTCGGAGGCGGTCAGGCCCGCCGACGCGCCGCCCTCGACCGACTTCAGGAAGTCGGCGGAGTCGAGGTCGGCATCGCGGTACGTGGTGGCGAGTTCCCTCGCCGTCCGGGCCAGCGCGGCCGTGTTGTGCGACAGCGCCGACAGGAAGGTGATGGCCTGGTCCATCGTGTTCCAGTACTGCAGCGCCGCTTCTTGAACCGCCGGGCTGGCGCTGTGTATGCCGAAAGCGCCGTACGACTGCAGCTGCCGCGTCACGAAGGCCGTCGTCGGGGCGATGTCCTTGTCCACGTAGGCCTGTAGGTCGGCGCCGAAGGTGCGGACGCCCTCCGGGTCGATCTCGATGCGCTTGCCGTCCGCCACGGTTTGCCTCCCCGTCCGTCTATCGACGTGCTTAAAGTAGCGGGGTGGGTACTGGGGTCGAAAGGACGATATGTCTATCCGTGCGGTAACCCGGGAACTGCTCGTGCGCTGTGTCGACACGTGGGCGCCCGGGAATCTGCACGCTGCGCACGGGGCCGCGTTTCTCTACGCGTCCGCGCGGGGGATTGACGATGAGGCGGCCGAAGCCGCCGTTCGCGCGTTCGGGGAGTTCGGGGATCGGCTGCGTGGGCGGCTTACGCTGCTGTTCGTCGCGCCCGGGGCCGAGGGGCTCCGGGGGCGGCTCGCGGAGGTTCAGCGCGAAATCGGTACACCCGCGGAAATGGCCGTTCACGTCGTGCCCGGCGGTAATGTCGATGCCGTTCTCAAAGCGGCCGGGGCCGCGAGCGGGCCGCTGCTGGCAATGGTCGACGACAGCATTGTCAAAAGCTTCAAAGCCGCGGTTGTACTCCTCACCGCCCCCGCCGGTACATGGGCCGAACAGCGCCGGGAACTGCACGCGGCGGGGCTCGAGCTCACGGCCGGGGTCGAACTCGTGGAAGGCGACGAGGAAATGCTCGTCGGCTTCGGTACGCGCTCGGACAAGCGCCTGGAAGTGTTCAAGGGCGAGCTTTGGGCGCTGGACGAGTACGCCGGCGTGCGCTATCGCGATCCGCGTGATCCCGAAGGGCACCTGATGGACATCTCGCTGGAGCCGAACCCGGGCGCGCTGCGGCGCGAGATCCTGCAGCGGCTCGGCGGCGGCGGGCTCACCGTGACCGAGCTCAAGCGGTTCGCGCTCACGGACACGGTGTACCGCGCCGCCGACGCGCAGAAGGTCATCGCGGCGCTGCTGCACTCCGGGGCCGTGCGGCGCTCGCCCGAGGGCGGGCGTCTCGGCGGCGACGTCATGATCAGCCTGGCGGCGGCAGCGAGCGGCGGATGAAGTCGAGCTCGATGCGCAGCAGCTTCTCGGCGAGGCCGCCCGCGGCCATGTGGGTGGCGCCGGTCAGCGGGATCATCGAGTGCGGCCGGCCCGTGGCGAGCAGGGCGGCCGAGAGGCGCAGGGTGTGCGCGGCCACCACGTTGTCGTCGACCAGGCCGTGCACGAGCAGCATCGGCCGCGCGTCGTCGGGGCGTACCGGCGGCTCGGCGGCCAGCTCCACGAGCGAGTTGTGCGCGTACACGTCGGGGGCGTCGGCCGGCAGCCCGAGGTACCGCTCGGTGTAGGCGGTGTCGTAGAGGGCCCAGTCGGTGACCGGCGCCCCGACGACCGCGCAGTGGTACACGTCCGGCCGCCGCAGCACCCCGAGCGCCGACAGCCAGCCGCCGAAGGACCAGCCGCGGATCGCGACCCGGCCGAGGTCGAGGTCGGGGTGCTTGCCGGCCAGCGCCTCCAGCGCGTCGACCTGGTCGGACAGGATCACGTCGGAGAAGCGGCGGTGGATGGCCTTGTCGAAGCTGGGCGCGATGCCGGGCGTGCCGCGGTTGTCGATGGACACGACGGCGAAGCCCTGGTCGGCCCACCACTGCTTCTCCAGCCAGCGGGCCCGCGCGGCGACGACCTCCTGATGGCCCGGGCCGCCGTAGATCGCCACCAGCACCGGCAGCCGGCGCCCCGCCACGTGGCTTCGGGGGTACAGCACGCCGGTCGGAACGTGCCGATCGGTCACCCGCTCGAGGACGGGCCGCGGCGCGAAGGGCGGCGACGCGGCGAGGGACGCGATCGCGCCGACCGTCTCGCCGTTGTGGACGATCCGGTACTCCCAGCCGGCCCGCTCCAGCGTCTGCGACCCGATCACGACGGTCCGCCCGGCCGCCTGGGCCACGTGCCAGCCGGGCTCCGAGGTCAGGCGGGTGGCGCGCGGGCTGGACTGAGTCACCGGGATGTGGAAGATGTGCTGCTCGCTCGGCTCCCCGTCGCTGGCCTCCACGACCAGGTCGCCGTCGAGGCGGCCGACCACCCTGCGGACGTACAAGTTGGGGGGTGTGATGAGGCTGCCGTCGGCGAACAGGCAGCGCGCGTCGTAGCCGTCGTGGGCGAGCTCGCCCCCGACCAGCACCCGGCCGTCGGAGAGGTGGGTGGGCGTGCCCGGCACCGGCTCGACCCAGCGGGGGTCGGCGAGCTCGGCGTGGACCTGCGTCTCGCCGGTGCGCGGGTCGACCGCGATCACGAGGCCGTGCTGCTGGAGCCGGCGCAGCACCGCGAGCAGCGGGCCGCCCTGCTCGGACCAGCTGGCGGCGACCAGGTACGGGTACGTCTCCCGGTCCCAGTGCACGTCGACCCAGCCGCCGTCGAGGTCGAGCACGTGCAGCGTGACCTTGGCGTTTGTCGCGCCGGCGTGCGGATAGGCGACCGTGGTGGGCGGCTGCTCCGGCTGCGACGGGTCGTGCAGGTGCCAGCGGGGGACCCGCGACTCGTCGACGCGGGCCGTGAGGATGCTGTGGCCGTCGGGCGACCACCAGTACCCCCGGAAGCGGTGGAACTCCTCAGCCCCCACGAACTCCGCGAGGCCCCAGGTCACGCCCTCCTCGCCGGCCAGCACCGCGTCGGTGCCGTCGGTGTCGATCACCCGGAGGGCGCCGCCGGTGACGTAGGCGATCCGGCGCCCGGTCGGGTCGAGCCGCGGGTCGACGACCGGCCCGGCGGTGTCGATCTCGGTGACGTCGCCGGTGAGCAGGTCGGCGCGGAACAGCCGGCCGCCGAGCGGGAAGACGGCCAGCACCCCGGCCGCGTCGAGCGCGAACGAACCGATGCCGCCCGCGGACAGCCGCAGCCGCTCGCGCAGCGCCCGCTCGGCCGGCGGCAGGTCGGGCTGGTCGCCCAGCAGCGTCGCCGGGTCGGCCAGGAGGCGCTCGGTGCGCGCGGCGACGTCGAAGACCCACAGCGCGTCCGCGGGGTCCTCGGGGCCCGACGAACGCAGGAAGATCACGCGGGCACCGTCCGGGCTCACCGTGACGGCGCGGGGCGCGCCATAGGAGAAACGTCGGGTTCGTGCGGCCAACTCCGGATAGTCCACCCCGGAATGTTGACTCCTGCCCGCCGGATTGTCATGTGATTGGGCCGGAACCGGGCGCGTTGGTCACTCCTGGTGAGGGGATGCTCACGCTGGCCGTGGCGGTTGGGAAAAGTGTCGGGGGCAGGCCGTAGAGTTGCCCCCGTGAGTGCTCGGAGCATCCTGTTCGTCCATGCACACCCCGACGACGAGTCGATGGGGACCGGCGCGACCATGGCCCGCTACGCGGCCGACGGCGCCCACGTCACCCTCGTCACCTGCACGCTCGGTGAAGAAGGCGAGATCCACGTGCCCGCGCTGGCCGGGATCGCCGCCGCCGAGGGTGACCAGCTCGGCGGCTACCGCATCGCCGAGCTCGATGCCGCCTGTCGCCGTCTGGGCGTCCGCGACCACCGCTTCCTCGGCGGGGCCGGGCGCTACCGCGACTCCGGGATGATGGACACCCCGGCCAACAAGCACCCGCGTTCCTTCTGGGGCGCCGACCTCGACGTGGCCGCCGGCCAGCTGCTCGAGGTCATCCGCGAGACCCGCCCGCAGGTGGCGGTCACCTACGACCCGAACGGTTTCTACGGGCACCCCGACCACATCCAGGCCCACCGCGTGCTCATGCGCGCCGTGGAGCTGGCCGAGGCCGAGGGCACGGCCCCCGCGAAGGTGTACTGGACCGCCGTGCCCCGTTCCGTGCTGGAGGCCGGCATGGAGCAGTTCCGCGGCTCCTCCGACAACCCGTTCGCCGAGATCGAGCGGCCGGAGGACCTGCCCTTCGGCACCGCCGACGCGGACATCGCGGCGCGGGTGGACGCCCACGAGTACGCGGAGGAGAAGACGGCCGCCCTCAAGGCCCACGCCACGCAGATCCCGCAGACGTCCTGGCTGTTCTCGATCGCGGGGAACTTCGGCGCCGAGTTCATGGGCGTGGAGTACTACCAGCTGGCGCGCGGCGCCAAGGGGCCCGGCGTCGGGCCGCACGGCTGGGAGGAGGACCTCTTCGCCGGCCTCGACGTGGACGCGGCCCGCCCGCCGGCTCCGCGCGTGTCGGTGCTGGAGCCGTCCGCGCCGTCGGCCGCCGTGCTCGGGACCTCGACGCTGGGGTCGGCCGGTCTGGAGTCCGGGTCATCGTGACGACCAAGCGCAAGGGATCGCCGCGGCCCGGGCCGGCCGCTACCGCGCCTGGGCCGGCCGCTTCGGCGCGCCGGCCGGCCGCTTCCGCGCCCGCTCCGGCTTCCAGCCCCGCTCCGGCTCCCGACTCCGCCCCGGCTCCCGACTCCGCCCCGGCTTCTGGTCCGGCCTCCGCTTCCGGTCCGGCGTCGGCTTCCGGTCCGGCCTCGGCTTCCGGTCCGGCGTCGGCTTCCGGCTCCGGCTCCGCTTCGGCTTCTGGCTCGGCCTCCGGCTCCGCTTCGGCTTTCGGTCCGGCTTCGGCTTCCGGTTCCGGCTCGGCTTCCGGTCCCCCCGAGTCGCCGTTTGCTGGCGCCGCGCCCGAGTCCGGGTTCGGGGTGCCGGACGGCGTTGTCTGGCCCGCGGCGGAGCCGTCGCGTTCGTGGCTGAACCTGTCGCCGCAGACCCGGGCGTCCCTCGAGATCGCCCTCACGATCGCCGGGCTGCTCGTGGCCACCCTGCTCGGCGCGGCGCTGGCGATCATCGAGGCGCTGTACTCGCCGCTGCGCATCGGCGGGTGGCGCGTGCCCGTCTCGCTGGTCATGGCGTTGGCGACCAATCCGCTGCTGGGGTGGTTCGCGTACACGACGACGCGGCGCCGCCTGGCCGCGCTGCTGCCCGCGGCGGCCTGGTGCGTGGTGTGGGTACTGGCGGCGGGGCGCACCTCGGAGGGCGACCTGATCATCACCGAGGACAACTGGGTCGGGCTGCTGACCCTGTTCGCGGGGCCGCTCGCGTTCGCCATCGGCATCTACATCTCGACGCTGCGCTCGCGGCCCGCCCCGCCCGCGTCCGCGTCCGCCGGCACCTGAGCTCCGTCCGGCCCGGGTTGCCCGCGGTCCGAAATGTGACCGTGGGCGGTTCGGCGTCGCTTTGTCGTGCGGAAATGCGCGGGCTCAGCGAACTCTGAGGCGACGGGTCTTGCGCGCACGGAGGGTAGACGGGTAAACACGTTCCCGCGCCGGGATTGCGAGAGCTCGGCGAATCGGGGAACACAAGTGACGGAGGCTGCAATGAAGGAGCGGTGGTTGCCCGTCGGGCTCGTCGCGGCGGGCCTCTTCGTGGTCAATGTCATCGCCCGGCTCGTGGTGCGGATCGCGGCCGGCGGCGATGACGCCAAGCAGATCACGATCGGCCTGTGGGCGCTGTTCGCGGTGGGCGCGGTGATGATTCCGATCGCGTTCTGGTACGGCCGGCGCGTCCCGATGATCCGTGTCATCGGCGAGCTCGGCCTGGCCGTCGTGGCGGCGTGCCTGCTGGCCGTGCTCATCGGGCCGTTCGTGTCCGGGGTCGGCCCGTTCAGCAACGGCGTCGGGCTCGTGTTCCGCCAGTTCTTCTACTTCGTGGGGCTGTCCGCGATCGGCGCGGTGGTCGGGCTTCTGGTGCTCATGACGACCGGGCTGGACTACCGGTCGCAGTCCTGGAAGCGGTACATCGAGCAGGCCGGAACCAAGCCCCGCAAGGTCGTTCGCCGCTGACCCCGGCCCGTCAGCCGGTGAGCAGGCGGCGGGACGAGTAGACGTGGTGCACCGTGAAGCCGAGGCGCTCGTACAGCGCCACGGCCGCCGTGTTGCGCTGCTCCACCTGCAGATAGGCGTCGCGGGCACCCAGCGTCAGGGCCCACTGCACCAGCGCGGCGATCAGGCGCTGCGCGAGGCCGCGGCGGCGCAGGCGCTCGTCGACGCCGATCAGCGACAGCCCGAGCCAGCGCGACTCCTCGTCGGCGATCACGCCGCGGGCGGTGCCGCGGAGGGTGCCGTCCTCGTCGTACCACTCGGCGAACCGCACCTCGGGCACTGCCGTGAGCACGTGCCGCGCCGACTCGGGCAACGGACCCTTGCGCCCGGCGACGGCGGCCAGCCAGTCGTCGGACGGCGAGGTGGCCAGCTCGATGCGCCCGCCCGGCACGACCGCCGGGGCCGGCGCGGGCGAGGTGGCCGGCTCGATCCGCCCGGCCGCCGGCGCGGGTGCGGTGGCCGGCTCGATCGGGCCGCCCGGCGGGGCCGGGGACAGCGCGGCCAGCAGGGGCGGCAGGGCGGCCGTCATCACCTGTGTCACCGGCATCGCGGTCCAGCCGAGGCGCTCCAGCTCGTTGTCGAGACGCTGGAAGAGCGGCACCGGGATGGACATGGCGGGGGTGAGGGAGCGTTCGCGGTACCAATGCCGGACGAATTCGATCGCGTCGGACGGCGGGAGGTCGGGGGAGCCGATCGCCAGCGCCGAGTTGGCGCGCTGGGTCCAGCCGTCGGTCGCGCGCAGCTGCCAGTCGCCGAGGCGCGCCTGCTCGCGGGCCGGCCAGCCCAGTGCGGCGGCGGCCTCCAGGGACTCGGTTGGTGTGAAACGACGGCGCGGGGGTACCGGTTTAGCGCGTGCGATCTCATCAACTGGAACGCGTACCGCGCCCGTGCGTGCACGGATTGTGAGATGCGTCTCGGTGGCTTCGAGGAGGTGGCCCAGAATGTCCGAAAACACGGGTCGTGAGTCACGCATCCCTACGATTCGGCGCACCACAACGCGTTGTCCCACATGTTGTGGCCCGAGCACGATCGACCTCCCGTGAACCTGGATACTAGGCTCGTACCGCCGCGGTAGGGATGCGGCGGGGCTTGCCAGCCCAGGTTGGCAGCCTCAGGCGCGAAAGAGGGCGACCCGTGACTTACATCATCGCCGAACCTTGCGTGGACCTGCTCGACAAGGCATGCATCGAGGAGTGCCCTGTCGACTGCATCTACGAGGGTAACCGCATGCTCTACATCCACCCGGACGAGTGCGTGGACTGCGGCGCCTGCGAGCCGGTGTGCCCGGTCGAGGCGATCTTCTACGAGGACGACGTTCCGGAGAAGTGGAAGGACTACGTCGGCGCGAACTACACCTTCTTCGACGAGCTCGGCTCGCCCGGCGGGGCGTCGAAGGTCGGCAAGATCGAGAAGGACGCGTCGTTCGTCGCCTCCTTGCCGCCGCAGGAGCGCGAACACTGACCGGCACAGTCTTCGGGGCCCGGCGCGCACTCGCGGCCGGGCTACCCGACTTTCCGTGGGACCGGCTCGAGCCGGCCAAGGCCGCCGCGTCCCGCCACCCCGACGGCCTCGTCGACCTGTCGATCGGCACGCCGGTCGACCCCGTGCCGGCGCTGATCCGCGCGGCGCTCGCCGAGGCGTCGGACGCCCCCGGGTATCCGCTCACCGCCGGCACCCCGCGCCTGCGCGAGGCGATCCGGGGGTGGGTGGGGCGCTGGTGCGGTACCGAATCCGGCAGTTTCGGGGTGTTGCCGACGATCGGCTCCAAGGAGCTCGTGGCCTGGCTGCCGACGCTGCTTGGCCTCGGCTCCGGGGACACCGTGGTCATTCCGCGGGTGTGCTACCCGACGTACGAGGTCGGCGTCCTGCTCGCGGGTGCCCGCGTGCTCCGCGCCGACTCGCTGACGGCGCTCGGGCCGGAACGCGTCAGCATGGTGTGGGTCAACTCGCCGTCCAACCCGACCGGCAAGGTGCTGCCCGAGGCGCACCTGCGCAAGGTCGTCACGTGGGCGCGCGAGCGCGGCGCGATCGTGGTGAGCGACGAGTGCTACCTGCCGCTGCCGTGGGAGTCGGAGCCGGTGTCGATCCTGTCGGTGTGCGACGGGAACTTCGACGGGGTTCTCGCCGTGCACTCGCTCTCGAAGCGCTCGAACCTCGCCGGGTACCGCGCCGGGTTCGTCGCCGGTGACCCCGCGCTCGTCGACGAGGTGCTCGCCGCCCGCAAGCACGCCGGCATGATCGTGCCCGCCCCGGTGCAGGCCGCCATGGTCGCCGCGCTGGGCGATGAGGCGCACGTGGGGGAGCAGCGCGCCCGGTACGCCCGGCGCCGCTCGGTCCTTCGCGAGGCCTTCGAGCGCGCCGGGTTCACGGTCGAGCATTCGGAGGCCGGCCTGTACCTCTGGCTCACGCGCGGCGAGGACTCCTGGGCGACCGTCGACTGGCTGGCGGAGCGCGGGATTCTGGCGGCGCCGGGCGCGTTCTACGGTCCGGCGGGGGAGCGGCACGTGCGGGTGGCGTTCACGGCCACGGACGAGCGCGTGGACTCGGCCGCTTCGCGCCTCTGACCAAACCTGCGTCGCGCGTTGTCGCGCCGGTTTTGCGCGTCGGCCGGTTTTGCGCGTCGGCCGGTTTTGCGCGAAATGTCGGGCGCTGGCGCGCCACGACATATCTGCGCGCCGGAACCCCGCGGCCAGCACGAGCGTTGTGGCGAGAGTCCCCGGGTTGTCGAACGTGCGGCCGTCGGCGACCAGGCGGGCGGCAATAGGCGAGCCGCAAGGAAGCCGGCGCGGCGGCGGACGGGTCAGAGGAAGTTGGCGACCCGCGGACGAGGCGAGAAGTCGGCGTGCAGCGGACGGGGTCGTGGGAAAGTTGGCGCCGCAGCGGGCGAGCCGCAAAGGAAACCGGCGAGGCAGCGGCGAGCCGCAAAGAAAGCCGGCGAGGCAGCGGGCGAACCGCGAGGGAGCCGGCGCAGCAGCAGGTTAGCCGCAAGGGAGCCGGCGCGGCAGCGGACGGGTCGCGGGAACGTCGGCGCGGCAGCGGACGGGGCGCCAGAAGGCCGGCGCGGCAGCGGACGGGGTGCGGGAAAGTTGGCGTGGCAGCGGACGGGCGCTACCGAGTCGACCGCAAAGAGCTGGCGGGACCCGGCGCGGACCGACGGGCCGGCGTGAGAGAGCCGGCCAGGAGCCGCGGGAAACGGGCGGGCCGCGGAGCTGGGTGCGGCCTGCCCGTCCGCGGTCAGTTCGCGTGCAGGGCGGCGTTGAGCTCGATGCCGCGGCCCTGGCGTTCGCGTACCTCCAGGCGGCCCGTCACCGAGTTGCGGATGAAGAGCAGGTTGCTCACGCCCGAGAGCTCGCGCGCCTTCGCCACGCGGCCGTCCGGCAGGGTCAGCTTCGAGCCCGCCGTGATGTAGCAGCCCGCCTCGACCACGCAGTCGTCGCCTAGGGAGATGCCGATGCCCGCGTTCGCGCCGAGCAGGCAGCGCTCGCCCAGCGAGATCGTCTCCTTGCCGCCGCCGGAGAGGGTGCCCATGATCGAGGCGCCGCCGCCGACGTCGGTGCCGTCGCCGACCACGACGCCGGCCGAGATGCGGCCCTCGACCATGGAGTTGCCCAGGGTGCCCGCGTTGAAGTTGACGAAGCCTTCGTGCATGACTGTCGTACCGGGGGCCAGGTGCGCGCCCAGGCGTACGCGGTCGGCGTCGGCGATGCGCACGCCCGACGGGGTCACGTAGTCGACCATGCGCGGGAACTTGTCCACGCCGAAGACGTTGAGGCGGCGGCCCGCGCGGCGCTCCAGGACGCGCAGCTCGTCGACCTGTTCGGGCAGGCACGGGCCGGCCGAGGTCCAGGCCACGTTCGCGAGCAGGCCGAACTGGCCGTCGAGGTTCGCCTGGTGCGGGCGGATGACTCGGTGCGACAGCAGGTGCAGCCGCAGGTACACCTCGGCCGTGCTCTTCGGTGCATCGCCGAGGGACTGGATCTCCACGCGGACGACCTCCGACCGCAGGCCGAGGCGGCCGTCCGCGGCCGGGAGGTCCGAGAAGTCCGCGGGGCCCGCCGCGGCGACGGCGGCGGAGACCGCGGCGGCCGTGTCGCCGGGGTCGAGGACGGAGGCGGCGTTCGCGGCGGCGGCCACGGCCGGGTCCAGGCCCGGCGCGTCCGGCGCGGAGGGGGCGGTGCCGAGGCCGAGGTTGCCGGCCGGGAACCAGGCGTCCAGCACCTGGCCCGAGGACGTCACGGTGGCCAGGCCCAGGCCCCACGCGGGGGAGTCGATGTAGGCGGTCGTCACGTGAGCGAACGCTACCGCACCCGCCGGATCGGCCGCCCGGATAAGGTCGACCCATGCTCACCCGTGACGTGCTCGCCGATCCCGTGGCCCTGACCCGGGCGCTGGTCGACATCGAGTCGGTCTCCGGCAACGAGGCCGAGATCGCCGACCGCGTCGAGGAGGCGCTGGCCGGCACCGTGCTCAAGGTCGAGCGCTTCGGGCACACCATCGTCGCGCGCACCGAGCTCGACCGGGCGCAGCGGGTCGTGCTCGCCGGGCACCTCGACACGGTGCCGCTGCACGACAACTTTCCGTCGCGCACCGAGGGCGACGTGATGTGGGGCTGCGGTACGTCCGACATGAAGTCCGGCACCGCGATCGCCCTGCACCTCGCGGTCACCGAGCCGGAGCCGCGCCACGACGTGACATACGTCTTCTACGAGGCCGAGGAGGTCGACTCCGCGCGCAACGGGCTGAAGATCCTCGCCGACAGCAACCCGCACCTGCTCACCGACGCGTCCTTCGCGGTGCTGCTCGAGCCCACGCACGGGTTGATCGAGGGCGGCTGCCAGGGCACGCAGCGGGTGCTGGTGCGCACCAGCGGGAAGCGCGCGCACTCGGCCCGGTCCTGGCTCGGTGAGAACGCCATCCACAAGGCGGCCCCGATTTTGGAGCGTCTGCAGCGGTACCGTGACCGCTCGGTCGTCATCGACGGCTGCGAGTTCCGTGAGGGACTGAACGCGGTCCGGATCTCCGGCGGCGTGGCCGGCAACGTCATCCCCGACGAGTGCGTCGTGGAGGTCAACTTCCGCTTCGCGCCCGACCGCGACGAGGCGGCCGCCGAGGCGCACGTGCGCGAGGTGTTCGACGGGTTCGACATCGAGTTCGTGGACTCGGCCCCGGGCGCGCTGCCCGGCCTCGACGCGCCCGCGGCCCGGGAGCTGCTCGGCGCGATCGGCCGCCCGCCGCGTGCCAAGCTCGGCTGGACCGACGTGGCCCGCTTCGCCGTGCTGGGTATTCCCGGCCTGAACTTCGGCCCGGGCGACCCCAACCTCGCGCACAAGCAGGACGAGCGCGTCGAGATCCCCAAGATCACCGAGGGGGCCGAGGTCCTGCGCCGCTGGCTACGGGGTGACTCCTGACGCGGCGGCCGGCGGCTCCTCCGGCAGCGGCTCGAGCGTGCGCATCATGCGGCGCAGCGCGAGCACCTCGCGAATCCGACGGTTCATCTGCCGCTTCTGGCGGTCGGTCTCAATCCGTGTCATGCCGGTCACACCCCCCACGCCCTGCCGCCGGTATATCGGGTAGGACGCGACGGTAGGGGTAAACGTTGCCCTCTGCACCCGTTTTCCTACCGGGAATGTCCGATCAGCGCGGCGCCGGTGGACCTGTGACGAAGGTCTTACCGTCCGGATAGGGCCAGGCGTTTGCGACACAGCCCTCGAGCCCGAACGACTGGCGGGCCATGACCGGGGCCGGCGCGCCCTTGCGCGGGCAGACCGCGTGGCCGTTGCCGAGGAAGTGGCCGACCTCGTGGTTGACGACCATGTGGCGGTACTCGGCGACGCTCGGGTACCACGTGACGCCCAGCAGCCACCGCTTCAGGTTCACGATGACGTCGCGGCCGCCGCGGCAGGAGACCTCGCCCTTGGTGCGCACGCCGCGCCGCGCGCACATGGAGTCGGTCGTCGAGGGGGTGGCCAGGTGCACGGTGAGCTCGGACGCGCTGCCCGCCGGGACGCGCTGGAACGAAAACTTGCCGCCCGCGATCCAGCTGCGCGCGTCGCCCAGCGTCTGCTGTACCGCCGCCGCGAAGACCTCCGGATCGACGCCCGAGCCCTGTTCGGTCGCGACCACGTAGTGCACCAGGTGCCCGGCGGTGCCGACCCGCTCGCCGCCGCTCGCCGCGAGGTCGAACTTCCCGTTGCCGTGCGCGGGCACGGTCGGCGGGGCCGAGCGCGTCGGCGACGCCGGAGCCGAGGCCGGCGGCGACGGACGCTCGGAGACCGGAAACTCGACGGCGGCCGAGGAAAGCGCGTCCCCGGCCACGAAGCCGCCCGTCGGGGCGGAGCCGCTCAGGGTGTACCAGATGAGCAGCGATCCGGCCAAAAGGGCGCACGCCGCCGCGATCAGCAGCCCCGTCCGTCTCCCCATGGCCGTATTGGACCATGGCTGTGGCGGGCTGGTGGGCCCCGTCTTTGGTGATCGACGTACCGTGACAGGCATGAGCGAGCCGAAGCGCAACCGCCCACGGGAGCGGCATCGCGGCATGGTGACTCTGCGACGCGACGCGATCCCGCCGAGCACCGCCGACCAGCGGCTGCTGGACTCCCGCCTGCGCCACGAGTGGAAGACGAAGGATGCCTGGCGGGCGCTGCGCATCCTCAGCGAGTTCGTCGAGGGGTTCGACACACTGGCGGACGTGCCGCCCGCGGTGAGCGTGTTCGGCTCGGCCCGCAGCAAGCCCGAGAGCGCCGAGTACCGCATGGGCGAGGAGCTCGGCGGGGCGCTCGCCCGCGCCGGGTACGCGGTGATCACTGGCGGCGGCCCCGGCGTCATGGAGGCCGCGAACAAGGGCGTCGCCGACGCCGGCGGGCTCTCCATCGGCCTGGGCATCGAGCTGCCGTTCGAGCAGGGCCTCAACGACTGGGTCGACGTCGGCATCGACTTCCGGTACTTCTTCGCCCGCAAGACGATGTTCGTGAAGTACGCCCAGGCCTTCGTCGTGCTGCCGGGCGGCTTCGGCACGCTTGACGAGCTCTTCGAGGCCGTGACCCTGGTGCAGACGCGCAAGGTCACGCGCTTCCCGGTGGTCCTCATGGGTACCGCCTACTGGCAGGGCCTCCTCGACTGGCTGCGCGACACGATGCTGCCCGACGGCAAGATCGGCCCCGAGGACCTCGAGCTGCTGTACCTCACCGACGACGTCGACGCCGCGGTGCAGCACATCAAGGAGGCGGCCGAGCAGCTGGAAGATGACAAGCTGGGCGGCGGCAGCTGATGGCGCGGATCGGCGTCTTCTGCGCCTCGTCGCAACGCCTCGACCAGCACTGGCTCGACCTGGCCCACGACCTCGGCGTCGAGATCGGCCGCCGCGGCCACGAGCTCGTCTCCGGCGGCGGCTGCGTCGGCATGATGGGTGCGGTCGCCGACGGCGCGCGCGAGGGCGGCGCCCGCACGTACGGCGTGATCCCCCAGAAGCTCGTCGACCTCGAGGTCGCCGACACCAAGTCGGACGAGCTCGTCGTGACGGACGGGATGGCCTCGCGCAAGACCCTCCTGATCGAGCGCGCGGACGCCTTCGTCGTCCTCCCGGGCGGCCTCGGCACCCTGGACGAGCTCTTCGAGGTCTGGACCACGGCCACGCTCGACCTCCATCGCAAGCCGATCCTGCTGCTGGACTACGAGGGCTTCTACGACGGCCTGCTGCAGTGGCTGCGCACGCTGGCGAGCCAGGAGTTCGTCCGCTCCACGGCCATGTCGATGCTCCTCACCTCGCGCGACGTCCCCACTTCGCTGGACCTGATCGAGGCGTCCCTGCTGGGCGCCGGCAGGTCGTGACCGGGCGCGTCGACGCCCAGATCCGCGCGGCGGTGCAGCGCGGCGACGCCGGCTGGCTCGCCGCCCACCTGGAGGCGCGCGACTGCCCGCCGGCCGTCGTGGGTCTCCTGCTCCGGCACGACGACGCCGGGCTCCGCCACCTGGGCTGGGTCCGGCTCGCCGAGCGGATCGCGCGCCCCGAGACCGGCGAGGCCGAGCTGGCCGAGCTCGGGGCGCTGCTCCCGGCGGGGCTCGACGGGCCGCCCGAGACGGCGCTCGTCGCGGCGGGGGTCCACTACAGGCTTTGGCCGTACGTGCCGAGGCCGCGCCGGCCCCGATGGCGCCCGGCCGAGCTGCCGGTCCGGGTGCGGGTCGCCTGGTTGCGGGCCGAGCTGGTGAACGAGCCGGCGACCGTGCGGCGCGAACCCGCGGGCGAGCTGCTGTACCAGGCCGTCGCGGGGGTCGACGCGGTCGGCGGGCCCGATCCCGCGGCGCTGATCCGTGAGCTGGTCGACCGCCCCGATCCGGTGCTGCACGCCGCGGCGTTGCGGCTGATCCGGGAGGGGCTGCACGCCGGGCTGCTGGCTCCGGCGCGGGCCCGGGAGTACATCGGGCGGCTGCTCGCGACCCCGGCCGTTGCCGTCGCCGCCCTGCGCGAGCTCGCGGAGCCGTGGGCCGCACTGGTTGCGTTGCCGCGGGAGCGACTGCGCGCGGTCCTGGCCGCCGGCTCGCCGGTTGAGGCTGGGTCGGCCGGCGTGCCGGTCGAGGCTTCCCTGGTCGATGCCGCGCTCGCGGCCGCCGCCCGGCACGGGCACGCCGACCTCCTGCGTGACCTCGTCGCGGACGAGGGCGCGCCGCCGCGGGCGCGGCAGCGGGCGCTGGCGGCGCTGGGCGAGCTCGCCGAACGCGACGACATCGGCGCGCTGACGGCGCTCGCCGCCGCCGATCCGCTGTTGCTGGGCGGACCGGCGGTGGCCTGTCTGCGGGCGATGCACCGGCGGGGGCGCCTGCCGGGCGGCGACGACGCGGCGGCCGTCGTGTCCCTGGCGCTCGCCGATCACACGGTGTCCGCGGACGAGGTCGCCACGATCTTGTTCACGTGCCGGCGCGAGGCGTTCGGCGCGCTGACGGCGGCGGGGCCCGACGACGAGACGTGGCCGCGGCGGCTGGACCTGCTGGTCGGCCTGGCCCGGCAGGGCGGCGACGACCTCCCGATCGGCGACGCGATCACCGAGGGGCTGGCCGGGGCGTCCCGGCCGGAGCCGTTCCTCGCCGCTCTCCGTACGCTGCGGCACACGCCCGCCGAGACGGCCGTCCTCGACACGTTGCCGCGGGCGCCCGAGGCGGCCCTGGACGCGCTCGAGGCCATCGGCGGCCCGGCCACCGCGGCCGCGCTGGCGGCGGGACTCGGGCTGTCCCCGCGCGGGGGTGAGCCGGAGGCGGACGACGCCATCGCGGCGTACCTGCGCCCGGTGCGCCATCGCGCCCTCGAGCTGTTGTGGCACCTGACCGACGAGACCGAAAGGCGGCGGGCGATCCTCACCCGCCTCGACCCCCGCGATCTTCCCGGCCGGATCGTCATCGACCTCGGCGCCGCCGACCCGCAAGAACTGGCGCTGCTCGGGGCCGGGTTCGATCCGGACGACCCGGTCGCGGCGCTCGTCAGACTCGCTCGCAACGGCGACGCCGGCTCCGTGCCGATCATCGCCGACCTCCTGGCACGGATCGTGGCGGATCTCGCCGCGGCCCGGGAACCGGGCGGCCCGAAGCCTCCGGGCGACTGGTTCGACGGCGACCGGCCCGCCGGCGAGCCCGCCGTGCCCGAGCCGGTCGTGGCCGCCGTCCACGCGCTCGGCCGGCGCCTCCACGACCGGGGAAAGATCCGGCCGGTCTGCCTGCTCGACGCGGCCGACGCCGAGGCGGCCGGGCACGCGCTCGTCGCGACGGTCGCGCTGGACCTCGTCGAGCGCCCCGACGTGCCGGATCGCGAGCGGGCGATCCTGCTCGCCCTGCTGCGGCGCGCCCCGTACCCGGCCACCCGCGCCCGGATCCACCGCCTGCTGCGCCACCGCGACCGGCACGTCCGCAAACACGCGATCGCGGCGATCGCCGGCGCCGGCGCGGACGCCGAGGCGCTCTCGGCGAGCTTGATCGCGCTGACCGCCGCCGGGGATGCCCAGACCGTGCGGCAGGCCCTGCTCGCGCTCGGTCGCGTCCGCGCGCGCTGGGCCGCGCCGGCGATCGCGGCCGGGCTCGACCACCCCGCCATGAACGTCAAGAAGACCGCCGCCGCGGTCCTGGTCGACGCCGGGGCGCCCGCCGCCGTGCCGAAGCTGCTGTTCTGGCTCGGCCACCACGACAACCCGGGCCTGCGCGCCACGCTCGTCGAGGCGCTCCGGGCGATCCTCGGCGCCGCGTACGCCGCCACCGTCCTCGCCGCGGCCGAGCAGGCCGGCGACGACCGGGGCCGCGAGCTGCTGCTCGCCGGGCTCGGCCGGGTGCTGGAGGCGCGCGCGGTAAACGCCCTGGCGCAGCAGGGGTCGCCGGTCGCGCCGATGCTGCTCGCGCTGGTCGCCGCCGGACGGGTCGGGCTCGCCGGCGGAACCGTAGAGGACCTGGCCGCCCAGCTGGCGGCGCACGGCATCGCCGTGCCGGTCCGACCCGCGCCGGGCACCGGCGACCGGCCGGACGGCGGCGTCGACTCGCTGGTGCGCGACGGCTGGACCGACGAGGCCGCGCTCCAGGCCGTGGATCGGCACGAACGGCGCTCCGGACGGCCGCCCGCCGACCAGGCCGCCCGGCTGAGGCCGCTGCTGGCGGACTGGCTGCGCCTGGCCGAGGCCGAGCCGGTGGCCCGCCGGGCCATCCTGCGGTTCACGCTGGCGGTCTGTCCCGCACCCTGGTCGGCCGCCGAGGTCGAGACCTTCACCCGGGCGGCCCCGACCCTGCTCGCCGGCCTGTCCGCGGCCGGCGGCGACGACCGGGACGCGCTCCTCGCGGTCCTCGGGGCGGTCGCGCCGAAGCTGTCCGCGGCCGCGGCCCTCGACGCCATCGCGCGGCTCCGCGCGCTGCCGGCCGCGCCGGCCGGGCGCCGCTCGCTGCTGGCGCTGCTGCGCCGCTGCGGCGCGGTGCTGACCCGCGGCGACGTCGAGCGGTCGCTGGCCGCCGCCCGGCTCGGGGCCGATCCCTGGCTCGCCGAGACCGAGGTGCTGCGCGAGGCGTTCGCGGTCCCCACCGCGGCGCCGTCCGAGAAGGCCGAGGCCGCGGCGCCGTCCGAGGGGGCCGAGGCCGCGGCGCCGTCCGAGGGGGCCGAGGCCGCGGCGCCGTCCGAGGGGGCCGAGGCCGCGGCGCCCTCCGAGAAGGCCGCGGCCGCGGCGCCGTCCGAGGGGGCCGCGGCCTGGCGGCGCGCGCTCGAGACCGCGGTGGGCACGCCGCAGGCGCTCGCCGCTCTCCGGTCCCGCGACGAGCGGCCGCCGAAGTCCCGCGACCGGCTCAAGGCGCTGATCGACGTGTTCCCCTCGGCCGGCCCCGACGCCCGCGGCGCGGTTCTGGACTGGCTGGAGGCCCTCCAACCGATCGACGCGCCCCGGTGGACCCTCGCCGAGGAGGCCCGCCGGGCCCCCGTGGCGCCCCGGGCACCCCACGACGGCGACCTCGACCAGCCCCGATCGGCCGCGCTCCGTGCCCGCCTGCTCGCCCTGCTCGACGCGCCCGCCGCCGGTCAGCGCCAAGCCGCGGCAAGGGCCCTGCGGGACTGGCCGGAACCGCAGACCAGGCAGGCCGTGCTCCGCGCGTTCCTGCGCGGAGACGTCGACGTCGCGCCCCTCGGTGTCAATGAGGCCGAATTGCGGATCGCGGCAGGCGGCGGCGACACGGCCGACACCGTTCGCGAGCGTGCCGCCGGCCTGGCCTACCACCTCGGCCCGCCCGACCTGCACCGCCTGGTTCCGCTGCTGCTGCAGTGGTGGGAGCAGGGCGGCGAGGCCACCCGCGCCGCGGCCGAACGCGCCCTGCGCCGGGAACACGCCGACGCCGTCGCCGAGCACCTCCGCGGCCACCTCGGCGCCGGGGCCTGGGGCTTCCTGGACCTGATCGCCGGCCGCCCCCTGCTGCGGACCCCGGCCCTGACGCAGGCGTGCGCGCGGCTTCGCCGAGAAGGGCGCGGCGACCTCGCCGACCGCCTCGTCCTGGTCGACGGCCCGCTGCGGAACCCGCAGGCGCAGCGCGAGGACGCCCTCGCGGCGCTCCGCGTCCGCCCGCATCCGGCCGCCGAACCCGGGCCGTCCCGCCGTGAGCTGTTCGACCTGATCCGGACCGGCAGTCCCGAACAGATCCGGCGCGCACTCACCCAGCTGGCCGAGGACCATCGCCCGGCGGGCCCCGATCCCGAGCTGGAACGGCTGCTGGCGGGCCTGCTCCGCCATCCCGAGGCCCGGGTCCGCCGGCACGCCCATCGGATCGGCCGGGAGGTCCTGGACCGGCCGATCCACCTGCGCCACACCGCGGTCCTGCTCGACGACCCCGAGCCCGACACGGTCCGGTCGGCCGTCCGCACCCTCTGCCACGCCGGCCACCGGCCCGCGATCCCGCCGATCGTCGGACTGCTCGCCCACCCCCACCCCGCCGTCCGCCGGGCCGCCGCGACGGGGCTCGCCCAGATCGGATCCCCGGCGATCCCGGCCCTGCGCCATGCCGCCGGCCGCGCCCGGCCCGACAAGCGGCACCTCTACACGGCCGTCCTGGAACGGATCGCCGAACGTGACCTCCGGGTCGCGAAGGCAACCTAGAGACGCGTCGATGCTGGAAAACGGTGTGACGCGTGATTGCATTGGGCCGTGACCGCGACCGCTTCCCCCGCGCCGCCGCGCCGGGCCTACCGGCTCGTGCGCCGCGCGCCGGGGCGGGCCGTTCCGGTCGTGGCCGACCCGTGGCAGCGGCTCGTCGTGGAGCACGTCCGGGGGCCGCTGCTCGTCGTCGGCGGGCCCGGCACCGGCAAGACGAGCACGCTGGTCGAGGCCGTCGCTCAGCGCGTCGCCGACGGGGAGGACCCGGAGTCGATCCTGGTCCTGACCTTCGGGCGGCGCGGGGCGAGCCGGCTGCGCGACCGGATCGAGGCGCGGCTCGGGCGCTCCAGCGGGCTGCGCACGACGGCCGAGCCGATGGTCAGGACCTTCCACGGGTACGCGTTCGGCCTCCTCCGCCGGGCCGCCGTCGACCGCGGCGAGGCGTCGCCGCGGCTGCTCACCGGGCCCGAGCAGGACCTGGTGATCCGCGAGCTGCTGCCGGAGTCGGGCGCGCCCTGGCCGGAGGCGCTGCGCAGCGCGCTCAACACGCGCGCGTTCGCGACCGAGCTGCGCGACCTGCTCCTGCGCGCGGTCGAGCGGGGCGTCGGGCCGGACGGGCTCGCGGCGCTGGCGCGGGTGCACCGGCGCAGCGACTGGAGCGCCGCGGCGATCTTCTTCCGCGAGTACCTCCAGGTGCTCGCCCTGCGCGACGCGACCGGGCGCGGCTCCGTGGCCTACGACTACGCCGAGCTAGTGCGCGCCGCCGCCGGGATGCTCGCCGACGACGAGGACCTGCTCGCCAGGGAGCGCAACCGGCTGCGGTACGTGTACGTCGACGAGCTCCCCGACACCGACCCCGCCCAGGTCGAGCTGCTGGAGCTCGTCGCCGGCAACGGCAAGCACCTCGTGGCCTTCGCGGACCCGGACTCCTCGACCTTCGCCTTCCGCGGCGCCGACCCGGCGATCGTGAACGACTTCGAGCAGTACTTCCCGGGCGCGGTACAGGTGACGCTGCCTCATTCGCGGCGGCTCGGTGAGGGCCTCCTCGCGCCGATCGGACGGGTCGCGGCGCGCCTGCGCGGGCCCTCGCGGCACCGGGCGATGCTCCCGCAGCGGGCCGGCGGCAGCGTCGAGACGCGCACGTTCGCGTCCGAGACGTCCGAGGCCGCGTTCATCGCGCACCGGCTGCGGGAGGCGCACCTGCTGCGCGGCATCCCGTGGGCGCGGATGGCGGTCGTCGTGCGCTCGACCGCGCGGCAGCTCGCCCCGCTGCAGCGGGCGCTGCACACCGCCGGGGTACCGACGACGACCGAGGCCGAGGACCTGCCGCTGCACCTGCAGCCGGCGGTCGCGCCGCTGCTGCTGCTCCTGCGGTGCGCGCTGGACGACGCGCGGCTGGACGAGGACGCGGCGGTCGCGCTGCTGCACTCGGCGCTGGGCGGGGCCGACCCGCTGGCCGAGCGGCGGCTGCGGCAGGGGCTGCGGGCGCTCGCGCTGGCCGCGGGGGACCGGCGGCCCTCGGGCCTGCTGCTGCTCGCGGCGCTGCGCAACCCCGCCGAGCTGGCGATGGTCGAGCGGCGCTGGGCGGCGCCCGCGCGGGCCGTGGCCGGGCTGCTCCAGCAGGCCCGCGACGCCGCGGCCCGCCCGGGCGCGACGGCCGAGGAGGTGCTGTGGGCGGTGTGGCACGCCGGCGGCCTGGCCGAGCGCTGGTCGGCGCTGAGCGCGCGCGGCGGGCACCGGGGCGCGGCCGCCGACCGGGACCTCGACGCGGTCGTGACGCTCTTCGACGCGGCCGCGCGCTTCACGGACCGGCTGCCGGGCGCGGGTACCGACGTGTTCCTGGACCATGTCGAGGGCCAGGACCTTCCGGCGGACAACCTCGCCCCCATGGCCGACCGCGGCGACGCGGTGCGCATCCTCACCGCGCACGCCGCCAAGGGCCTGGAGTGGGACGTCGTCGCCGTGGCCGGGGTGCAGGAGGGCGTCTGGCCCGACCTGCGGCTGCGCGGTAGCGTGCTCGGCTCGGAGCTGCTGGTCGAGGTGCTGGCCGGGCGGACCATGGAGACCATCGGGCGGCTCTCGGCGCTGCTGGACGAGGAGCGGCGGCTGTTCTACGTGGCCGTGTCGCGGTCCCGGGAGCAGGTGCTCGTGACCGCGGTCGCGTCCGGCGACGGCGAGGAGCAGCCGAGCCGGTTCCTCATCGAGCTGTCGATCGACGACGAGCAGCCCGGGTTCGAGGCGCCCCGCGCGCTCACGCTGCCGACGCTGGTGGCCGAGCTGCGGGTCGCGCTGGTCGACCCCGACGCGCCCGAGGAGCGGCGGGCCGCGGCCGCCGCGCTGCTGGCGCGCCTCGCGCAACAGGAGGTACCGGGGGCGGATCCCGGCGGTTGGTGGGGCCTGCCGGCTCTGTCCGACGAGCGGCCGCTGGTCGACCCGGGCGAGCCGGTGCAGGTGACCCCCTCCACCGTGGAGAGCGTCGAGCGTTGCAGCCTGCGGTGGCTGCTGGAGCGCCACGGCGGGGCCCTGACCCCGTCGCCGGAGCAGTCCATCGGCAACCTCGTGCACGCCGCCGCGATGCTGGCCGCCGACGCCAGCGCGGACCGGGCGCAGCTGGTGGCGTACGTCGCCGACCGCTTCGACGCCATCGAGCTCTCGGCCCGGTGGCTCGCCGGGCGGGAGCGGGACCGTGCGGAGACCATGCTCGACAAGCTCATCGGCTGGCTGGCCGGCAACCCGCGCCGGCTCGTCGCGATCGAGCAGGACTTCCTCGTGGAGCTGGCCGACCCCGAGGCGCCGGTGGAGATCAAGGGGCGGGTCGACCGGCTGGAGCTCGACGAGCACGGGCGGCTCGTGGTCGTGGACCTCAAGACCGGCAAGTCGATCCCGGCCAACGCCAACCTGGCCGAGCACCCGCAGCTGGCCGCGTACCAGGCCGCGATCGAGCTCGGCGCGTTCGAGGAGTCGTCGGTGGCCGGCGGCGCGGCGCTGGTACAGCTGGGCGGCGAGACCAACACCGCGCGCGAGCAGGTCCAGCCGCCGCTGGGCGAGGCCGACGACCCGAACTGGGCCCAGGCCCTGGTGCAGCGCACCGCGAAGACGATGGCCGCCTCGACCTTCAGCGCCGTGGTCAACAACAAGTGCCGGGTCTGCCCGGTGAAGACCGCGTGCCCGGTCTCGGGCAAGGGCCGCCACGTCACATGACGCCCTTGGAGCTGGCCCGACTTCTGAAACTGCCGGCGCCGACGCCGCAGCAGGCGAAGGTCATCGCCGCGCCCGTCGGGCCGCTGCTCGTGGTGGCCGGCGCCGGGTCGGGCAAGACCGAGACGATGGCGGCCCGGGTCGTCTGGCTCGTCGCCAACGGCCACGCCCGCCCGGAGCAGATCCTGGGCCTGACCTTCACCCGCAAGGCCGCCGGCGAGCTCTCGCACCGGGTGCGCCAGCGCCTCGGCCAGCTCGTGCGCCGTCTCGGCCGCGACGACCTCATCGCCGGCGAGCCGACGGTGGCCACCTACCACTCGTACGCGGCCCGGGTCGTGCGCGAGCACGGCGTGCGGGCCGGGTTCGAGCCGTCGACCCGGCTGCTGACCGAGGCCGCGTGCTGGCAGCTCGCCGACGCGGTCGTGCGCGCGTACGACGGCGACATGACCGCGGTCTCGGCCGCCCCGTCGACCGTGGTCGACGCGGTGCTGCACCTCGCCGGCGACCTGGCCGAGCACCTGCGCGAGCCCGCCGACGTGGCCGCGTGGACGGGGCGGTTCTTCGCCGAGATGGGCTCGAAGACCGGCAAGATGGCCAAGCCGGTGCGCGACGTGCTCTCCCGGCAGCAGGCGCGCCTGCAGCTGCTGCCGTTGATCCGGCAGTACGCCGAGAAGAAGGCCCTGCTGGAGGCGATGGACTTCGGCGACCAGCTGTCGCGCGCGGCGGCCGTCGCGACCGCGCACCCCGAGGTCGGCCAGGTCGAGCGGGACCGCTTCCGGATCGTGCTGCTGGACGAGTACCAGGACACCTCCCACGCCCAGGTGGTGCTGCTGCGCGCCCTGTTCGGCGGCGGCCACCCGGTCACCGCGGTCGGCGACCCGTGCCAGTCCATCTACGGCTGGCGCGGCGCCTCGGCCGGCACCCTGGAGCGCTTCCCGGCCGAGTTCCCGGTGACGGCCGAGGAGCCGGCGCCGTTGATGGAGCTGACCACGAGCTGGCGCAACCGGCCCGAGATCCTCGACATCGCCAACACGCTGTCCGCGCCGCTGCGCGCGTACGGCGCCCGCGTCGCCGAGCTCGCCCCGGCCGACGTGCTCGCCGAGCCCGCCTCGACCGCGACCGTGCACTGCGCCCTGCTCGACACGTACACCGAGGAGGCCGCCTGGCTCGCCGACCGGGTCCTCGCCTCGTGGCGGCTGGCGGCGAAGGTCGAGCCGGACACGTTCCCGTACGACATCCCCGTCGAGGACCGCCCGTCGACCGCGGTGCTCGTGCGGACCCGGGCCCAGATCCCGGCGCTGGAGAACGCGCTGCGCTCGCGGGGCCTGCCGGTCGAGGTCGTCGGCCTCGGCGGGCTGCTGGACACCCCCGAGGTACGCGACGTGGTGAGCATCATGCGGGTGCTCGCCGACCCCGCCGAGGGCGCGGCGCTCCTGCGCATCCTCACCGGCCCCCGGTGGCGGATCGGCCCGCGGGACCTGGTCGCCCTGTACCGGCGTGCCCGGGCGCTCGCCGCCGCGCGCCGCCACGGGGACACCGCCGCCGAGCCGGAGCTCGCGGACCGGCTGGACGAGGCGGTACTCGTGGAGGCCCTCGACGACCTGGGCGACCCCGAGCTGTACTCCGAAGAGGGCCACCGCCGCTTCGTGCGCCTCGGTGGCGAGCTCCGCGCCCTGCGCCGCCGGCTCGACCAGCCGCTGCCCGACCTCGTCGCCGACCTGGAGCGCGTCACCGGCCTCGACGTCGAGGTCGCCGCCCGCCCCGGCGACGCCGGTCTGGCCCGCGGCCACCTCGACGCGTTCGGCAACATCGCGGCCCGCTTCGCCGCCGAGTCGGAGGGTGCCACGCTGAGCGCGTTCCTGGCGTTCCTGGCCGCGGCCGAGAACGAGGAGCGCGGCCTGGCCCCGGGCGAGGTCGAGGTCGTCGCCGGGGCGGTGCAGATCCTCACCGCGCACGCGGCCAAGGGCCTGGAGTGGGACGTGGTGGCCGTCGCCGGGCTGTGCACGGACGTCTTCCCGGGGCCGAGCAACGCGGGCGACCACTGGCTGCGCGGCCTCGGCGTGCTGCCGTTCCCGCTGCGCGGCGACCACGCCGGGCTGCCCGCGCTGCGCCTCGCGGGCGTCGAGGACATCAAGGGCGTGGTCGGGGCGCTGGAGACGTTCACCCGGGACTGGCGTGAGCACGACATCCGGGAGGAGCGGCGGCTGGCGTACGTCGCCGTCACCCGCCCCCGCCGGCTGCTGCTGGCGAGCGGGTACTGGTGGGGCGAGGGGGTCAAGCGGGCCCGCGGCGCCTCGGTGTTCCTGGACGAGATCCGCGAGCGCTGCCTGGCCGGGGCCGGGGTGGTCGACGTCTGGGCGCCCAAGCCGGAGGCCGACGCGCAGAACCCGACCGCCGCCGACGTGCCCAGCGCCAGCTGGCCCGCCGATCCGCTCGGCCACCGCCGCCCGCTGCTGGAGGCGGCCGCCGAGCTGGTCCGCGCGGCCGACCCCGAGGCGGCCCTGGACACCGGCGACCCGCTCGTGGCGCGCTGGGCCGGCGAGGCCGAGCTGCTGCTGGCCGAGCGCGCCCGGCTCGCGCCCCGGGCCGGCGGGACGGTCGAGGTCGCGCTGCCCGGGCACCTCTCGGTGTCGCAGCTGGTGTCGCTGCGCCGCGACCCGCAGCGGCTGGCCCGCTCGCTGCGACGCCCGCTGCCGGCCCGCCCGGACCCGTACGCGCGCCGCGGCACCGCCTTCCACCACTGGCTCGAGCAGCGCTTCCGGGCCGAGCGGCTGATCGACCTCGACGAGCTGCCGGGCGCGGCCGACGAGGACGCCGCCCCCGACTCGGCCCTGGCCGACCTGCAGGCGCGGTTCCTGGCGAGCGAATGGGCCGACCGGGTGCCGCTCGACGTCGAGGTGCCGTTCGCGTCGGTGATCGCCGGGGTGGTGGTGCGCGGGCGGATGGACGCGGTCTACCGGTACCCGGACGGCCGCTTCGACGTCGTGGACTGGAAGACCGGCGGGCGCCCGGGCGGTGCGGACGCGACGGCGGCGGCGGTGCAGCTGGCGGCCTACCGCCTGGCGTGGGCGCAGCTGCGGGGGGTGCCCCTGGCCGGCGTCGGGGCCGCGTTCTTCTATGTGCGCGGCGGCGAGACGGTCCGCCCGGCCGACCTGCTGGACGAGGCCGGGCTGCTCGCCCTCATCACGGAGCTTCCCGCCACCTAGGTAACAGCCAAGTCTCAATGAATTGGCAAGCTTCCGACACGCGCCTGTCGGTGCAACCGATCCGTCCCCGAAGCTGTCCAAGAGGGCATGCGAGGGGGAGCGCTCAACATGCAGGCACCGTACGTTCGCGAAGTCGCACTGGTGGTGGGCGTTGCCACCGCCGGGGTGCTGACCGTTGCGCTCGTGGTCATCGGACCCGTGGCGGCGGACGATTCGCACCGCTATCCGCAGGTCACCCAGCTGCACCCGCCGCCCCACCCGCAGCCGTAGTCCACAACCCCCAGCGAATCCCCAGCTGGGCGGGGCGGGGGGCTGCTGGTCGCCGTCGCATTCGGCTGCGACACTGGGTTTTGACATGACCGAGCAGAATTCGCCGTGGGCGACGCCGGACACACAGACCGTGATCGAACCGGTCACCGTGCCCGCGTCGCCATCAGCCGCACCCGCCGAACCGTTCCGCCGGCGCGAGCAGCGGGTCGCGGGGGGCTACGCGTCCGGGCGGGTCGGGCGGTCGGGGACGCCTCCCGTGGTACCGCCGCCGGATCTGCCGGATCTCGAGCGCGCCGGCGACGACGATCCGATCCGCCGCAACCAGCGAATCCTGAAGTGGCTGGGCGGGGGCGCCATCCTGGTCGTCGCGATCGGGCTCATCGTGATCCTCGTGTCGGTGATGACCAACAACGCGACCACGCCGGGCGGGCTGTTCAACAAGCAGGCCGAGGGGCCCAGCGACACCCGGCCCGAGCTGGCGCGGCGCTGCCCGCCGCCGACCATCCCGCCGGACAACCCGAACCAGGGCGGCGAGGAGGTCCCGCCGGGTCCGCGCACGAGCGACGGCGAGTCCGGGATCAGCTACAAGCAGTACGGCGAGCCCTGGCGCCCGCTCGCCGAGAACTGGCGCGACCAGGGCGAACTCAAGATCACGTACCGCATCGGCCAGGACTTCGTCACCGAGCCGAACTACGACGGGGCCGGCGCCGACTACCACGCCACGATCCTGTCCGGCCACGTTCCCGCCGCGGTCAACGACGGCATGGTCCTCGACCTGCACTGCGTCGGCGACCAGATCGCCGCCGACGTGCGGATCAGCTTCTACCCCAAGGGCAACCAGCTCGAGCAGATCGCGGCGAAGGACCTGACGCTGGGCGGGCGCCCGGCCCGGCTGCTCAAGTTCCGCCTGCACTTCAACCAGCCCGGGCTGCGGGCCAAGAGCGAGCTGGTCTCGATCGCCCTGGTGGACCTGGGCAAGCCCGAGGCGGCGATCCTGTACGTGTCCATCCCCGACACGCACCGTCAGTTCGACTACGTCGCCGACGAGGCCCCCGAGAGCATCCGCCCCGTCTGAGCAGGGCAAGTGGCGCCGCTTGCATCCATCCGGCACGCTAGCCCGCATGAAGCAGCGGCTGGCCGCGGTGGCCCTCGGACTCTTCGCGGCCGTGGTGCCCGCCGGCGCCGCCCGGGCCGACGTCATCCGCGACACCGAGTGGCACCTGCGGTACCTCAGCGTCGCCGAGGCCAACGGGCACACCCGCGGCGAGGGCGTGACGGTCGCGGTGATCGACCGCGGCGTCGACCGGGCCCACGCCGACCTCGCCGGCGCCGTGCTCGACCCCGTCCGCGTCACCACGCCGGGCGACCCCGGGGCCGCGCCGAGCCCGTCGGACCCGCCGGCCGCCGGCGTCCCGGAGGCCGACCCGGACGGGCACGGTACCGCGCTCGCCGGCATCATCGCCGGTCAGGGCCACGGCTCCGAGCACGCCGACGGCGTCATCGGCATCGCGCCCGGCGCCAAGGTGCAGCCGATCGTGCTCGACACCCCGGTCGGCCGGGCGCCCACCGGCGACGAGCTCGCGGCCGGCATCGAGGCGGCGATCGCCCAGCGCACCGCGGTCATCGTGATCGGGTACTCGGTGGCCGGCAGCGAGCGGCTGCTGCAGGCGGTCCGCGACGCCCAGGCCGCCGACGCGATAATCGTGGCCGCCGACGGCGACCAGCCCGGCCGCGACTTCGAGCCCTACCCGGCCGCCTACGACGGCGTGATCACCGCGGTTCCGCTCACCCGCACCGGCGAGGTGCTGGTGACATCGGCGAGCGGCCGCAAGCTGGGCCTGGGCGTGCCCGGGTTCCAGATCATGACCACGAACAGCGGCAACCGGTACCGCGTCGACGACGGCAGCGCCTCGCCCGGCATCCTCGGGGCCGCGGTCGCGCTGGTCCGGGCGGCGTACCCGGGGGTCAAGGCGCCCGAGATCGTCCGCCGGCTCACGCTGACCGCGGTCGACGCGGGCCCGGCCGGCCCCGACGCCGACAACGGCCTCGGGCGGCTCGATCTCATTCAGGCGCTCACCCGGCGGCTGCCGAGCCCCTCGCCATCACCTTCGGTGAGATCAACATCACTCGCCGTCTCTCCGGCCGCAACGCCGGTCGCGGCGCCCTCGACACCGCGCTCCCGCGGGCCTTACGGCTGGCTGCTGGGCCTGCCGCTGCTCGCCGTGATCGCCGGAGTGGGCGTTTACGCCGGTCTGGCCGAACACCGAATCCGGATTTCGGCCCGAAACGAAGTAGATTCGGTGGGTGTCCAGTCGTAGCCCCGCTGTGCGGATCCCGGCTTCCAAGTATCCCGTCGAGCGCTTCACCCTGGCCAACGGCCTGCGCGTGGTGCTGACCCCAGATCGCGCCGCGCCGGTCGTCGGCGTGGCGGTGGTCTACGACGTCGGCATCAGATCCGAGCCCCAGGGGCGCACCGGCTTCGCCCACCTGTTCGAACACCTGATGTTCCAGGGCTCGGAAAACCTGGAGAAGCTCGCCCACTTCCGGCACGTGCAGGGCTCGGGCGGCACGTTCAACGGCTCGACGCACTTCGACTACACCGACTACTTCGAGACGCTGCCCTCCAACGCGCTGGAGCGGGCCCTCTTCCTCGAGGCCGACCGGATGCGCGCGCCGCGGCTGACCGAGGAGAACCTCCGCAACCAGATCGACGTGGTCAAGGAGGAGATCCGGGTCAACGTGCTCAACCGTCCCTACGGCGGCTTCCCCTGGCTGCGGCTCCCCCCGGTCATGTTCGATACGTTCGCCAACGCGCACGACGGCTACGGCTCGTTCGAGGACCTCGAGTCGGCGACCGTGGCCGACGCGGCCGACTTCTTCGACCGGTATTACGCCTGCGGCAACGCCGTGCTCGCGGTCTCCGGGGACTTCGACGTGGCCACCGCGACCGAGCTGGTCGAGCGGCACTTCGGCGACGTGCCGGCCCGGCCCGCACCGGTGCGCCCCGACTTCACCGAGGCCGACCTCACCGCGGAGCGCCGCTCCACCTACGAGGACCGGCTGGCGCCGCTGCCCGCCATCGCGGCCGCCTGGCGGGTGCCCGACCCGGTCAACGACCTCGCCGGCTACCTGCCCTACGTGGTCCTCGCCGAGGTCCTCACCGACGGCGACGCGTCGCGCCTGGTCGAGCGGCTGGTGCTGCGGGACCGGTCGGTGACCAGCGTCGGCGGGTACATCGGCTTCATGGGTGAGCCCTTCGCGGTACGCGACCCCACCGCCCTGGTGCTGCAGGCCCACCTCCCTCCCGGCGGCGACGTCGACAAGGTGCTGCGCACCGTCGAGGAAGAGTGCGCCCGCATCGCGAGCGACGGGCTCGCCCCCGACGAGCTGAGCCGGACCCAGGCGCGCATGGCCACCCACCTGCTGCGCGACACCGACGCGGTGCTCGGCCGCGCCCTGCAGATGGCCGTGCTGGAGCAGCAGCGCGGCGAGCCGGAGCTGCTCAACCGGCTCCACACGCTGATCGGTGACGTCACCGAGGAGCAGATCGTCGCGGCCGCGGCCCAGCTCGTGCCGTCCCGCCGCGCCGCGGTCGAGGTCATCGCCGGAGGAGCCAAGTGACTGTGCCAACCCCCTCGCGCGCCCTGCCGGTCCTCGGGCCCAACCGCGCGCTCAAGGTGCCCTCGACCGTCGAGCACACCCTGGACAACGGCCTCACCGTGATCGCGCTGCGCCGCCCGTCGGTGCCGCTGGCGGAGGTCCGCCTGCGGATGCCGTTCGCCCAGGCCGACCTGTCCCGGGCCGCGCTGCTGACCCAGACGGTGCTGTCCGGCACCTCGACCATGTCGACCGTCGACATCGCGGCCGAGCTGCAGAAGGTCGGCGGCGGGCTCTCCGCCGGCGCCGACCCCGACCGCCTGCTGATCTCGGGCAACTCCCTGGTGGACGGGCTCGATCGGCTGCTGGACATCCTTTCCGCCGTGCTCACCGACGCCGCGTACCCGGCGGAGGAGGTCGACACCGAGCGCGCCCGCCTCGTCGACCGGATCCGCGTCGCGCAGAGCCAGCCGAGCCACCTGGCCCGGGTCGCGCTGCTCAAGCGGATGTACGGCGCCCACCCCTACGCGGTGCAGACCCCGGCGCCGGAGCAGGTCGAGTCGGTCGTACCCGACGAGCTGCGACTGCTGCACAGCGAGCGGGTACACCCGGCCGGCGCCACGCTCGTGGTCGTCGGCGACCTCGAGCCGGAGCAGGCGATCGCCGCGGCCGAGCGGATGCTGGGCAAGTGGAACGGCGGCGGCCTGCTGGCCGAGCTGCCGCCCGCCCCGGCGCTCGAGCCCGGCCCGCTGACCCTGGTCGACCGGCCCGACTCGGTGCAGTCCTCGCTGCGCCTGGCGCTGCCGGCGGTGTCGCGCCGGCACCCCGACCACGCCGCGCTGCAGCTGGCGAACCTGGTCTTCGGCGGGTACTTCTCCTCCCGCTGGGTCGAGAACATCCGCGAGGACAAGGGGTACACCTACGGACCCCACTCGCTCATCGAGCACGCCGTAGCCGGCTCCGCGCTCGTGGTCTCCGCCGAGGTCGCCACCGAGGTGACCGGTCCGGCGCTGCTGGAGACGCTGTACGAGCTCGGGCGGATCGCCAGCCTCCCGCCGAAGGACGAGGAGCTGGAGCAGGCGCGGCAGTACGCGCTGGGCACGCTCCAGCTCGGGATGTCCACCCAGGCCGGGCTGGCCGGGCTGGTCTCCACCTACGCGGGCTTCGGGCTGCGGCTGGACTACCTGGCCGAGCACGCCGCCCGGCTGGCCAAGGCGAGCAAGGAGGACGTGGCCGCGGCGGCCGCGCAGTACCTGGCCCCGGCCCGGGCCGCCGCCGTCGTCCTCGGCGACGCCGCCCGGATCGAGTCCGGGCTCGCCGCCCTCACCTCGGTCCAGCGCGCCGAGGCGGCATGACCGCGTTAGTGCCCGACGCTCCGCCGTTCGCGCGCGGCCCGCTCGACCGGGCCGCGCACCGGCGCACCGACGAGGCCTGGCTCGCCGCGGCCTTCGAACGGGCCCGGGTCGTGGTGGTCGACGACGGCCACGTGCTGGTCCACCCGGGCGACGCGCCGGAGCTGGTCCTCATCGACCCCGCCGACGCGCCGGCAGGGGAGCGCTTCTTCCTCGGCGAGGCGGACGATGGCACCGTGTACTTCGCGGTCGCCGCCGACGTCACCGAGTCCGAGGGCACCCGCCGGGTCAACCTGCGCCAGGTCGGGGCGGCCCTGACCGACCTGCCCGCGGGGCTGTTCATCACCTCGGTCGCGCTGGCCAACTGGCACTCGCGGCACCCGTACAGCCCGCTGAGCGGCCGGCTGACCCGCCCCGCCCAGGGCGGCTGGGTGCGGGTGACCGAGGACGGCGAGGAGACGCTCTGGCCGCGCACCGACCCCGCGGTGATCATGCTGGTGCACGACGGCGTGGCCGGCCCGGACGGGCGCTGCCTGCTCGGGTTCAACGCGCAGTGGAAGGCGCTCGGCGCCACGGTGCCGCGCTTCTCCACCCTCGCCGGGTTCGTGGAGCCCGGCGAGTCGGCCGAGATGGCGGTCGCCCGGGAGGTGCTCGAGGAGGTCGGCGTGCGCGTCGGCGCGGTCACGTACCTCGCCAGCCAGCCCTGGCCCTTCCCGGGCTCGCTGATGCTCGGCTTCCACGCGCTCGCCCCGGAGGGCGCGGCGATCACCGTCGACGTGGAGGAGATCGCGGAGGCGCGGTGGCTGACGCGGAGCGAGATCGCGGCGGTGCTCGCGGGCGAGTCGGCCGAGTTCGGGCTGCCGTTCCCGGCCTCGATCGCGCACTACCTGATCACGTCCTGGCTGTACGCCTGAGCGCTTCGCGGTGCCAGGCCGCGCACCAGCGGTCCAGGACGGCGGCGGCGTGCGCGGGGGAGACCTCGCGCAGCTCGTCGTCGATGCGCTGGCTCACGAAGGCGTTGGTGGGGTGCCAGGCGAGGTCGCGCCAGACGGCCTCCTCGGTCACCCCGCCCGCCGGGCTCACCGTGCGCCGCAGCAGCGACAGCGGGCGCTCCGGCGTCGTCTCGGGACTGACCCGCACGAAGTACGTGACCAGCTGCCGCGGGTCCACCGGCGGCCCGGCACGCCAGGAGCGCATCGCCTCGTCGTTGAGCCGTTCCCCGGGCGCGGGCGCCTCGGGCCGGTAGGAGTGGGCGTGCATGCGCGCGAGCAGGTCGGGCTCGGGCGCGAGGCCCTCGTCGCGGATCTCGCCCACGAAGCGCTCCGGCCACAGCCACAGCCCGTCGGTGTGCAGCACGGCCGGCCCGTGGCCGCGGCCGATCGTCGTGCCGCCCGCGAGGTAGTCGGCGATCCGGCGGCGCCGCTCGGGATCGGCCACCCGCGGCCGCTCCGGCGCGTTGCGCACGGCGTACAGACGGGCAACCCGCATGGTGGCCGGCCTCCCCAGGCATCCCGGCGTTTCTAGCCAGCCACCGTAACGGATTTGCTCCCGTTCAGCTACCGACAGTTTCCAGATGCTTCTTGACCTGCACGATCGTCGGGTTGGTCATGGACACGCCGTCGTCGAAGCGCAGGGTCGGAACCGTCTGGTTGCCGCCGTTGACGGTCTCGACGAACTTCGCGGCCGCGGGGTCCCGCTCGATGTCGATCACCTGGTACTGGATGCCCTCGCGGTCCATCTGGGTCTTGAGGCGGTGGCAGTAGCCGCACCAGGTGGTGGAGTACATGGTCAGCATGGGGTGGTTCCTCCAGAAAGCATCGGCGGGGTCACACAGGCGAAACGGCATAACGTCGTACCCAACTGGAATGATGTCCAGCTGTGGCGGACTCCTCAGAGATTCTCGCGGGATTGGACCGGGACCAGTCCATCGCCGTGACCGCCCCGGCGGGACCCCTGTGCATCCTCGCCGGCGCGGGGACGGGCAAGACCAGGGCGATCACGCACCGCATCGCCCACCGGGTCCGGTCCGGGCAGGTCCGGGCCCAGCACGTCCTCGCCGTCACGTTCACCGCGCGGGCGGCCGCCGAGATGCGCGAGCGCCTGGGGCGCCTGGGCGCCGACGGGGTGCAGGCGCGCACGTTCCACGCGGCGGCGCTGCGCCAGGTGCGGTACTTCGCGCCCCGGCTCTTCTCCGGCCGCGACATGCCCCAGCTGCTGGACAGCAAGGCCCGGCTGGTGGGCCTGGCCGCGACCAAGGCCGGGCTGAAGACCGACCGCGAGGTGTCGCGCGACCTCGCGAGCGAGATCGAGTGGGCCAAGGCGTCGCTTGTCGAGCCGGACGACTACGCGGCCGCGGCGGCCAAGGCGCTGCGCGAGCCGCCGTTCGACGGGGCCCTGGTCGGCAAGGTGTACGCGCACTACGAGCGGGCCAAGCGCGCCCAGGGCGTGATCGACTTCGAGGACATGATCCGCGCCGCGATCTGGGCCGTCGAGGAGCACCCGGACGTCGCCGAGCAGGTCCGGGCGCAGTACCGGCACTTCGTCGTGGACGAGTACCAGGACGTCAACCCGATGCAGCAGCGGCTGCTCGACGCCTGGCTGGGCGGGCGCGAAGACCTCACCGTCGTCGGCGACGCCAGCCAGACGATCTACTCGTTCACCGGGGCGAGCGCGTCGTACCTCGTGGACTTCCGCCGCCGCCACCCCGGCGCCACGGTCGTCCGGCTCACCCGCGACTACCGCTCCACCCCGCAGGTCGTCGGCCTCGCCAACGCCGTCATCTCCCGCGCCCGCGGCGAGCTGTCCCGGCTGCGGCTGGAGCTCGTCGGGCAGCGCCCGGCCGGCCCGGAGCCGACCGTGAAGACCTTCGCCGACGAGCCCGAGGAGGCCGCGGCCGTGGCGGCGCGCTGCGCGGAGCTGATCGCCGCCGGCACCCCGGCGCGCGAGATCGCCGTGCTGTTCCGGGTCAACGCCCAGTCCGAGGTCTACCAGGAGGCGCTGGCCGAGGCCGGCATCCCCTACGTGGTGCACGGCACCGAGCGCTTCTTCGAGCGCACCGAGGTCCGCGAGGCGATGATCGCCCTGCGCTCCTACCGCGGCCCGCACGAGGGCGGGCTGCTCGAGATCGTGCACACGGCGCTCGAGCGGGTGGCCTGGCGCGCCGACGCCCCGCCCGCCGGCGGGGCCCAGCGGGAGCGCTGGGAGGCGGTCGCCGCGCTCGTCAGCCTGGCCGAGGGCATGGCGACGCTGTCGCTGGACGAGTTCAACACCGAGTTGCAGCGGCGGGCGGCGCTGCAGCACGTGCCGACTGTCGAGGGCGTCACGCTGTCCTCGCTGCACTCCGCCAAGGGGCTCGAGTGGGACGCCGTGTTCCTCGTCGGGCTCACCGAGGGGACCCTCCCGGTGATCCACGCCCGCACTCCGGACGCGGTGGAGGAGGAGCGGCGGCTGCTGTACGTCGGCGTCACCCGCGCCCGCCACACCCTCTGGCTCTCGCACGCGGCCGCGCGCACTCCCGGCGGCCGGGCCCGGCGGCCGAGCCGGTTCGTGCCCACGACCGCCTCGGCCGGCGCGGCCTCGGCCGGCGCCGCGCCCGCTCCCCGCCGCCCGCTGGACAAGGCCGCCGTGGCCGGGCGCGTCCGGCGGGTCATGGCCGTGTCCTGCCGGGTGTGCGGCACAGGGCTGGTCAACGGGGCCGACCGCAAGCTCGGGCGCTGCTCGACGTGCCCGTCGGACCTCGACGAGGACCTGCTGGCCCGGCTGGTGGACTGGCGGGCCCGGCTGGCCGCGATCCAGAAGGTGCCGGCGTTCGTGGTCTTCACCGACGTGACGCTGTCCGCGATCGCCGAGCGGCGGCCGTCGCGCCGCGAGGAGCTGGCCGCCATCGCGGGGATCGGGCCGCGAAAGCTGATGTTGTACGGCGACGACGTCGTCGCGCTCGTGGGTGGCACGAGCGTCGACGCGCTGGCCCGGTCCATCGATGAAGTTTGAGCGTTTCGGGGCACCATGAGCTGGCCCGACATGGCACACTGAGTACCAGCGCGAGCGGTTGCCCGGGGGCTGGAAACTGACAAAAAACTTTCCCCGATAAATCGTTTGCCCTACCGTTGGGGCACGGCATAGCCTGCGAACACGACGCCGGACGACCGGCGGTCGACTCACGACGAGTAGCTAGAGAGAAGGTGGGACCCGTGAAGCTCTATCTGACCTCGGAGCGGCACGCGCTGCTGCCTGCCCTCTGCTTGTCGACAGCGCCGACCGCTTCCCGGCAATGGCAGGACTCTGCCCTGGCTCCGATTCCGGCTGCCCTGGCTCCGACTGCTCTGGTTCCGGCCGCGCGCGTTGCGGGCGTTACCGGCGTTCCGGCTGCTCTGGTTCCGGCCGCGCTCGTCGCGGGCGCTACCGGGTCGGCCCGGGTGGATCTGACGGTTCGGGAGACCGAGCCGGCGGAGATCCGGACCGACGTCACGACCGATGAGATCCACGTCGCCTCGGCGGCTCTGCTCGACCAGCGCGGAATCCGGGTTCAGGGGACCACTGGGTTCAGCGCGAAGCACGACGACATGACGGCTCCGAAGCCCAATGGCGGAGTCCGCGGCATACCACCTCGAGGCAGGCCGGTCTAACAGACCGACCAACCGGCTCACCTCGAGGCCGCGGAACCCGTAACCGGGATCCGCGGCCTCATTCATTTGCACCAAACGATCACACCAAACGATCGAAAGACAGAAAGGGGTGACCGGGATGAGCCTGGCCTTGGCATCGATCGATGTGCGCATCGACCCGGCCTCGGACGAGCGTCTCCGTGCAGCTGCGCGGGGTGTGAAGTCCGACCTGCCGTGCCGCACCTTCGACCCGGACCTGTGGTTCGCCGACTCGCCGGCGGAGCTCGAGCTCGCGAAGTCGCTCTGCGTGGAGTGCCCGCTCCGCGCCGAGTGCCTGGCGGGCGCGATCGAGCGCGCCGAGCCCTGGGGCGTCTGGGGCGGCGAGATCTTCGAGCGCGGCGCGGTTGTGCCGCGTAAGCGTCCGCGGGGCCGCCCGCGCAAGGAGGACGTCGCTCGCGACGCCGTCCTGCGCGGCGAGGTTGCCGCCCGTACGGCGGCCGTGGTCGCCGGTGTGGCGGCCTGAGATGAGCGCACATCGCCAGCCGGCCAGCCGAGGACTGCGCGCCGCGCAGCCGACCCGGCTTAGTTCCACCGAGTTCGTCACCGACCGACCCAGGAGTTACGCGATGTCTTTGCAACTACTTCACGAAGCACTGTCGAGAGCGCGAATGCGTCGGCCTCAGACTGCCATCCACTCTGAGGCTTACCCGTCCGCCCGTCAGGTCGCCATGCGCGCTCGTCGCGAGCAGGAGCGTTTCCTGACCCGACCCTGACCCTGATGACGAGAAACGGGCCCCTTCACGCGGAGGGGCCCGTTTCCGTGTCTTGCTGCTGCTGCTGCTTCGCGCGTGCCTTCTTCGTGTCGGGCCTTCTCCGCGCTGCTGCTGCTTGGGCCGGCCTCCTGCGCGTCCGCTGCTGCTGCTTGGGCCGGCCTCTCCGCGCCGGCCCCCTGCTGCTTGCGCTGCGCCTTTCCTGCGCCGGCCGCTACTTCTTGCGCCGGGCCTTCTTGGCCTCCGGCTCGGCGAACCCCGGCAGCCACTCGGTCAGGATGGAGCGATAGGCGGCCTTTGCTTCCAATTGGCACAGCACGCCGATCGAGCCGAGCGTGACGCGGTGCACCAGCATGTACGACGGGGGCAGGTTGAGCTGGCGGCTCAGCGCGTACGCCGGGCTCTTGGGATTGGCGAGCCGGGTCGCCTCCCCGCGCAGCCAGGCCCGCGTGAACTGGAACTCGTCCTCGGCGAGCGGGTCGAGCATCGGCCGGATGTAGCCGAGCACGGCGGGCGCGTCGACCTTCGCGACGCCCTTGATGAACCCCTCCTGCCGCAGGCCGTCCAGCACCGCCTCGGCGTCCCCGGCCAGGGCCAGGCGGGTCAGCCGGCCGATGATGTCGGGGTGGCCGCCGGGCAGCCGGGCGACCGCGCCGAAGTCGAGCACGCCGAGCCGGCCGTCGTCGAGCAGGCGGTAGTTGCCGGGGTGCGGGTCCGCGTGGAGCATCTCGACCCGGGCCGGGGCGGAGAAGTGCAGCAGCGCCATGAGGTGCCCGGCCCGGTTGCGCTGTTCCTCGGTACCGCTGGAGATGATCCCCGACAGCGGCGTCCCCTCCACCCACTCGGTGACGAGGACGCGGGGCGAGGAGGCGAGCACCGGGGGTACGAAAATGTCGGGGTCGTCAGCGAAGGCCGCGGCGAACGCGGCCTGCGAGCGCGCCTCGAGCTCGTAGTCGAGCTCCTCGGTGACCCGGTCGCGGATCTCGGCCACGAGCGGCTTGACGTCCAGGCCGGGCTGGATCGCCTTGAAGAGCCCGGCGAAGCGCGCCAGCTGGTTGAGGTCGGAGCGCAGGGCGTCGCCGGCCCCCGGGTACTGGACCTTGACGGCCACGTCCCGCCCGTCCAACCACACGGCCCGGTGCACCTGCCCGATGGACGCGGCGGCGGCCGGCTTGTCGTCGAACTCCTTGAACCTTTCGCGCCAGTCGGCCCCGAGCGACTCGGCGAGCACCTTGTGCACGCTGGCGGCGGGCAGCGGCGGGGCGGCCTCCTGGAGCTTGGTCAGGGCCGCCCGGTACGGCCCGGCGAGCTCCTCGGGCAGTGCGGCCTCGAAGACCGACAGCGCCTGCCCCATCTTCATCGCGCCGCCCTTGAGCTGCCCAAGAACGCTGAACAGGTGCTCGGCGGTGCGGCGCTGTACATCGGCGGAGACGACTTCGGCGGCCATACCTGTCACGCGCTTGCCCAGCCCGAGCGCGGCGCGCCCGGCCAGCCCGAGGGGAAGCGACGCCAGCCGTGCGGTGCGGGCCACTGCGCCCCTAGGGATCTCGGTCACAAGTCATTCTTACCCGCTCGAGCCACCCCGACGACGGCGACGGCAGTCACAGCGTGGATGTCCGCCCTTTTCGGCCTCCGGCGTCCGCCTCGGGGCGACCCTGAATGTGACCGAGCGGAGTCCTGTGCTCGCCCGGCCGGGCTGCATCGGCCGCTTTGTCGTCCGCTTTCGGGCCCCCGCTCTGCTCACTCAAGGCACCCCCTGTCCCTTCGAGCCGGTTCGTCGTCGGCGACGGCAGTCGCAGCGCGGATGGGCGGTCCACTCCCGGCGCCGGATCTCTCCCGGCCGGGGGATCTCGACGATCGCCGCCTCGGTGCGCAGTGCGATCCCGTCGAGGTATGACAACACCTCGTCGGCCGCGAACGCCGCCCCCGCCATCGCCGTGGTCAGGCTGCACGGCTCGCCGATGCCCGGCGGGGCGGTGGCCAGCTGGGCCGCGAGCGCGGGCCAGGCCGGATCGCGGTCCTGCCGGTGCAGTTCCAGGCAGCCGCGGCACGGCGACCGGCTGGGCCGGACGAGCGGGCCGACGATTACCGTGCCGAGCCGCACCCGCACCTCCAGCCGCGGCAGCAGATGCACGCGCACCCCGCGCCGGTCGAGCGCATCGAGGCGCCGGTCGCCCACCCGCACCACGAAGTCGATGCCGTCCTCGCGCCCGGGCGTCATCCGTACCCAGGGCGCGTGCCGGGCGATCGCGGTGGAAGTGGCCAGGAACCGCGAGGCCGCCACGTCGTCGCGGGCCAGGCCGCCGACCGCCACATCCGCGGCCGTCGCCCGGCCCTCGACCACCGGTTCGACGTGCCCGACCCCGGCCCCGGCCAGCGCCGCGGCCAGCGGCGCCACCAGAGGCCCGTCACCGGCCACTATCACGCGCGCCGTCCGGCGCCGTCGTAACACCCCGGCCGCCGTCTGCCGGCGCGCTCCGGCCGTCCCCGACCGCGTCGCCGCCGTGGGCCGCTCCGCACCGGACATCGGCCGTAGGTCCAGCGCGGCCTCTCCCGCTGAAGTCGCCCGCCCTGCCACCGCCGCGGGCCCCGTCGCCGCCTCAGTCGCCCGGCCCGTCGCGGACATCGGCCGCAGTTCCATCGAGGCGGCCGCCGTTGGCTGCGTAGTAGTCACCGGTGGCGGCTCCGCCTCAGACGCCGGCCCGCCCCCATCAGTCCCCGTCAGCCCCGCCCGCAGCCGAAGGCTGATCGCCGCCGCCTCGGTAGCGAGCCCATCCCCCTCGTCCGGCCGCAGCCCGGTCGGCAGCATCTCGTGCGCGGCCACCACCATCCCCGTGGCCCGCAGCGCCTCGACCAGGTCGAGCACCTCCGCCCCGTCCACCCCGAACGGCCGGGCCTCGGTGAACACCCGCTGCAGCGTGCGCGACCCGTCGAGCAGGTCGAGCACCCGCGCCAGCCCCGGCCGCCTCAGCTCGAGCACGACGGCGGTGGCCGGGTCGGTGCCCAGCTGGATGGTCCGCTCGTCGCGCCAGAGGCGCCGCAGCCCCGGAAGCAGCCTCGGTCGCATGCCCCAACGCTCCCACGCCTGCCGCCGGCCGGCGGTGGTTGTCCACAGGACGATCCACCGCTGGCCGGCGTTATCCACAGCCGGCGGGCTGGTTATCCACAGGGAAAGGGGCAAAGGCCGCGTACCGCGCGGGGTTCACGCGAGCATCTGAAGCTTCGGTCCCTCCGGCGTGGATGGCGAACCTCGCTGACTGCCGCAGGACCGATATTCCGGAAATGTCCGTCATAAAGCGCGGACCGATCCGGCCGAATGCCGGGCGGGGAGGGCACTCAGCGCGGTACGGCGCCGCAAGCCAGTCCGAGGTGCGTCGGTGCGAGGCGGGCCGAGCTGCGGGCTCAGGCCTTGCCGAGGATTCGGTTGACCGTGGTGCCGCAGACCGGGCAGGCGCCCTTGGCCATCTTCATGCCGGTCTTCGAGATGGCGATCTCGCCCTCGAAGTCCCGCTTCTCCTTGCACTTGACGCAGTAGCCGTTGTAGGTCTCGGCCACGATGCCCTCCTCATCTCGGTCCGGCACGTTCCGCGCACCGGTGCTGACCAGCTAGGCCAACGTGGTGAGTGTGCCTTGTCGGACACTCGGGGAAAGTGCGGTTAGACGGGACACGCCGAGCGTAATCGGAAGATCTTCCTCTAACCGCACCGTACACACTATGCACAGCCTGGGGATAACCGTGTGGGCAACGGTGTGGGTTGCTGTGGATGAAATCGTCGCGGGTACCCGGAGCAGGCCGGACTTCCGGCGGAATCTTTCCGGCGAGTGCCCACGAATGGGTGACTTACGGACGCGCTCCCAGAGATTGGGCCTTGCGAAGGGATGGCTTCCTCCGGCTAGCGTTCCCCCGTGAGCGGGACCCGAGGGGGGCGGCCGGCATGACCCGCAAGCCGGTCATTGAGGTGCGGCGCAGCAAGCGCCGCCGTCGCACGGTGTCGGCGTACCGTGACGGCGAGCGTGTGGTGGTGCTGATTCCGGCCCAGTTCTCCCGCGCCGAAGAGCGCGAGTGGGTCGACCGGATGCTCGAGCGCCTGGCGGTGCGGGAGCAGCGAGCACGGCGGACCGATGTGGAGCTGGCCGGTCGGGCGCAACGCCTCGCGGCCCGCTACCTGCCCGACCATCCTTCGGCCGCCCGCCCGGCGAGCGTTCGCTGGGTGCAGAACCAGAACGGGCGTTGGGGATCTTGCACGCCGGCCGACGGTACCATCCGGATCTCCCACCGCGTGCAGGAGATGCCCGACTGGGTCATCGACTACGTGCTGCTGCACGAGCTGTCACACCTGGTCATCCCGAGCCACAGCAGCGCCTTCTGGGCCCTGGTTGCCCGCTATCCGAAGTCGGAGCGCGCCCGGGGGTATCTTGAGGGGGTGTCAGCGGCCGCCGGTCTTGGGATCACCGAATGACGGTTGCCGCCGTCGTCGCGCTACTCGTGCCGGTCGTCTGGGCTCCGCCCGGTACCGACCCCGACACCTGGCGCTCGGCCATGGCCGAGGATCTCGTCGACCTGCTGACCCCGCTGCCGCGCGTCCAGCCGGCCATCGCCGCCATCACGGCCGACCTGCCCCTGGCCGCCAAGATCGCCTGGCCGTCGACCCGGATCTACGAGATCCCGGCCCCGACCATCCGCGCCGCGCTCGCCGCCGCGGCCGCCGACGGGCACGACAAGGCGGCGGTACTGGTCGCCGACGCCCCCGACCTCCCGGCCATGCTCGTGGGCAAGCTGCTGCGACCGCTGTCGACCCGCCACCTGGCGGTCGCCCCGGCGCACAACGGGGGCCTGCTCGGCGCGGCCGCCCGCCTGCCGCTGCCGGAGTGGGTGCCCGAGCTCGACGCCGAGACCGGCGACGTGGCCGCGGCGCGCCGCCCGGCCCCGGAGCCGACAATGGTCGCCTCCGCGCCGGGCTGGCACCGCCTGCGCGGCCCCGAAGACCTCCGTCGCCTGGATCTCGGGCTGGACGGCTGGGACGCGACCCGCGCGCTGCTGACCTGACCTGGTTCAGTCCTCGGGCTTGGGCTCTTCCGCGGTGCCGGTCTCGTCGTTGAAGCCGAGGTCGCCGAGGTCGAGCTGGGTCCGCGCGAACATGTCCGGGTCGGCGAACGCCTCCTCGTCGGGCAGCAGGTCCGGGTGGCCCCAGAGCGCGTCGCGCCCGCTGACCCCGCGGTGCTCGGTGAGCGCGTTCCACAGCGCCGTGGCCTCGCGCAGCCGCCGCGGCCGCAGCTCCAGGCCGACCAGGGCCGCGAACGTCTGCTCGGCCGGGCCGCCGGCCGCGCGGCGGCGGCGGAAGGCCTCGGAGAGCTTCACGACGTCGGGCAGGCGGTCGCCGGCCGCGCGGTCCACCACGTGGCAGACCCAGCCCTCGACGAGCGCGAGCGCCGTCTCGAGCCGGGCCAGGGCCGCGCGCTGCTGCGGCGTGTCCTCGGGTGTGAAGATGCCCTCGAGCACCAGCTCCTGCGGGTCGTTGCCCAGCGTGGAGGGGTCGATGCGGCTCATCGCCTCCTCGATCGCCTCGCGGTCGACGTGGATGCCGGCCGCGTAGGCCTCGACGGCGGCGAAGACGTGTCCACGCAGCCACGGGACGTGCCCGAAGAGCCGTTGGTGGGCCGCCTCGCGCAGGGCCACATAGAGACGGACCTGGTCGTCGGGGATTTCCAGCCCTTTGCCGTACTCCGCGATGTTCGCCGGCACCAGTGCCGCCGTGCCGGCCGGGCCGAGGGGCAGGCCGATGTCGCCGGCCGACAGGACCTCGGCCGCCAGCGAACCCAGCGCGGTGCCCAGCTGACCGCCGAGCAGCGCCCCGCCGAGCGAGGCCACCATCGAGGTCATCGGCCCCATCTGGGCGCGCATCTCCTCGGGCACGAGCTCGGTCATCGCCGAGACCATGCGGGCCGCCACCGGGTCGCAGAGCTTGCGCCAGATCGGCAGGGTCTGGTTGAGCCACTCGCCGCGGCTCCAGGCGGCCGTCGACCGGACGCCGGAGGGCAGCGAGGACTCCGGCTCGAGCCACAGGTCGGCCAGGCGCAGGGCCTCGATGACCGCGGCGCGCTCGACGGCCGTCACGGCCGGGTCGCCGACGGGCTTGGCGGCGTCCGGGTCGCTCGGCTCCGCCGTCGGCAACGGGGTGCCGGGCATCGCGAAGCCGACCGGGAACTGCGACACGCCGGCCGCCGGGCCGGCCCCGGTGAGGTGGGCCTGAGCCAGCTGTCGCGCCAGATCCCAGTTGACCGGACCGCCACCGGGCGTGGCGAACAACTGTTGCAGCTGGCTCAGGAATTGCTGCATCTGGCGCGGATCGTTCGGATCCGGCACGTCGCCGCCGGACGGACCGAAGCCGAACGGGATGTCTGCTGGCATTCCCCAAAGGTACTCGCTTCCAGGTGCTCCGGGCCGGGAGCGCTAGGCTCGCCGCCATGAGACGTCGTGGGCTGACCGTGCTGTTCGGCGCGCTGCTCCTGTTGGTGCTGGCTTGGCAGGCGACCGTGGTCAAGGTGCCGTACGTCGAGATGGGCCCCGGCCCGACGTACGACACGCTCGGCACAGACACGGGCAAGCCCGGCGGACACCCGATCATCAGCGTCGACGGGGCCGAGGCCACCAAGTCCAAGGGTCAGCTGCGCATGACCACCGTCTCGGTCCAGCCGGACATGACCCTGCTCGACGCCATGATCGGCTGGTGGCAGCAGGACCGGGCGGTCGTGCCGCGCGAGCTCATCTACCCGCCGGACCGCACCCAGCAGCAGGTCGACGAGGACAACGCCCGCGACTTCCAGCAGTCGCAGACGTCGGCCGAGACCGTCGCCCTGCGCGAGCTCGGCTACCCGGTCATGGTCACCGTGGCCGAGGTCAGCGCCGGTTTCCCGGCCGAGGGCAAGCTGCAGAAGGACGACGTCATCAAGTCCGTGGACGGCACCGCGGTGGACAGCCCCGACAAGCTCACCCAGCTCGTGCGGGCCAAGCCGGCCGGCACGACGCACCAGATCGAGATCGTGCGGGGCGGGCAGACGCAGACCGTCGAGGTCGCGACCAAGGCCGGCGACGACGGCAGCCCGCGCATCGGCATCCAGGCCGGCACCAGCCAGCCGCACCCCTTCAAGCTGACGATCCAGCTCGACCGCATCGGCGGCCCGTCGGCCGGCCTGATGTTCACGCTGGGCATCATCGACACGATCAAGCCCGAGGACCTCACGGGCGGCATAGTCATCGCCGGGACCGGCACGATCGACGACGCCGGCGCTGTCGGCCCGATCGGCGGCATCCCGCAGAAGCTCGTGGCCGCGAAGGCCGCCGGGGCCAAGGTGTTCCTCACGCCCGCGGCCAACTGCGGCGAGGCGATGGACAACCCGCAGGCGGGCCTGCCCTTGATCAAAGTGAACAACATCGACGACGCGCTGACCGCGCTCGACACGCTGCGAGCCGGTCGGACGCCGACGCTGTGTAGCCGATGACTACGCTGGACGAGTTTCCATACGCGAACGGGCGGAGCCGACCGTGGTAATGCGTAATCCAATGACCAGGGTGAGCCGGCGAGGGCGGGTCACGATCGCCGTCCTGGTGGTCGTCTTCCTGCTGTTCACGTTGTTCGACCGGGTGGTCGGGGCGTGGGCCGACTATCTGTGGTTCTCCGAGGTCAAGTACCCCCAGGTCTTCACCGGGGTGCTCACGACGCGGATCTGGATGTTCGCGATCTTCGGCGTGGCCGTCGGGCTCGTCATCGCCGCCAACCTCTACCTGGCCTACCGCACCCGCCCGCTGCTGCGGCCGCACTCGGCCGAGCAGCACGCGCTGGACCGCTACCGCCTGTTCCTGCTGCCGCACATGACCGGCTGGATCGTCCTGGTCGCCGGCCTGATCGGGCTGTTCTCCGGCCTCTCGGCACAGGGCCACTGGCAGGACTGGATGCTGTTCAGCAACAGCACCCCGTTCGGCCAGACCGACCCGCAGTTCCACGTGGACCTGTCGTTCTACGTGTTCGAGTACCCGTTCTGGCGGTACCTGCTGGGCGTCGCCTTCACCGCCGTGGTCTTCTCGCTGATCGGCGCGCTCGCGCTGCACTACCTCTTCGGCGGGGTGCGCCTGCAGGGCGCCGGCGAGCGGATGACGGCCGCGGCGCGGGCCCACCTGACCACCCTCGTCGCGGCCTTCGTGCTGCTCAAGGCGGCGGCGTACTTCCTGGACCGCCGCGGCCTGCTGCTCGACAAGTTCCCCACGCAGGATCTGTACGGCGCCGGGTACACCAACATCAATGCTCTTCTGCCGGCCAAGGAGATCCTCGCGTGGATCTCCATCGTGGTCGCCATCGCCATTCTCGTGTTCTCCAACGCCTTCATGCGCAACCTGGTATGGCCCGGCCTGGCGCTCGGCCTGCTGGCGCTGTCGGCGGTGGCGGTCGGCGGCATCTACCCGGCCGCGGTGCAGTCGTTCACCGTCAAGCCGAGCCAGCTGCAGAAGGAGGCGCCGTACTTCAAGTACGCGATCGACGCCACCCGCGAGGCCTACGGCTTGAAGGACGTGCAGGTGACGCCGTACGCGGCGGACAACACCAGTCCGCCCCAATCGCTGATCAACGGCACCGACCCGACCGTCAACAACATCCGGCTGCTCGACCCGGCCGTCGTCGGTGACACGTACACCCAGCAGCAGCAGGTCCGCGGCTTCTACGAGTTCAACCCGAAGCTGGACATCGACCGGTACTCGCTGACCGACCCCAAGACGGGGAAGTCCCGCACCCAGGACTACATCGTGGGCGTCCGGGAGATCCGCTACGACCAGCTCCAGCAGAACAACTGGCAGAACCGGCACAGCGTCTACACGCACGGCTACGGCTTCGTCGCGGCCCCGGCCAACCAGGTCGTCTGCGGGGGCCAGCCGTTCTACGTCTCCGGCTTCCTCAGCGACAACACCAAGCCCGACGACCAGGGCAGCGAGCAGTGCGCCTCGGACGAGGACCAGATCAAGGTCACCCATCCGCAGATCTACTACGGCGAGCAGATGGGCGACGTCTACGCGATCGTCGGCAAGGGCAAGACCGCCGACCGCAACGCCGAGTTCGACCGGCCGACCGGCGGCTCGGGCGACCAGGACCAGTACTCGACGTACGACGGCAGCGGCGGCGTCGACGTGAACACCTTCTGGCGCCGGCTGCTCTACGCGTCGTACTTCCGCGAGACCAACTTCCTGCTCTCCGGCGTGCTCAACGACCACTCGAAGGTGCTGTACGTCCGTGACCCGGAGACCCGGGTGCGCAACATCGCGCCGTTCCTGACGCTGGACAGCGACCCGTACCCGGCGGTCGTGGACGGCAAGATCCAGTGGATCATCGACGGGTACACCACGTCGGCGACCTACCCGTACGCGCAGAAGATCGACTGGAACACCGCGATCCAGGACTCCTCGACCGGCGGCCGGGTGTTCCCGGAGCCGCGCCAGGACGTCAACTACCTGCGCAACTCGGTCAAGGCGACGGTCGACGCGTACACCGGCGAGGTCAAGCTCTACGCGTTCGACGAGAGCGACCCGGTGCTCAAGACCTGGAACAAGGCCTTCGGCGGCAAGCTGGTCCAGCCGCGCTCGGCGATCTCGCCGAGCCTGATGGACCACCTGCGGTACCCGGAGGACCAGTTCAAGGTCCAGCGTGACCTGCTCAGCCGCTTCCACGTCACGTCGCCCGAGGGCTTCTTCTCCGGCCAGGACTTCTGGGAGGTCCCGAAGGACCCGGCGAACGCGACGGCCGACCAGCCGCCGTACTACCTCGTCGCCCAGCTGCCCGGCCAGAACGACGCCCGCTTCCAGCTCACCGCCGCGATGGCCCCGCGCAAGCGCGGCAACCTGGCGGCGCTGATGTCGGCGTCGTACGTCAACGGCCAGCCCCGCTTCGAGGTGCTGGAGCTACCGGCCAACACCGCGATCCAGGGCCCGAACCAGACCCACAGCAGCATGACGTCGATCGCGGACGCCAGACGCGAGCTGACCCAGTTCAGCTCGCAGAACTCCGACGTGTTCTACGGAAACCTGCTGTCCCTGCCGGTGGCCAACGGCATGTTGTACGTCGAGCCGATCTATCTGAAGGCGAAGAACGAAACCGCGTTCCCGCGCCTGCAGAAGGTGCTCGTCGCCTACGGCCCGAAGTACATGGCCTACGCCGACGACCTCGCATCGGGCCTGGATCAGCTCGTCAAACAGCTGACCGGCCAGGCGCCGGTGCCCCAGACCGACAACGGCAACACCGACCAGGGCACGACCGGCAATCCAGGCACCCAGGGCACGCCCCAGGTCCAGGAGGCCATAGCCGCGATGAACAAGGCGATAGCCGACCTCAAGGCGGCCCAGCAGTCGGGCGACTTCGAGGCGTACGGCAAGGCCCTCAAGGCGCTGCAGGACGCGATAGCGCGGTACCAGGAGGCCACGAAGGCGGCGGGTGCGAGCCCGTCCCCGAGCGGTTCGCCGGGCAACACCACGTCGGCGGGCGCCTCGCCGTCGCCGTCGGTCCAGCCGTCGTCGGGCTGATCGGGCAGGTCATTGCCGTCCGGGCCGGGGTAACGACCCCGGCCCGGGTGACACCCGACACGGTCACCCTTCAGCGATTTGGAACCACGCGCACCCGTGCGCTAATCTATACAAGCCGACGCGGGGTGGAGCAGCTCGGTAGCTCGCTGGGCTCATAACCCAGAGGTCGCAGGTTCAAATCCTGTCCCCGCTACTCATTTGAACGGCCCCTGCTCACGCAGGGGCCGTTCGCCTTTTAATGAGTCGCCTTTTCCGCTCGCTTCGCTCGCTCCTGAAGAGTGGGGGAGCTTTGCTCCACCCACGCCCCCTCAACTGCGTCGGTGGGCGCTCGGCGGGTGGGCGGGGAGAGAGAGTAGAGAGAGACTTCGCTGCAGAGTGGGGCGCTCCTCGGCGTGCGTCCATTGTGCAAGGGGATCTGCGCCGCGGCCGCGACGCTGGTGAATAATGCCTACGTCGACACGCTCACGAAGCAGTTCGGCGCGCTCATCACGGCCCGTCAGACGAAGAACGCCATCCAGGACCAGGCCGGCACCTGGTCGCACCGGCTCGGTGGGCTCCAGCCGCTGGCCGCCGACCCGGCGGCTGCGTACGGCGCTCGGCACGCTGGTCACGGCGCTCACGACACTCTCGGCGGAGGATTCGCTGGCCGGTGTCCACCGTTCGAGGACGCCGCCCGCGTCGCCGGTCCGCTGGCCGACGCCGTTGATTCGCTGCAGAAGGCCTGTGCCTGACGGACCCGCGCCCGAGACGGCTCAAGGTGCGCTCATAACCCAGAGGTCGCCGGTGCAAATCCTGCGCAGGGGGCGTTCGCTTTTGACGGGCGGCGTTATTGAGTTGGGTTTGTTGTCGGGTTCCTGTAGGGTTTTGTTTGCGACGCGGGGTGGAGCAGCTCGGTAGCTCGCTGGGCTCATAACCCAGAGGCCGCAGGTTCAAATCCTGTCCCCGCTACCAAATGAAAGGCCCTCGTCATTGCGGCGAGGGCCTTTCGCAATTCCTCACCTGGGTCGGCCGCATTGATCGGACCGCCTCACGGAGCCGCTGACGGCGGCCGGCTGGCGGACGAAGCCGTCCTGGTACCTCGTCTCCGAGTTCGACAACGCCATCGCCCCGACGCGGAACGGTTCATGGCTCAGCGGATGGGCGCCACGACCGAGACCGAGGCCCGCGTCGCCGGCCTCATCGTCGCCGGCCACACCAACCGCTCGGCCGCCGCCGAGCTCGGCGTGTCCGCGAACACGATCGGCACCCACCTGCGCGCGATCTTCGCCAAGCTCGGCGTCAACTCCCAGGTCCAGCTGACCAACGCCCTGCGGACCGGCGATCAGCGGTAGGCCCCCGCGACGCGGTCCGGCTGTTCGGAGCCGTCGGCGTCGGCGTCGGCGACCGGACCCCGGCGGGCGGCCGGCCACCAGACCCGAGGTCCTATGTGGAGGGTCACGGCCGGCACCAGCAGGCTCCGCACCAGCAGGGTGTCGATCAGTACGCCCACGCTGACGATGACCCCGATCTGGACCGACGGGACCATTGGCAGGACCGTCAGCGCCGCGAACGTCGCCGCCAGTACCACTCCCGCGCTCGTGACGACGCCCCCGGTCACGGTCAGGGCGTGCAGCACGCCCCGGTGGTGGCCGAGCCGGGCGGTCTCCTCGCGCGCCCTCGTCATCAGGAAGATCGTGTAGTCGACGCCCAGGGCGACGATGAACAGGAACGTCTGCAGCGGCACCGCGCTCCACAGGCGCGGGTGGCCGATCGCGTCCAGGATCAGGCCGGCGGCGCCGAGGGCGGCCGCGTACGACAGGACCACGCTCGCCAGCAGCACCAGCGGGGCGACCAGAGCGCGCAGCAGGACGATCAGCACCAGCAGGACCACGGCCAGCACCAGCGGGACGACCACGCGGTTGTCCCGGCTCGTGACTGCGTCGCCGTCGGCCTCGGTCGCGGTGTCGCCGCCGACCAGCGCGTCCGACGAGGGCACCGAGTGCACCGCGGTGCGCAGCCGCTCCAGGGTCCGCACCGCCTCCGGCGAGGTCGGCTCCGACGCCAGCGTGGCCTCGATGCGCGCCCAGCGGCCGTCCGCCGACCGCGCCGGCGCGCCGACGGCCGCCACTCCCTCGACGCGGCGGGCGGCGTCGGCGACCTCGGTCGCGGTGCCGGCGGTCGCCGTGATGACCGCGGGGGCCAGGGTGCCGCCGGGGTAGTGGCGCTCGATGAGCCGCTGGCCGGTGATCGAGCCCACCTCCTTGGTGAACGTCTCGTCGGCGGGCAGGCCGATGCTCAGGTGGCCGATGCCGATGGTGAGCGCGGCCAGGACGGCGGCGGTGGCGAGCCAGACCGGGCGGGCGTGGTCGCCGACGAGCCGGGCCACGCGCGACGACCAGGAGGCGGAGGCCGGAGCGCCGGCGCGGGGCACGAACGGCCAGAAGATCCAGCGGCCGAGCAGCACGAGCAGGGCCGGCAGCAGCGTGGTCATCGCGGCCAGGGTCGTCACGACCGCGATCGCGCCCACCGGGCCGAGGCCGCGGGTGGCCGGCAGGTCGGCGGCGAGCAGGCAGAGCAGGCCGAGCGCGACGGTGATCGCCGACGCGCAGATCGCCGGGAACGAGCGGCGCAGGGCCACCGCCATCGCCGTGTGGCGGTTCTCGTGGCGGCGCAGCTCCTCGCGGTACCGGGAGATGAGCAGCAGCGCGTAGTCGACGCCGACGCCGATGGACAGGATGGTCATGATGTTCTGGCTCTGCAGGTCGACGGTCAGCCCGGTGTGCCGCACGAGCAGGTAGACGATGCCGCCCGCGCACTGGCTCGCGATGCCCGCGGTCAGCAGGGGGATGAGCCAGAGCACGGGGCTGCGGTACGTCAGCAGCAGCAACAGCGCGACCGCGCCCACGGTGGCGAGCAGCAGCGTCAGGTCGAGGCCGGAGAACGCCTCGCCCAGGTCGTCCTCGGCCGCGGCCGAGCCGGTCAGCGCGGTGCGCAGCCCGTCGGGGGTCTGCTCGGCGAGCCGCTGGCGGATCGGGGCGACGTCGCCCGTGACCGGGAAGGTCAGCAGTAGCGCCTGGCCGTCGGCGGCCGGGGCGGGCTCGGGAACGAGGCCGCCCTGTGCGTTTGCGGCGAACGCGGCCCGGTCGGCGTCGACCTTGGCCCGGTCGGCGGCGGTGAGGCCGGACTCGCGCACGTACACGGCCACGGCCACGAGCGCGTCCGGCTCCGGGAAGGCGGCCTCGGCGCGGGCCGCGGCCCGGGTCGCCTCGGCCGCGGCGGGCAGCGAGCCCAGGGAGTCGTTGTCCTGGACGTCGGTGAGCTTCATCGCGAGCGGGCCCAGCCCGGCCGCGATGACGACCCAGAGGGCCAGAGTCAGCAGTCTGTAGCGCATGCTTCGATCCAAGGCGCCGGGCGCACGCCGGTCAGGAGCGGCAGCTCCCCGGCCATGGTGGAGCCAGCACCACCGACCGGCGCGCGGCGATGGGCGAGAATGGCACCGTGCGTGTCTGGGTGGTGCGGGGCCTAGTGGCCGGCCTGCGCGGGCTGCTGCTGGCGGTCGGCGTGCTGGCGGTCAACGCCGCGCTGTTCGGGCTGTTCGTGGTCGGGGTCCTGCTGTCCGTCGCCGGCCTCGGGATCTTCCTCGTGCCGGTGCTCGCGCTGGTGGTCCGGGCCGTCACCGACCACTACCGGCGGACCCTGGCCCAGTGGACCGGGGTCGAGATCGCGAGCCCCTACCGGCCGCGGCCGGAGCGGCTCGGGGTCTGGGGCACGTACCGCTGGGTGATGACCGACGCCGCCACCTGGCGCGACCTGCTCTGGCTGATGGTGTCGGTCTACGTCGCCGCGCCCCTGCTGATCGTGCCCGCGGCGCTGACCGTCTACGGGGTCGAGGGCATCCTGGGTGTACCCGTCCTGCTCTACGGCCTCCTCGACTGGTACGGCTACGGCGTGTTCTGGCCGCTGCGCAACGAGGTGCAGGCCGTGCTCGGCTGGCCCCAGGGCGTCGCCTTCCTGGCCGCCGGGCTGACGTTCGCGCCGCGGGCCCTGCGCTGGTTCGGGCGGTTCGGCGCCGCCCTGCTCGGCCCGACCCGCGCCGCCGCGCTGGCCCTGCGGGTCGACCACCTGACCCAGACCCGCACCGAGACCGTCGACGCGCAGGCGAGCGAGCTGCGGCGGATCGAGCGCAACCTGCACGACGGGGCCCAGGCCCGGCTCGTCGCGCTGAGCATGAAGATCGGGCTCGCCGAGGAGCTGATGGGGCGCGACCCGGAGACGGCGCAGCGGCTGATGGCGCAGGCGCGGGAGTACAGCGGCCTGGCCCTCGAGGAGCTGCGCGACCTGGTCCGCGGCATCCACCCGCCGGTGCTCGCCGAGCGCGGGCTCGACGGGGCCGTGCGCGCGCTGGCGCTGACGCTGCCGCTGCCGGTCGAGGTGGAGATCGACCTGCCCGGGCGGCCGCTCGCCCCGCTGGAGTCGGCGGCCTACTTCGCGGTCGCCGAGACCCTCGCCAACGCCGTGAAGCACGGGGGCGCCTCGCGGGTGTGGGTGCTCGTGCGGTACCGGCGAAATTGCATCGGCATCGTGGTGCGCGACGACGGCCGGGGCGGGGCCGACCCCGCCGGGGGCAGCGGGCTGCTGGGCATAGGGCGCCGCCTCGCCGCCTTCGATGGCACCATGTCGGTGGACAGTCCGCCGGGCGGACCCACCACCGTGACGATGGAGCTGCCGTGCGCGTTGTCATCGCCGAGGACCTCGCCCTCCTCCGGGACGGGCTGATACACATCCTGCAGGCGTTCGACTTCGAGGTCGTCGCGTCCGTCGACAACGGACCGTCCCTCCTGCCCGCCCTGCTGGCGCACCGCCCCGACATCGCGGTCGTCGACGTGCGGCTGCCGCCCACCTTCACCGACGAGGGCCTGCAGGCCGCGATCGCCGCGCGGGAGCGGGTGCCCGGGCTGCCGGTCCTGGTGCTCTCGCAGCACGTCGAGCAGCTGTACGCCCGCGACCTGCTGGCGGCCGAGCTCGGCGGCGTCGGCTACCTGCTCAAGGACCGGGTCGCCAACGTCGGGCAGTTCATCGACGCGGTACGCCGGGTCGCCGGCGGCGGCACGGTGATGGACCCGAAGGTCGTGGCGGCGCTGCTGGCCCGCCGCCCGGCCGGCCCGCTGGACGCGCTGACCGCCCGCGAGCGCGAGGTGCTGGGCCTGATGGCCGAGGGCCGCTCCAACGCCGCGATCGCGAGCCGCCTCTTCGTCACCGACAAGGCGGTCAGCAAGCACATCAACAGCATCTTCGCCAAGCTCGGCCTGCCGCCGTCCGACGACGACAACCGCCGTGTGATGGCGGTGCTGGCCTACCTCGGGGGCTGAGCGGGTGGAAGGTGCCCCCTGTTACACCACACCGTGGTGCCGCACCTTCCACCCCGGTGTTGGACGCTTCACGCGCGTTGCGGGGTTGCCCACCATGTTCAACGTGCGTTTCGCACAACGGTCAGAGAATACGCCGCCCGGATAGGCGACTGTCAACGCGTGCCCGTTTGATGCCATATACTCGCAGCCGCGCGTCAGCGGAGGAGGCGGGCATGGAGGGACGACGCTCCCTGGCGGATCGCCTGAACCTGCTGTTTGCGACGTTCAAACCGGTCGACGGCGTCAACCGGGCGCGCTCCGACGGCGAGTACTTCAACAGCGAGATCGCCGAGCGCATCAACAAGGGCGAGGTCGCCGAGCGGCTGCTGCAGGAGATGGACGCACCGGTCACGATCAGCGGGGCGTACATCGGCGAGCTGCGCAGCGGCAAGGCCACCGACCCGCGGCTGAGCCACCTCAAGGCGCTGGCGATGGCGTTCGGGGTGCCGACGACCTACCTTGTCTCCGCCGACGACGACCCGGCGCTGGACGACGTCGAGGGTGACCTCTCGCGCCTGCGCGCGATGCGCGAGCTCAACGTCCAGAAGGTCGTGCTGCGCGACGTAATCGGCCGCACGGGGCTGTCCTCGGCCAGCCAGCACGCGCTCAACTCGGTACTGGCGCAACTGCTCGAGCTCGAAGGCCTTGAGAGCACTGGAGGCACCGGCCACCCCGACGCGCCCGGCCCGGGCGCACCGGAGACGCCGGCGTGAACCAGAGCCTGGTATCGGTGTGGGCGCTCGCGCCGCACGCCGGTCTGGAGGATGAGCGGGACGGTGGACGGATGAGATGGGCCCGGCTGCACCGGCGCGGCAGCCTCGTCGCCGGGCTGGCACTGCCCCGGCATGTCACCGCCGACGCCCTGTGCGACGCCGTCAGCGCGCGCGTGGGCCGGCCGATCCAGCGCCTCTACCTCGCCATGCCGCCCGAGCTGCCCAGCGGCCTGGTCGCCGTGCGCGCGGCGAGCCTGAGCATCGTCATCGACGCCGCCGCGCCGCGCTGGCTGCGCGACATGGTGCTGTGCCACGAGCTCGCCCACCTCCTGCACGGCCACCACCTGCAGGAGCTCGACGACCCCGACGCGCTGCGCCGCCTGCTGCCGAGCCTCGACCCGGCGGCGGTGCGCGCCACCCTGCGGGAGCCGGTGGAGGGCACGCTCGCCCGCACCTGTTTCGCCGGGGCGGCCGAGCGGGAGGCCGAGGAGCTGGGCACCGAACTGTTCGAGCGGCTCAACCCGTGGCGGGGCGAGCAGCGGTGGGACGTGCCGGAGCGGGCGGCCGGCGTGATCACCCGCATCGAGCGTGCGCTCGGGGAGGGCGAATGAACGGCCTGTTGTACCCGCTCGCGGCGGCGGTCGCGTGGCTCGCGCTGGCCTATCGGCTCGCCCGGGGCCTGCGCCACGACCCGCGCGACCCGTCGCTGTACTCCGTCGGGGCCGCGATCGCGCTGCTGGGCATCATCTTCACCGTGTCGACCCCGGCGGTGTGGGCGCGCATCGACGCCGCCGTCGCGATCCCCAACCTGTCGCTGCTCATCAGCCAGGGCGGCGTCATCGCCTTCTCCGGCACGATCCAGTGCATCATCATCTTCTGGACGCATCCGCGCGCCGGCGCCTGGCGGCGGGCCCGCCTGCGCATCGCGTGGGTGCTGGTCGTGCTCACGGTGATGACGGTGCTGTTCACCGCGGCCGCGCGGCAGGCCGAGCACCCGACCGACGCCGCCGCGACCTATGCGCACGACCCGGTCTACGCGGCCTACCTCGGCTGCTACATCGCGATGGTGGGCCTGGGCTTCCTCGACATCTTCCGGTTGTGCCTGCCCTACGCCCGCGCCGCCGGGCGCGTCTGGCTCCGCCGGGGCCTGCGGCTCACCGCCGCCGGTGCGGGCCTCGGCCTGCTGTACTGCGCAGTCCGCGCGACGACCCTCGTGGAGGGCCGGCTCGGCGGCGACCCGCGGCGGCTGGAGGCGTTCGTGCCGGTCTTCTCGGCGCTCGGGGCGGTGTGCGTCATCGTCGGGCTCACCCTGCCGTCGTTCGGGCCGCGGCTGTCGCGCGTCGCCGCGTGGCAGGCCCAGCGCCGGGCCTACCGGCAGATGTACCCGCTGTGGGAGGCCGTCACGGTCACCGTCCCCGAGGTCGTGCTCGACCCCGCGGCCGGGGCGGGGCGGGGCACCGGCCTGCGCCACGTGGACCGGCGGCTGCGGCGGCGGGTGGTCGAGATCGGCGACGGCCTGCGCCAGCTGCGCCCCCACATGGACGACCCGGCGGCCGGCGCGGACGCGGACGCGGGGCAGATCGTGTCGGCCTGCCTGGCGTACGAGGCGGAGCGCCGCGCCCGCGACGACGGGTCGGCGCCGCCCGCGGACGAGGCCGGGCGCCGGGCCCGCTGGGACGCCTGGCGGGCCGCGCTGCCGTCGGAGCACCACAACGGCACGGACCAGGATGACTTCGCCGGCGAGGTGCGCCGGCTCGTCGCCGTCGCCCGGGAGCTGCGCGGCGCCGACGAGGGGAGCCGGACTTGACCACCACCGCGATCGACGCGCTGCTCGCGGACCCGCACGACTTCTACGCGAAGCTGCGCGAGAGCGGCCCGGCCCACCGGGTGACGCTGCCCGACGGGTCCCCGGTCTGGCTGCTGACCCGCTACGAGGACGTCCGGGCCGCGCTCGCCGACCCGCGGCTCTCGCTGGACAAGCGCAACTCCACCGGCGGCTGGGCCGGCTTCTCGCTCCCGCCGCGGCTGGACGCCAACCTGCTCAACATGGACGCGCCGGACCACAGCCGGATCCGCCGGCTGGTCGCGCCGGCATTCACCCCGCGCCGGGTCGAGGCCCTGCGTCCGGGGATCGAGCGGACCGCGAACGACCTGCTCGACCGGCTGGCCGCCGACGCCGGGACCGACCTGGTGGCCGAGTACGCCACGCCGCTGTCGGTCGCCGCGATCTGCGACCTGCTCGGGCTGGCCGACGCCGACGTGGACCGGATGCGGGCCTGGACGAACACGCTGCTGAGCCCGCCGCCCGACGACCCGAAGGCCGCGGCCCGGGCGGTCATGGCGATCGAGCAGTTCCTGGTCGAGCTGATCCGGCGCAAGCGCGAGGAGCCGGCCGGCGACCTGCTGAGCACGATGATCACGGCCCGCGACGAGGGCGACCGGCTGAGCGAGGAGGAGCTCACGTCGCTGGCGTTCCTGACGATCTTCGCCGGCTACGAGAACTCGATAAACCTGATCGCCAACTGCGTCCTGGCCCTGGTACGCCACCCGGACCTGCTCGACGGCGTCCGCACGGACGCCGAGCTGCGGCGGGCCGCGATCGACGAGACGCTGCGGCACGAGCCCGCGGCGCAGCTGTCGATCCGCCGGTTCGCCCGGGAGGACCTGACCTACGGCGCGGTGACGGTCCCGGCGGGGGCCACCGTGCTGCTGAGCCTGGCCGCCGCGAACCGCGACCCGTCGGTGGTCGAGGCGCCGGACGAGTTCCGGCTGCGCCGGCCGAGCGCGCCGCACCTGGGGCTGGGCTACGGCCCCCACCACTGCCTGGGTGCGGCCCTGGCGGTGCTGGAGGCGGACGTGGCGGTGGGTGAGCTGCTGCGCCGGTTCCCGCGCCCGATCCTGGCCGAGCCGCCCGTGTGGCGCCGTTCGTTCCGCAGCCGCTCGCTGCCGGCGCTGCACCTGACGCTGAAAAGCTGAAGGGACCGGCATCCACGGGGGGAGACGCCGGTCCCGCCGACCACTTTACGGCATTTGACCCTCATGTACCAAGGTCTATCGATGTGAAAATATTTCGCTAGGAGATTGTGCAGGTCACGGCGGGGGCCGCGTTCGTGATGTTGTTCCAGGAGGCGAGGAAGCCGAACGAGGTGGACGCGCCCGGGGCGATGCTGCCGTTGTAGGTCACGTTGCGCGCGGTCGCCGTCGCGCCCGACTGGGTCACGGTGGCGTTCCAGGCCTGGTTCACCTGCTGGCCGTTGGCGAAGGTGAGGGTCGCCGTCCACGCCGTCGAGGCGGTGCCCGACGCGTTGGTCACCGTGACCTCGCCCTGGAAGTTACCGCCCCACTGGGAGACGACCTTGGCGGTCGCGGTGCACGCGCGGGAGCCACCGGAGGACGCCGACGGGGACGTGGAGCGCGACGCCGACGGGGACGTGGACGCGGAGCGGGACGGCGAGGCGGACGCCGACGCGGACGCCGACCGCGACGGCGAGGCGGATGCCGACGGCGACTGGGTCACGCCGCCCAGAGCGCGGGCGAGCACCGGGTACCAGGCGTTGGCCATCTTCTCGAAGCCGCCGTCGTTCGGGTGCACGCCGTCGCCGGTGTCGGCCACCGCGTCGAAGCCCGTCCACAGGTCGGCGAGCGTGATCGGGGACTGGGCCGTGGTCAGGCCCGCGGCCCAGGCCGGCAGGGCGTTGTTCAGGGCGACCACGTCGGCCGGGCAGGTGGCGCAGGCGGCCTGGCTCATCGGGATGATCTGGGCCACCACGATCTTCACGGCCGGGTTCTGGGCGCGCATCTGGCCGACGAGCTTCGTGAAGGCGGTCAGCTTGGTGGCGAGCGGGATGTAGCCGCCCCACATGTCGTTCGTGCCCAGGTGCATGAGGATCACGTCGGGCCGGGCCGCGGCCAGCCACGGCGGAAGCTGGTTGTTGTCGGCGATGCCGGTGGCGGAGTACCCGCCGTGGCCCTCGTGGTCGAAGTCGTACGCGTAGCCGGGGTTGCAGCCGCCGCCGTCGGAGACGCCGCCGACGAAGTCGATGTTCGTGTAGCCGCTGGTCTGCAGGCGGTGCCAGAGCTTGGCGCGCCAGCAGCCGGGGCCGGCGGTGATCGAGTCGCCGAGCGGCATGATCCGCACGGGCGCGGCCGCGGCCGACTGGGCGGCGCCGGCGGGCTGGAGGACGACGAGGGCGGCCACGGCCAGGAGCGCGGCGAAGAGTGCGGGCAGGAGCGTTCGGCGCAGCATGGGAGAACTCCTCGGAGGAGGGCAGGCGGGGGTGCTGGCGGCCGGCTCCCACTGGCATCGCGCTGCGTGGATGTTAAAGCGACGCACGACGATTTGGAAGACTGGACCTCATGAGCGACACCACCCTGCGCATCGGGCTGCTCGGCTACGGGCTGGCCGGCTCCGCGTTCCACGCGCCGCTGATCAGCGTCACGCCCGGCCTCCGGCTCGAGGCCATCGTCACCGCCAACCCCGAGCGGCAGGCCGCCGCGGCCGCGCGCTACCCCGAGGCCCGGATCGCCGAGCGGGCCGAGGAGCTCTGGGACGGCGGGCTCGACGCGGTCGTCGTCGCCTCGCCGAACCGCACCCACGCGCCGCTGGCCCGCGCCGCGCTCGAGGCCGGGCTCTCCGTGGTGGTGGACAAGCCACTCACGCCGACGTCGGCCGAGGGCGAGGAGCTGGCGGCGCTGGCCGCGCGGAACCAGCTGCTGCTGACCGTGTACCAGAACCGGCGCTGGGACGGGGACTTCCGCACCGCCCGGCGGCTCGTCGCGGAGGGCGCGCTCGGGCGGGTACTGCGCCTGGAGTCCCGCTTCGACCGGTGGCGTCCGGTGCCCAAGGGCGGCTGGCGCGAGAGCGACGACCCGGCCGAGGCGGGCGGGCTGCTGTACGACCTCGGCAGCCACCTCGTCGATCAGGCGCTGCAGCTGCTCGGCCCCGCGACCGAGGTGTACGCCGAGGCGCACACCCGCCGCGCCGGGATCACCGTGGACGACGACACCTTCATCGCGCTGCGGCACGAGGGCGACGCGCGCTCGCACCTGTGGATGACCACGCTCGCGGCCAAGACCGGCCCGCGGCTGCGGCTGCTGGGCGACCGCGGGGCGTACACGAAGTACGGCCTCGACGTGCAGGAGGACGCCCTGCGCGCCGGGCGGCTGCCCACCGAGCCGGGCTGGGGCGAGGAGGACCCGGGCGCCTACGGGGTGCTCACCGACTACGACGGCCGCGACCACACGGTGCCGACCGACCCGGGCGCCTACCAGGAGTTCTACGCCGGCTTCGCGGCCGCCCTGCGCGACGGCGCCCCGAGCCCGGTCGACGTGGCCGGCTCGATCGCCGCGCTGAAGGTGCTGGAGGCGGCCCGCCGCTCGGCCGAGCGGGGCGAGGTCGTGAGGCTCTAGGCGCAGACGGCGCGCGCGGCCGCGAGGATCTGCTCGGTCACCGGTTGCGGGTGGGACACCAGCGTCAGGTGCGACCCGCCCGGGACCGTGCGGATCTTCGCGTGCGCGCGCTTCGCCATCGCCTCCTGCGACGACGGGGTGATGATCCGGTCGGCCGAGCCGATGACGTACCACGACGGGATGTGCTGCCACGCGGCCGCCGCCGACGGGGTGGTGAACGCGGCCATGGTCGCCGGGTTCTGGCCGGCCCACAGCAGCCGGCCCGTGGCCCGGGGCAGGTCGGGGCCGAACGAGGCGAGGAAGACCGACTCCTTGAGGTACAACTCCGAACCGACCTTGTCGTAGAGCATCGCCGCGGGGCCGCTGAGTGCGGAGCCGGCCCCGCTGAGCTGGCCCGTCGTCTCGCCGACGGCGGGGGCGGCCGCGTCGACGTAGACGAGCTGCTTGACGTTCGGGCTGCTCGCGGCCGCGTTGGTGATGACCGAGCCGCCGTACGAGTGCCCGGCCAGCACGACCGGGCCGTCGATGGTCCGCAGGAACGCCGCGAGCCCGGCCGCGTCGCCGGTCAGGCCCTGCAGCGGGTTGGCAAAGGCGCGCACGGTGTACCCGGCCCGCTGCAGCCGCTCCGTCTCGCCGTTCCAGCTGGAGGTGCCGGCCCAGGCGCCGTGCACGAGCACCACGGTCGGCCTGGGCGTGCAGTCGGCGGCGGCGAACGCGGGCGGCGCTTGCCCGGCCGGGGCCGGGACCAGGCCGAGCACCAGCGCGAGGGTCGTCAGGACCGTGCTCATGAGGACCAACGGTGACAGCCTCGGGCCGCCGATCCCTCGCCCGCGCGGATGATGTCACGAATCCGGGCGCGGTACCGTCTTGTCACGCATGGGCCCCGATGACTTCACGCCGCACCGCCGCCGACTGCTCGACGTCGCCTACCGCATCCTCGGCACCGTCTCGGACGCCGAGGACGTCGTGCAGGAGGCCTGGCTGCGCTGGTCGGCCGTCGACCGGGCGACGGTCGGCAACCCGCAGGCGTTCCTGGTCACGGTGACGACGCGGCTCGCGATCGACCGGCTGCGCCAGGTCCGGGCCCGCCGCGAGGCCTATCCCGGATCGTGGCTGCCGGAGCTGGTCAGCACCCAGCCCGACCCGCAGGGGCGCGCGGAGCTGGCCGAGAGCGTCGAGCTGGCGCTGCTGGTCGTGCTGGAGACGCTCTCGCCGCTGGAGCGTGCGGCGTTCGTACTCCATGAAGCCTTCGGCCTCTCGTACGCCGAGGTCGGCGAGGTCATCGGCCGCAGCGAGGCCGCGACCCGCCAGCTGGCCCGGCGCGCCCGCGACCACGTGCAGGAGGCCCGGCCCCGCTTCCGCGCCGACCGCGCCCAGCGCCGGCGCCTGACCGAGCGGTTCCTCGCCGCCTGCTTCGGCGGCGACCTGGCCGGCCTCGTCGACCTGCTCGCCGCCGACGTGCGGCTGGTCAGCGACGGCGGCGGGCGGGCCAAGGCCCCGCTGCGGGTCCTGCACGGCGCGGACCACGTCGGGCGGTTCCTCAACGCGATCTCCAACACCGAAGGGGCCCAGCGCTTCCTGGACTCGATCGGCGTGCCCCAGACGAACGACTTCGGGGTCGCCGTCGAGGACGTGAACGCCGCCCCGGCCATCGTCATCCGGGTGGAGGAGCAGGTGATCCTGGTGCTGTCGGTGGAGCCGGCGGACGGCGACCGCATCGGCACCGTGTTCCTGGTGGGCAACCCCGAGAAGCTCGCGTGGGTGTCACGTTCGGGGGAGGGCGCCGCGTCCACATCCGCATGAGGAACTCCATCACCATCGTCGGCGGCGGCGTGGCCGGGCTGACCGCCGCCATCGCGTGCGCCGAGCGCGGGCTCGCCGTCACGCTGCACGAGGCCCACCGCCGGCTGGGCGGGCGGGCGCGCTCGACGCCCGGGCCGTACGTCGCGAACGACGGCACGCACGTGCTGTACAGCGACGGGGAGCCCTTCCGCTGGCTCGCCGAGCGCCGTCTGGTCCAGCCGTTCAGCCGGCCCACCCCGGGCGAGCTCGCGCGCTTCCGGTTCCGCCGCGACGGGCGGATCCGCGCCCTGCCGCCGCTCGCGCTGCTGCGCATGGTCGCCCACCGCCGCCTCACCGCGCCCGCCGACGAGCCCTTCGGCGAGTGGGCCGGGCGCCGGTTCGGCCCCGAGGCGACGCGTGCGGCCGCGGGGGTGGTCGGCGTCATCACGTACACCGCCGACCCGGGCCGCCTCTCCGCCGCGTTCGTCTGGGAGCGCCTGCTGCGGGCGGCCGCGCCGGGCTGGCCGGCGGTGCGCTACGTGCACGGCGGCTGGTCGGCGATGGTCGAGCGGATGGCCGCCCACGCCCGCCGCCTCGGCGCGGTCATCGCCACCGGCGAGCGCGTCGACGCGCTGCCCGACGGCCCGGTCATCGTGGCCACCGGCCTGGACTCGGCCCGCGCGTTGCTGGGCGACGAGTCGCTGCGCTGGCCGAGCGGGCGGGCCGCGCTCATCGACCTGGGCCTGCGCACGGACCGCCGCGACCCGTTCCTGGTGTCGGACCTCGACGAGGGCGGGTTCGTGGAGCGGTACTCCGCGCCGGACCCGAGCCTCGCCCCGCCCGGCCACGCCCTGGTGCAACTGGAGCTGCCGGCCCGCCCGGACGAGGCGGTCCCGGCCGCGACCGCGCGCGCCGAGGCCCTCGCCGACCTGGCCCTGCCCGGCTGGCGCGACCGCGTGACGTGGCGCCGCGACGCCTTCGCCAACGGTCGCACGGGCGCGGTCGACGGGCCGGGCACGACCTGGCGCGACCGCCCCGCGATCGACCGCGGCGAGGGCGTCTGGCTGATCGGCGACAGCGTGGCCGCGCCGGGCATGCTCGCGGAGGTGGCGCTCAACTCGGCGCGCAGTGCGGCCCGGGCCGCCGCGGTGAAACTTTCACCTTCCGCGGTTCGAAAGGCATCGACAGTAAGCGATTGATGTGGTCATGCTGGCCCCAGCCGGGGCGGCGGCCGCCAACGCCGCCTCGCGCGAAAGCGCTGCCCGCCACCACCGCGGCGCTGTCCGAGGGCATCCAGAACCAGGCCCGGTTCGTGCCGGCCAGCGGCAGCGTCGCCGCCAAGATGGTCTTCGTGGACTTCCCGGACGCGCCCGCGAACGACTCCACCGCGGCGCTCTGCCAGTGGCTCGCGCCGGGCGGTCAGCGGTTCCTCGCGACCGCCTCGTACGGGAAACTTTCACTGCGGATCGACGCCGGCACGAGCCGGTTCGCCCGGATGCCGGTCCGCGTCGGGATGTCCTGCTCCGACCCGGCCGCCCGCGTGCGCATCGACGTGGTCTCGCGCAGCGGCGACAACTACACGTTCAACATCGCGTTTCAGGTGTGAAGCAGGCGCTCCAGGTGGTCGGCGGCGCGCTCCGGGGCCGTCGCGGTCGGCTCGGTGAAGCCGGCCGCCCGGCCCCCGTAGCCGGTGTCGGTCAGCGCCGCCCACAGCCGGTCGGCCGCCGCCTCCGCGGTCCAGGCGTCGGCCGGCAGCCAGCGCGCCAGGTCGTGGCGGGCCAGGCGCTGGGCGATGTCCGGGCGGTCGGCGCCGTGGGCCAGGATCACCTGCGGCGTGCCGGAGAGCAGTGCCCGGGCCGCGGTGCCGATCCCGCCGTGGTGCAGGATCGCGCCGCACTGGGGCAGGGCCGAGGGGAAGGGCAGGCGGCGGTACCACGGGAAGCCCTCGATCGGCTGCGGCGAGACGACCACGACCGGGTGGTCGACCAGCCCGGCCGCGGCGAGGGCGACCTCGTAGTACCGCGGGTGCAGCATCTGCCCGGTCCCGCCCGTGACCAGGATCGGGCGCCCCGGCAGGTCCACGGCCTCGCCGTCCTCGTCGCCGCAGACGAAGCCGGTCAGCGCCGCCCGCGACCGGGTGCCGGCCGCGTCGAACCAGCCCGGCCACAGCCCCAGCGTCGGCACCCGCAGGAACCCGGCCCAGTCGGCCACCGGCGCCAGCCCGACGCCCGCGCGCACCGCGTCGACGCCCGGGGCCAGGCCCTTGCGGGCGTGCATCGCGGCCACCGGGGCCACCATCAGCTGCACCGGGGCGACCGCGACCCACGCGGCCGGGGCGCCGAGCAGGTCGGCCGCGATCGGCACCGACAGCGCCGAGGTGTGCCGGCCCACCAGCACGGTCTCGCCCGGCCGGTGCCGCTCGGCCAGCAGCGCGACCTCGCGGCGCAGCTCGTCGAAGAGGCCGCGCTCCTCGTAGTAGCGGCGGAGGTCATCGGGGCGGTGCGCGGCGAGCAGGCCGGCCGAGTGGGCCTGGTTGTCGCGGTAGCGCTCCTCGGTGTCGATGGCGGCGAAACCGTACGGCGCGTGCCGGGCGAAGGGCGCGTGGCTCACGAGCGTCACGTCGTGGCCGCGCGCGGCAAGCGTCGCGCCGATGCGCGCGAACGGCAGCACGTCGCCGGCCGAGCCGTGCGCGACGAGGAGGAAGACGGCCATGGCGGTGGAGTATGACCATCGCGGCGGCCGTCAAACAAGACTCATTTGATCTGAAGATCCAAATACGTAGACCTTGACGCTGCGCTGTCGGCGTGCGTAGCGTGCGCACATCTGGAAGCGCTCCCAACACCGCCAAATGTGGGTATTCCGGCACTAATTGTTCGCGGGGGAACGATTGATGGTCACGCCTGCCTTAGCGCGCCTTGATCCGGATCGCCGCGCCGCGCTCGACCGCCTGCTCGCCGCCCGCCGCGTGGGCGCGGGCGGCGCGCCCGACGCCATCGCGCCGCGGCCGGCCGGCGGCGGGCTCGTCGCGTGCTCGCCCGCGCAGCGGCGCATCTGGGTCGCCGACCGGCTCGGCGCCGCCCCGCCCGCCACCTTCGGCCTGCGGCTGCGCGGCCGGCTCGACGTGGCCGCGCTGCGCCGGGCGTTCGCCGCGGTCGCGGCCCGGCACGAGGCCATGCGCACCGTCTACGAGGTCGTCGGCGACCGGCCCTGGCAACGGGTTCTGGAGCGCACCGAGGTCCGCCTCGACGTGCGCGCCGGCGACCCGCACGCGATCGCCGCCGAGGCCGTCCGCGAGCGCTTCGACCTCGCCACCGGCCCCATCTTCCGGGCCACCCTGGTCGAGACCGCCCCCGACGACCACGTGCTGCTCTTCGTCGGCCACCACATCGCCTTCGACGAGCACTCGGTCGACCTGGTCCGGCGCGAGGTCGCGCGGGCCTACGCCGGGCACGACCTCGGCGCTCCGCCCGCGCTGCAGTACGCCGACTACGCCGCCTGGGCCGCCGCCCGCCCGGTGCCCGAGGCGCGCGCCCGCTACTGGCGGGAGCGGCTGGCCGGCCTCGGCGACACCCGCCTGCCCTTCGCCCGCGACCACGCCCCCGGCGCGCCGACCCGGGCGCTGCGGCTGGAGCTGGCCCCGGGCACCCTGGACCGGCGGCGCGCGGCCACCCCGTTCGCCGGCCTGCTCGCGGTGCTGTCCGACGCGGTGGCGCGGTACACCCGCGACCCCGACGTCAGCATCGGCACCATCTCGTCGGGCCGCCCCCGGGTCGAGCTGGAGCCGGTCGTGGGCTGCTTCCTCAACCCGGTCGCGCTGCGGACCGACCTGAGCGGCGCCCGCGACCTGGCCGAGGTCGCGCGCCGGACCCGCCGCACGGTCACCGAGGCGCTCGCGCACGAGGTGCCGTTCGAGACCGTCGGCCGGAGCACGCCGCTGTTCCGCGTCGCCCTGCACCTGCACCAGCCGCACGCGACCGAGGCGTGGCCCGGCCTGCACGCCGAGGTCTGGCACCACGACGTGCCCGCCGTCGAGCAGGACCTCGTGGTCGAGGCCGTGCCCCGGCCGGACGGCGGTGCCGAGCTGGCGCTGCGGTACACCGACCTGGAGGACGGGGCGCTCGAGCACTTCGCCGAGCACCTGCGGATGCTCGCCGAGGGGCGAGCGCCCGAGCCGCCGCGGCCGACCGGCTGGCGCAAGGACCCGCGCACCGTCCTCGACCTGATCGACGCCCAGGCCGCCCGCACGCCCGGCGCCGTGGCGCTGGAGTGCGCCGACGGGCAGACCCGCACCTACGCCGAGCTGATGGCCAACGTGGACCGGCGGGCCAAGGAGATCTCCGGGGCGCTGGTGCCGATCGCCCTGCGACGCACGCCCGAGCTGGTCGAGGAGGTCCTCGCGGTCTGGCGGGCCGGGGCCGCCTACGTGCCCGTCGACCCCGGCTACCCGCCCGCCCGGCAGGAGCTGATCCGCGCCGACGCGCGCGCCGGCGACCCGGGGGCGGGCGTGGCATACGTGCTGCACACCTCCGGCTCGACCGGCCGTCCGAAGGGCGTGGTCGTCGAGCACCACGCGCTCACGAACTTCGTCCTCGACATGGCGGCCCGGCTGGAGTCGCGGCCCGGGCACCGCTGGCTCGCCGTCACCTCGCTCAACTTCGACATCGCCGGGCTGGAGCTGTTCCTGCCGCTGGTCACCGGCGGGCGGATCGTGCTCGCCGACGAGGAGGCCCAGCGCGACGGGCACCGCCTGGACGCGCTCATCGCCCGGGCCGGGGTCACGCACGTGCAGACCACGCCGTCGCGCTGGCGGCTGCTGCTCGCCGCGGGCTTCGACCGGCCCGGCGTCGTCGCGCTGGTCGGCGGGGAGGCCCTGCCGCTCGCGCTGGCCCGGGAGCTGCGCGCGAAGAGCCGGGCCACGCTCAACGTCTACGGGCCTACGGAGACCACTATCTGGTCGGCCGCGTGGCCCGTGCCCGAGGACGCCGACGAGGTGCGGATCGGGGAGCCGATCGCGTACACCCACATCCGCATCTGCGACGAGGACGGCCGCGAGCTGCCGCCCGGCGCGATCGGCGAGCTGTGCATCGGCGGGCTCGGCGTGGCCCGGGGCTACCTCGGCCGCCCGGCCCTGACCGCCGACCGGTTCCGGCCCGACCCGTGGGGCGCGCCCGGCGCCCGGCTCTACCGCACCGGCGACCTGGCCCGCTGGGGTGGTGATGGGCAGCTGCGCTTCCTCGGCCGGGCCGACAACCAGATCAAGCTGGGCGGGCACCGCATCGAGCTCGGCGAGATCGAGGCCCACCTGGCCGCGCTGCCGGGCGTCCGGCAGGCCGCGGTCGCGGTGCGCGACGACCGGCTGGTCGCCTACGTCGTCGGCGCGCCCGAGCGCAACGACCTCGCCGAGCAGCTGCCCGGGCCCATGGTTCCGCGGGTGTACGTCACCCTCGACGCCCTGCCCCTGACCCCGAACGGCAAGCTCGACCGGGCCGCCCTGCCCGATCCCGCGCCGGCGACCGGCACCGGCGTGGCCCCGCGGACCGACACCGAGCGCCTGGTGGCGGACGTCTGGGCCGAGGCGCTCAACCGGTCCGACGTCGTGCCGCCGGACCGGACCGTCCTCGACTTCGGTGTCGACGACGACTTCTTCGCGCTCGGCGGGCACTCGCTGCCGGCGATGGCGGTCGCGGCGCGGCTCTCGGTCGCCTGCGGCTACGAGGTCGCCGTGCGTACCGTGTTCGCGCACCCGACCGTGGCCGCGCTCGCCGCCGCCGTGGACGAGCTCGTCGCCGCCCCGGACCGCACCCGCGACGTGCCGGTCACGCCGCGGGAGGATCCGGCGGCGCCGGCCCCGCTGTCCCCGGCCCAGCTGCGGCTGTGGTTCCTGCAGGTGCTGGAGCCGGACGACGCCGCGTACAACATGGCGCTCGTCTACCGCCTGCGCGGCCCGCTCGACGCGGACCGGCTGCACCGGGCCCTGGAACTGGTCGTCGCGCGCCACGACACCCTGCGCACCCGCTACTTCGCGGCCGACGGCGAGCCCCGCCAGGTCGTCACCGGCAACCGCCCGGCGCTGGAGCGCGGCGCGCCCGCGGACGTGGCCCGCTGGACGAACCGGCCGTTCGACCTCGGCTCGGGGATGCTGCTGCGCGCCGGGCTCGTCCCGGTGGCGGACGACGAGCACGTGCTGTGCCTGGTGATGCACCACATCGCCGGCGACGGGCGCTCGCTGGGGATCCTGTGCGAGGAGCTGTACGCCGCCTACGCCGGAGAGCCGCTGCCCGAGCTGCCGGTGCGGTACACCGACTTCGCCGAGTGGCAGCGGGTGCGGGGCGACGAGCGCGACCTGGCCTACTGGACCCGGCGGCTCGCCGGGGTCGCGCACCTCGACCTGCCCACCGACCGCCCCCGCCCGGCCGTGCAGACCTCGCGCGGCGCCTACGCCCGCCGCCGCCTCGGCGCCGGGGCCGCCGACGCGCTCGACCGCCTCGGCGCGGCCCACGGCTGCACCTTGTTCATGGTGCTGCTCGCCGGCTACCAGGCGCTGCTGGCCCGGCACACCGGCCAGAGCGACATCAGCGTCGGCACCTCCGTCTCCGACCGCGCCCGGCCCGAGCTCGCCGGGCTCATCGGCATGTTCGTCAACACGCTCGTGCTGCGCACCGACCTGTCCGGCGACCCGTCCCTCGCCGAGCTGCTCGGCCGCGTGCGCGAGGTCGCCCTGGGCGCGTACGCCCACCCGGAGATCCCGTTCGAGCGCCTCGCCGCCGACCTCGGCCTGCCCCGCGACCCGTCGCGCACCGAGCTGTTCCAGACCATGCTGATCCTGCACACCGAGGAGGGCGCGACCACCGGCCTGCTGCCCGGGATCGCCGCCGAGCACGCCGAGGACGGCCTCGCCCTGGCCAAGTTCGACCTCATGCTCGACGCCTGGCGGGAGCCGGACGGCATCCAGCTGTCCCTCAACTACCGCACCGACCTCTTCGACGCCGCCACCGCGGACCGGCTGCTGGCCCGGCTGGAGCGGCTGCTGGCCGCCGATCCGGCGCGGCGGCTGTCCGAGGTCGACCTGCTCGGGCCGGGGGAACGGGAGGAGCTGGTCGCGCTCGGCACCGGCCCGGCCGGCGACGCGCCCGACGTGGTGCGGCTCGTCGCCGCCCAGGACCCGGCCGCGGTCGCCGTGTCGTGCGGAACCGCGTCGCTCACCTACGGCGAGCTCGACGAGCGGGCCGCCCGCCAGGCCGGGTGGCTGCGCGCGCAGGGGGTGCGCCCCGACGACCGCGTGGCCGTGCTCATGCCCCGCTCGCTCGACCTGATCGTCACGCTGCTGGCGGTGCTGAAGGCGGGCGCGGCGTACGTGCCGATCGACCCGCGCTACCCGCAGGCCCGCCGGTCGCTGCTGGCCGAGGGGTGCGCGCTGACCGTCGGCGCGGTCGCGCAGGGTGAACCGTTCGAGTCCACTGTGGACCCGGCGCACCTGGCCTACGTCATCCACACCTCCGGCTCGACGGGCACGCCGAAGGGCGTCGGGGTCACCCGGGAGGCGCTGAGCTCGCGCGTTTCGTGGATGCGGCGGCGGTACCGGCTGAGCGCCCACGACGTCGTCGCGCAGTTCGCCACCGTCAGCTTCGACACCCATGTCGAGGAGGTCTGGCCGACGCTTACCGCGGGCGCCCGCCTGGTGCTGCTGCCGCCCGGGGAGGACCTGCCCGAGCTGCTGGCACGCGAGCCCGTCACCGTCCTGGACCTGCCCACGCCCTACTGGCACGAGCTGGTCGGCTCGGGGGTGCCCTGGCCCGCGGCGCTGCGCCTGCTCATCCTGGGGGCCGACACGGTCCGCGCGGACCGGCTCGCCCAGTGGTACGCCGAGGTCGGCGACCGCGTCGAGCTGCTCAACACCTACGGCCCGACCGAGACGACGGTCATCGCGACCACCGGCGCGCTCGGCCCGTGCGAGACCTCGATCGGCACCCCGATCGCCGGCACCCGGGTGTACGTCGTGGACGAGCGGCTGCGGCTGACCCCGGCCGGCGTCCCGGGCGAGCTGTGCATCGCCGGCGACGGCGTGGCCCGCGGCTACCTGGGCCGGCCGGGGCTCACCGCCGACCGGTTCCGCCCCGACCCCTTCGGCCCGCCCGGCGCCCGCCTGTACCGCTCCGGCGACCGGGCCCGCTGGCGGCGCAGTCAGGCGACACAGGCCTCGTTGGCGGAGGCGCAGTCGGCCGGCGGCGGCAGTCAGGCGACACAGGCCTCGTTGGCGGAGGCGCAGTCGGCCGGCGGCGGCAGTCAGGCGACACAGGCCTCGTCGGCGGAGGCGCAGTCGGCCGGCGGCGGCTTCGGCCGGCTGGAGTTCCTGGGTCGCCTCGACGACCAGGTGAAGATCCGCGGCTACCGGGTCGAGCCGGGCGAGGTCGAGACGGTGCTCGGGGGCCTGCCGGGTGTGCACCAGGCCGCGGTCGTCGTGCGCGACGGCGCCCTGGCGGCCTACGCGGCCGGCGCGGGCCTCGACCCGGCCGCGCTGCGCCGGGAGCTCGCCGAGCGGCTCCCCGCCTTCCTCGTGCCGACGCACCTGACCGTGCTGGACCGCATCCCGCTCACGGTCAACGGCAAGGTCGACCGGGCCGCCCTGCCCGCGCCCGTCGTCGCGGCCGGCGGGTACGTGGCCCCGCGGACCCCGGCCGAGGACCTCGTCGCCCAGGTCTGGGCCGGCGTGCTGGGCGTGGAGCGGGTCGGCGCGAACGACGACTTCTTCGCCCTCGGCGGCCACTCGCTGCTGGCCATCGCCGCGGTCGCCAAGCTCTGCGCGGCCACCGGGCGGGACATCCCGGTGCGGGCGCTGTTCCTCGCCCCGACCGTCGCCGGGCTCGCGGGCGCGGTGGACCGGTACCGCGCCGAGGAGCCGGTGACCCGCCGCGGCCTGACCCGGGGCCCGCTGTCCTACGGCCAGCAGCGCCTGTGGTTCCTGCACCAGCTCGACCCCGCGGACGCGTCCTACAACATCGCCGTCGCCTACCGGCTGCGGGGCCCGCTGGACCCGGCCCGGCTGGAGGCCGCGCTCAACGCGGTCGTGGCCCGGCACGAGTCGCTGCGCACGCGCTTCCTCCCCGGGGAGGACGAGCCGGTGCAGGAGGTGACCGGCGCGCGGGTGGTGCTGGAGCGCGGCGACGATGTCGGGGCCTGGACCAACCGGCCGTTCGACCTCGCCTCCGGGCTGCTGCTGCGCGCGGGGCTGCGGGTGCTCGGCCCCGACGACCATGTGCTCGGCCTCGTGGTGCACCACATCGCGGCCGACGGGCGTTCGCTCGGCGTGCTGGTGCGCGAGCTGCGGGCGGCGTACGCGGGGGAGGCGGGGCCGGAGCCGCCGGTGCAGTACGGCGACTTCGCCGTCTGGCAGCGCGGGCGGGACGAGGACGACCAGCTGGAGTACTGGCGCGGCCAGCTGACCGGCGTGCCGATCCTCGACCTGCCCACCGACCGGCCGCGGCCCGAGATGACCGGCTTCGACGGCCGGTTCCTGGTGCACGACCTGCCCGCGAGCCTGGCCACCGGGGTGCGCCGGCTCGCCGCCGAGGCCCGGTGCACGCCGTTCATGGTGCTGCTGTCGGTCTACGAGGTGCTGCTGGCCCGGCTCACCGGCCAGGACGACTTCTGCGTCGGCACCCCCATCGAGAACCGGCCCCGCGTCGAGGTCGCCGACCTGATCGGCTTCTTCGTCAACACCCTGGCCCTGCGCGCCGACCTGGCCGGGGACCCGACGTTCCGGGAGCTGCTCGGCCGCACCCGGGACACCGCGCTGGCCGCGTACGCCCACCAGGACGTGCCCTTCGACCGGCTGCTCGCCGCGGTCGACGTGCCCCGGCGGCTCAACCGGACGCCGCTGTTCCAGACCTCGTTCACGCTGCACACCGAGGAGGCGGCCGGCACCGACGTGCTGCCCGGGGTCGAGGCGGAGTTCCACGACCCGGGCGCGCGCCAGGTGAAGTTCGAGCTGAGCCTCGACGTGTGGCGCACCGCCGACGGCCTGCGCCTGGTGCTCGGCTACCGCGCGGACCTGTTCGACCGGGCCACCGCCGAGGCGCTCGCGCTGCGCTTCGAGGCGCTCGCCACCGCGCTGCTGTCCAACCCCGACGCCGCGCTGTCGACGGTCGACGCGGGCGGGGACGCCGCCGCGCGGGCCGCGCTGCTGCGGTCGGTCCGGGCGCCGCGGGCCGTGGCGGCGGCCGCCGAGACGGTGTACATCCCGCCGCGCGACGCCGCCGAGGAGCTGGTCGCCGAGGTGTGGCGGGAGGTGCTCGGCCTGCAGCGGGTCGGCGTGCACGACGACTTCTTCGCCGTCGGCGGCCACTCGCTGCTGGCGATGAAGGTGGTGGGGCGCCTGCGGGCGGCCACGGGCACCGAGGTGCCGTTGCGGACCGTGTTCGCCCATCCGGTCCTCGCCGAGCTGGCCGTGGCCGTGCAGGGGCTGATCGTGGCCGAGCTGAGCGCGCTCACCGACGAAGAGGCCGAGCGGCTGCTGGGGGAGACCGCATGACGACGCTCTCCCCGGCCAAGCGGGCGCTGCTCGAACAGCGCCTCAAGGGGCGCTCGGCCCGGACCGTCCCCGCCCTTCCCGCCGGGGCGCCGCCGCCGCTGTCGTTCGCGCAGGAGCGGTTCTGGTTCCTCGAGCAGCTCGCCCCGGGCAACCTCGCCGCGGTGATCCCGATCGTGCTGCGGCTGCACGGCGACCTCGACCGCGGGCGGCTCGCCGACGCCATCTCCGGGGTCGTGGCCCGGCACGAGCCGCTGCGCAGCCGGTTCGCCGACGCCGGAGACGGCCGGCCCGAGCTGCGCATCGACGAGCCCGGACCGGTACCGCTGCCGCTGTTGCCCTTGGAAGGGCTGGACGCGCACCTGGCGGAGCCGTTCGACCTCGCGGCCGGCCGGCTGCTGCGCCCGGCCCTCGTCGAGCTGGCCCCGGGCGACCACCTGCTCGCCATCGCCGTCCACCACATCGTCACCGACGGCTGGTCGATGGACCTGTTCGCGGGCGAGGTCGCCACCCTCTACGCCGGGGGCACGCTCCCCGAGCTGCCGGTGCGCTACGGCGACTACGCGGCCTGGCAGCGCGCCGGCACCGGGTTCGCGGCGAGCGTCGACTTCTGGCGGCGGACCCTGGCCGGCGTCGAGCCGCTCGACCTGCCGACCGACCACCCGCGCCCGCCCCGGCAGACGTTCACCGGGGCCGAGCACAGCCTCGCCCTGGGCCTGCGCGACGAGCTGTCGGCGCTGTCCGGCGACCACGGCGTCACGCTGCACATGACGCTGCTGGCCGCGTTCCTGGCGGTGCTCGGTCGGCTCACCGGGCAGTCCGAGTTCGCCGTCGGCTCGCCGGTGGCCGGGCGGCAGCCGCCGGAGCTGGAGCGGCTCATCGGCATGTTCGTCAACACGGTGACCGTCCGCGCGCCGCTGGCCGGCGACCCGACCTTCGCCGAGCTGCTCGGGCGGGTGAAGGAGGCGTGCCTGGACGCGTACGCCCACCAGGACCTGCCCTTCGAGCAGCTGGTGCAGGAGCTCAACCTGCCCCGGGACGTCCGCCGCTCGCCGATCTTCCAGGCGCTCTTCGCGCTGCAGAACTACGACGAGTACACCGGAACGGACTGGGGCGGGCTCACCCCCGGGCACTGGCCGGCCCCGGTGTCCGCGACCCGCTTCGAGCTGGAGCTGTACGTCAAGGAGCACGTACCCCGGGCCGGGGACTCGGGCGAGCTGTGGGCGACGGTCGTCTACAACACGGACCTGTTCTCCCACGACACCGCGGTCCGCTTCGCCGGGCACTTCCGCCGCTTCCTGGCCGAGGTCGCCGCCGACCCGTCCCGGCGGCTGTCCGATGTGGACCTGCTGGAGCCGGACGAGCGCGCGGCGGTGCTGCGGGCGCCGGAGCCGGTCGAGCTGCCCGCCGCCACCGTGCCGGCGCTGATCGAGGCCCGGATGGCCGAGCAGCCCGACGCCGTGGCGCTCACCTTCGCCGGGCGGCACCTGACCTACGGGGAGCTCGACGAGCGCTCGGCCCGGCTCGCCGCCCGCATCCCGCGCGGCAGCCTCGTCGCGGTCTCCACGGACCGGTCGTTCGAGCTGGTCATCGCGCTGCTCGCGGTGCTGCGGGCCGGGGCCGCCTACGTGCCGCTCGACCCCGAGTACCCGGCCGACCGCCTGGCCTTCATGCGCGCGGACTCCGGCGCGCGGCCGCTGGACGACGCCCTCGCCGACCCGGACGGCTTCGCGGGGCCGGGGCTCGACGACATCGCCTACGTCATCTACACCTCGGGCTCGACCGGGCGGCCCAAGGGCGTGCCGAACACCCATCGCGGCCTGCTCAACCGCCTCGACTGGATGCAGCGCCGGTTCCGGATCGGCCCCGGCGACGCGGTGCTGCAGAAGACCCCGGCCGGCTTCGATGTCTCGGTCTGGGAGTTCTTCTGGCCGCTCATGACCGGCGCCCGCCTGGTCCTGGCCCAGCCGGGCGGCCACCGCGACGCCGAGTACCTGCGCGACCTCATCCGGGCCGAGCGGATCACCACCGTGCACTTCGTCCCGTCGATGCTCGCCGTGTTCCTCGCGACCGAGGACGTGGCCGCGTGCACCTCGCTGCGCACGATCGTGTGCAGCGGCGAGGCGCTCCCGGCCGACCTGGCCCGCCGCTGCGTGGCCACCCTCCCGGCCGGCCTGCACAACCTCTACGGTCCGACCGAGGCCGCGATCGACGTCTCCGCCTGGCACTGCGACGGCGACGCGCTCGCCGGCCTGGCCCGGGTGCCGATCGGCGCGCCCATCCAGAACGTCGCCCTCTACGTGCTCGACGCGCGGCTGCGGCCCGCCCCGGTCGGCGTCCCCGGACAGCTGTTCATCGCCGGCATCGCGCTGGCGACCGGGTACCTCGACCGCCCGGCCCTCACCGCCGAGAAGTTCCTCCCGGACCCCTACGGCCCGCCCGGCCGCCGGATGTACGCCACCGGCGACCGGGCCCGGATGCGCCCCGACGGCACCGTGGACTTCCTCGGCCGCCTCGACACCCAGGTCAAGCTGCGCGGCCTGCGCATCGAGCTGGGTGAGATCGAGACCGCGATCCGGGCCCAGCCCGGCGTCGACGACGCGGCCGTGGTCGTGCGCGAGGACCGCCTGGTCGCCTACGTGGCCGGCCCCGACGCCGACCTGCGCCCGGCGCTGAAGCAGCGCCTGCCCGACTACATGGTGCCGGCCGCGTTCGTGCGGCTCGACGCGCTGCCGCTGACCCCGAACGGCAAGCTCGACCGCGGCGCCCTGCCCGCCCCGACCGTCACGCGCAGCGCCGAGGTCGCGTTCGTCGAGCCCGCCACGGACGCCGAGCGGCTCGTCGCCGGCGTCTGGCAGGAGCTGCTCGGGGTGGAGCGGGTCGGGGCCGGCGACGACTTCTTCGACCTCGGTGGCCACTCGCTCGTCGCCACCCAGGTCGTGGCCCGGCTGCGCAAGGCCGGCGGGCAGGTCTCCGTGCTCGACGTGTTCCAGCACAAGACGCTCCGCGAGCTGGCGCGGCTGCTCGCCGAGCCGGACCGGGGGCCCCGGCGGCTGCTGCACGAGCTGACGCGGCCCGTCCCGCCCGAGCGGCGGCTGGCCTCGATCGTGGCGGTGCCGTACGGCGGCGGCAGCGCGGTCGTCTACCAGCCCCTGGCCGACGCGCTCCCGGCCGGGTGGTCGCTGCACGCGGTAGCCATCCCCGGCCAGGACATCGGCGTGCGCGAGGCGGCGCTGCCATTCGAGGAGCTCGCCGCGCGGCTCACCGCCGAGGTGCTGGAGCGCGTCGAGGGCCCGCTCGTCGTATACGGCCACTGCGGCGTCGGCTCCTCCGTCGCGGTCGAGCTGGCCCGCCGGCTGGAGGCCGCCGGGCGGACCGTCGAGGCCGTCTACATCGGCGCGGTGTTCCCGTTCGCGCGCCCCACCGGCCGGTTCAGCGGGCTGCTGGCGCGGCTGGCCGGGCGCGAGGCGCTGCTGTCCAACCGGGTGTACGAGAACTGGCTGCGCTCGATGGGCGTCGAGATGGCCGAGTTCGACAAGGACGAGGCCGACCTCATCATCCGCAACATGCGCGAGCACACGCGGCTGGCCGAGGAGTACTTCACCGGCCTGTTCGCCGGGCACGTCACCCCGCTGCGGGCCCCGATCGTGTCAGTGGTCGGCAGCCAGGACTCGCAGACCGAGTTCTACGGCGAGCGCTACCGGGAGTGGCACTTCCTGACCGGGGCGACCGCGCTGGTGGTGCTGGACGAGGGCGGGCACTTCTTCCTGAAGTACCGCGCCGAGGAGCTCGCGCACGTCGTCACCGAGGTGCACCGCACCGACGAGCGGCTGCGGGACCCGCAGGGCGGCTGGGAGGTGGCCGGCCGTTCGTCCACCGTGGAGCGGACCGAGGGGCCGGAGCCCAGTCTCGGCCGGTTCATGGCCGTCGCGGCCGGGCAGCTCGTGTCGATCGTCGGCTCGGCGCTGACCGAGTTCGCCATCCCGCTCTGGATCTATCTGCAGACCGGCTCGCTGGTGCGCTTCGCGGTCTTCGCGGTGCTGGGCCTGGTGCCCGGCATGCTCGTCGCCCCGGTCGCCGGGGCCGTCGTCGACCGCTTCGACCGCCGCCGCGTGATGCTCGGCGGCGACCTCGCCGCCGGGGCCAGCCAGGCCGTGCTGCTCGCGCTGGCGCTCACCGGCACGCTGCGGGTGGCGCACGTGTACGGGCTGCTCGTGGTGCTGTCGGTCGCGCTGACGTTCCAGCGGCTGGCGTTCTCCTCGGCGGTGCCGCAGCTGGTGCCCAAGCGGTACCTCGGCCACGCCAACGGCATGGTCCAGCTCTCCTTCGGCGCCGGGCAGTTCCTCGTCCCGCTCGTCGCCGCGGGGCTCCTGGCCACCGTCGGCCTGCGCGGGGTGCTGCTGCTCGACGTGGTCAGCTACGTCGTCGCGGTCGGCGTGACGCTCGCCGTGCGGTTCCCGAAGACGCTGGCCTGGGTGCGCCGGGAGACGTTCTGGCAGGAGATCGTCGGCGGGTGGCGGTACGCGCTGGGCCCTGGCGGCCTCCGCCCCGTCCTCGTGTTCTTCGCGGTGCTCAACCTGTTCATGACCCCGCTGTTCCTGCTGCTCTCGCCGCTCGTGCTGTCGTTCGCCGACCTGGGCGCGGTGGCCCGGGTGAGCATGGCCGGCGGCCTCGGCGCGGTCGCCGGCGGCCTGCTCATGAGCTTCTGGGGCGGCCCGCGGCGGCACCGGGTGCGCGGCATGCTGCTGGTCGTGCTCGGGCTCGCGCTGTGCAGCGCGCTGCCGGGGCTCCGGCCGAGCGAGCTGCTCGTGGCCGCCGGCGCGCTCGGCATGTCGCTCGGGCTGACCCTGGCCAACGGCGTGTACACCACGATCGTCCAGGTGAAGGTGCCGCAGCGCTTCCACGGCCGGGTCTTCGCCGTCAACACCGTCATCGCGTTCTCCACCATCCCGATCGGCTACGCGGTCGTGGCGCCGCTCGGCAGCCGCCTGCTCGACCCGCTCATGGCGCCCGGCGGCGCGCTGGCCGGGAGCCTCGGCGGGCTGATCGGCACCGGCCCGGGCCGCGGCACCGCGCTGCTGTTCCTGCTGCTGGCCGCCGTGATGGTGGTGCAGGTGCTGGTGTCGCTGCGGCTGCCGAGCCTGGCCCGCTTCGACGAGCGGGTGCCCGACGCGGCCCCGGACGACCTCATCGGGGCCCAAGTCCGCCAACGCCGCAAGGAGCACACCCATGGATGACTACATCGTCGTGCGCAACGACGAGGAGCAGTACTCGATCTGGCCCGCCGGCGACCCGACGCCGCCCGGCTGGCACGCCTCCGGCTTCCGCGGAGCGCGCCAGGAGTGCCTCGACCACATCGACCTCGTCTGGACCGACATGCGGCCGGCGAGCCTGCGGGGGGAGCGGAGATGACGCCGGAGGAGGCCGCGGTCGCGCGGATCTGGACCGGGCTGGGGCTCCGGCCGACGTCGGCCGGGGACGACTTCTTCGACCTCGGCGGCGAGTCGCTGACCCTGGTCGGGTTCCTGGCCCGGGTGCAGCACGAGATGGGCCTGGAGCTGCCCGTCGACGAGCTGTTCGAGGAGGATCTGACCGTCGCCTTCGCGGCCCGGGTGATCGACAAGGCCCGGATGGCCGCGGCGCTGGCCGAGCTCGACGGCATGTCCGACGCCGAGGTGGCCCAGCTGCTGAGCCGGGCCGACTAGCGATGCGGGTGCTGCTGGCGCAGAACATGCCGTACCTGCCCGGCCACGGCGGCGCCACGAAGTCGAACCGGCTGCTGCTGCAGGAGCTGGCGGCCCGCGGGCACCGCTGCGTCGCCGTCACCCGCGGCGAGCCGGGGGTGCGCACCGTCGCGGGCGTGGAGGTGCTCGCGGCCGGCGGCCCGCGGCTGCCCCGGCTCGTGCGCGAGGTCGCCGCGGCCGAGGAGCCGGACGCGGTGCTGGTGCCGTCCGACGATCCCGGGCTCATGGTGCTCGGCTCGGCGCTGCGGGCCGCGCCCGGGCGGGTGGTGTACCTGGTGCACACCCTCCAGCAGCTGCCGTTCGGGCCGCGCGCGTTCTACCCCAGCGAGTCCGGGCACCGGATGGTGGCCCGGGCGCGCTCGATCGTCGCGGTGAGCCGGGCCGCGCACGACTACGTGCGGGAGCACGGCGGGCTCGAGTCCACCGTGCTCTACCCCCACGTCTACCGCCCGGGCCCGCTCCTCTTCGACCCGGCCGGCCGCATCACCATGGTGAATCCGTGCGGCTTCAAGGGACTGCCCATCCTGCTCGGCCTCGCCGACGCCCGGCCGGCGACCCGGTTCCGGGCGGTGCGGACGTGGGGCAGCACCGCTGACGAGCTGGCCGAGCTCGCCGCCCGGCCCAACATCGACGTCGTCCCGGCCGCCCCGGACATCGCCGACGTGCTGCGGGGCAGCCGCGCGCTGCTGATGCCCTCGCTGTGGGACGAGACATTCGGATACACGGCGGTGGAGGCGATGCTGCACGGGATACCGGTGCTGGCGGCCGACGTCGGCGGGCTGCGCGAGGCCAAGCTGGGGGTGCCGTACCTGCTGCCGGTCACCCCGATCACCGAGTACGAGCCGCAGCGGCCGGGCGAGCCGTACCCCCGGCCGATCGTCCCGCCGCAGGACATCGCGCCCTGGCTGGCCGCCCTCGGCGACGCCGCTGCCTTCGCCGCCGAGAGCCGCGCGGCGGCCGCCGCGTTCGTCGCCGCCCTGGACCCGGGGGCGCTCGAGAAGCACCTGGTGAACCTGTGAGCGGTCCGGAGCGGAGCGGAGGGGCCGCTCACCATGGGCTCAGGGTTGTCGCGTCGGCGCCGGAGCTTGCGGAGGTGACGGCGTGCGACGACCTGCGGACGCTGCTGCTCATCCGCCACTTCGAGACCGCGCTGCTGGAGCTGTTCGCGCAGGGGCTGCTGCACGGCACCACCCACACCTGCCTCGGCCAGGAGGCGGTGCCGGTCGCCCTGATGCCGCTGCTGGACCCCGGCGACTTCGTGTTCTCCAACCACCGCGGCCACGGCCACTACCTCGCCCGCTTCGACGACCCGGCCGGCCTGCTCGCCGAGATCATGGGGCGGGACGGGGCCGTGTGCCACGGCGTCGGCGGCAGCCAGCACCTGCGGCGCGACCGCTACCTGTCCACCGGCGTGCAGGGCGAGAGCCTGCCGCTGGCCGCGGGGGCCGCCCTGCACTCGGCCCGGACCGAGCCCGGACGGCTCGCGTGTGCATTCATCGGCGACGGTACCTGGGGTGAGGGCGCGGTCTACGAGACGCTGAACCTCGCCGCGCTGTGGCGGCTGCCGCTGCTGGTCGCGGTCGAGCACAACGGCATCGCGCAGAGCACCCCGTCGGCGGCGGCCATGGCCGGCACGATCGCCGCGCGGGCGGCCGCGTTCGGCGTCGCCCACCTGCACGTCCCGGAGCTTCGCGGGGACGTCGCCGCCATGCGGGCGATGCTGGAGGAGCCGCTCAAGCACGTGCGCGACGGGGCCGGGCCGCTGGTCGTCGAGTTCGCCGTGCACCGGCTGGGCCCGCACAGCAAGGGCGACGACACCCGTCCCGCCGCCGCCGTGGCCGCGCTGCCGGACTGGTACACCCGCCACGCCGGCACCCCCCTCGACACGCAGCAGCGCGAGCGGGTCGCGGCCGTCGTCGCGGACGTCACCGCCCGCCCGCCCTCGACCTGGCACCCGCGGTGACCCGCGTCGCCGAGCGCCTCAACGCCGCCCTGGCCGCGCTCCTGGACGAGGACCCGGCGCTGTACCTGCTGGGCGAGGACATCGCCGACCCGTACGGCGGCGCCTTCAAGGTGACCCGGGGCCTGTCCACCCGCCACCCGGGCCGGGTCCTCGCCACCCCGATCAGCGAGTCGGCGGTCGTCGGCGTCGCCAACGGGCTGGCCCTGGCCGGCGACAAGGCGATCGTCGAGATCATGTTCGCGGACTTCGCGCTGCTCGCCTTCGACCAGATCGTCAACGTGGCGGCCAAGTCGACGGCGATGTTCGGCCACCCGGTGCCGATGCCGCTGGTGGTGCGCTGCCCCACCGGCGGCAACCGCGGCTACGGCCCGACGCACAGCCAGAGCCCGCAGAAGCACTTCCTCGGCGTGCCCGGCCTCGACGTCTTCGAGCTGAGCCCGTTCTACGAGCCGCTGCCGCTGTTGCGCGCGATGCTGGCGAGCGGCCGGCCCGCGGTGCTGTTCGAGGACAAGGTGCTGTACGGCCGGCCGATGGGCGTTCCCGGCCCGTTCACGGCCGCCGGGGACATGGTCGTCGTGGACGGCGCGCCGAGCGACGACTACCTGATCGTGGCGCCCGGCGGGCTCGCCCACCGCGCGCTGGAGGCGATGGAGGCGCTGCTGGTTCGGTACGAGCTGTGCGGCGCCCTGCACGTGCCCACGCGGCTCTACCCGTGGGACCCGGAGCCGGTGCTGGGCCACCCGGCCCGGCAGATCCTGGTGGTCGAAGACGGGCCGCCGGGCGCCTCCTGGGGCACCGAGGTCGCGTACCGGCTGCGGGACTGCGGGCGGCCCGTGCGGGTGCTGCACGCGGCGGACACGGTGGTGCCGACCGCGGCCCACCTGGAGCGGGAGGTGCTCGTGCAGGCTTCGACGATCGTTTCGGCGCTCACGTGACCGAGATCCGGGTACCCAAGCTCAACACCAACGACGCCGAGTACACGCTTGTCGAGTGGATCGCGCCCGCCGGTTCCCTGGTGCGCGCGGGCGATCCGGTCGCGACCGTGGAGACCTCGAAGGCGGCCGAGGAGCTGCCCGCCACCGCCTCCGGCTACCTGTGGCCGCTCCTGCCGGTCGGCGCGGTCTTTCCGGCCGGCGCCGTGATCGGCCGGCTGGAGGCCGCCCCCGGATCGGCTCCGGCGGCGGTCCCGGCGGAGATCTCGCACATCGTGATCACCGAGCCGGCGCTGCGGGCCATGGCCGAGCGGGGAATCTCGCGCGCCGCCGTGGAGGCGCTCGGGCGCAGGGTGATCCGGGTCGCCGACCTCGACGAGCTGGCCCCGGCCCCCGCCGCCTTCCGGGAGGAGCGGCTCTCCCCGGTCCAGCGGGCCGTGGCCGCCGTGGTGAGCGAGTCGGCGCGCGGCATCCCGCAGGCGTTCGTGGCCGTGCGCGTGCCGGTCGGGGCCGCCGTGGCGCGCGGGCGCGACCTCACGCGGCGGTACCGCCGGATGATCGGCCTGCCCGAGCTGGCTGTCGCCGCGATCGGCGCGGCCGCGGGCGAGCACCCGGACTGCTTCGCCACGTTCGTGCCGCCGGACCGGGTGCGCCGGGCGGCGAGCGTCGACGTCGGGGTGACCGTCGACGTCGGCCAGGGCCTGCACGTGCCGGTCATCCGCGACGTGCCGGCGCTGTCGCTCGCCGACATCGCGGGCCGCCTGATGCAGCTGCGCACCACCGCCCTGCGTGGCGCCTTCCGCCCGGCCGATCTCGCCGGCCCGGCGATCCTGCTGGCCCTGCACACCGACCCGGACGTGACCGCCGCCGTGCCGCTGGTGCTGCCCGGCACCACGTGCGCGGTCTCGCTCACCGCGCAGGTGGACGGGCACGTGCAGCTCGGGCTGGCCTACGACCACCGGGTCCTCAACGGCCGCGGCGCGACCTCGTTCCTCAAGGCGGTGGCGGCTACGTTGGCCGTATGACCAAGAACTACAGCGCGATCATGTACACCGAGTTCGGCGCCGCCTCGGTACTCGAGCTCGCCGAGCGGGAGCTCGCCGAGCCGGGGCCGGGTGAGGTCCGCGTCCGCGTGGTGATGTCCGGGGTGAACCCCACCGACTGGAAGACGCGCAGCGGCGCCACCGCCATGGCGCCCGTCGCGCCCGAGGGCCAGGTGCCCAACCAGGACGGCTCCGGGGTCGTCGACGCCGTCGGGGACGGGGTGACCGGGCTGGCCGTGGGGGACAGGGTGTGGCTGGTCATGGCGGCCTACCAGCGGCCCGGGAGCGGGACCGCGCAGGAGTACACGGTGGTGCCGGCGGATCGTGCGGTACCGCTGCCGGATGAGGCGTCCTTCGAGGCCGGGGCGAGCCTCGGGGTGCCCGCGATGACCGCCCACCGCGCGCTCACCGTGCACGAGGGCGCCCCGGCGCGGCTGGCCCCCGGCGCGCTGGCCGGCCGCAACGTGCTCGTCGCGGGCGGGGCCGGGGCCGTGGGCAACGCGGCGATCCAGCTCGCGGCCTGGGCCGGCGCGACCGTCGCGGCCACCGTCAGCGGGCCGGATAAGGCCGAGCTGGCCCGGCTCGCCGGCGCGCACCACGTGGTCAACTACCGCGACGCCGACGCGGCCGAGCGCCTCCGGACCTTCTTCCCGGACGGCGTGGACGTGGTCGTGGAGGTCGCCGCGGCGCACAACCTCGAGCTCGACCTGGCCGTGCTGCGCTCCGGCGGGACGATCGCCGTCTACGCCAACGACAGCTCCGGCGGGCCGCTGAGCGTCGAGGTGCGCCGGCTCATGGTGCTCAATGTGCGGTACCAGTTCGTGCTGCTCTACACCGTCCCGCCCGCGGCCCTGGCCGACGGCGCCGCCGCGGTGAACGCCGCGCTCGCCGCCGGCGCCCTGCGCTTCGGGGCGGAGACGGGCGTGCCGCTGCACGAATATCCGCTGTCCGAGACGGCGGCCGCGCACGCCGCGGTGGAAAGCGGGGCCGTCGGCAAGGTCCTCATTCGCGTCGCTACCAGCAATTAGGAGGGCCCGGCCATCGACCTTTCGGACAACGATTTTCGACGGTATTTTCTGAACATTAGATAGCCAGGTCAGAGGCCTGCACGAACCGTCATTTGCCGAGTCGTGGACCTTTTCGCGGGAAACGCTCGAATCGGTCACGATCCACTTCCGGCGATCCACGCTTCGTTCGGCGTTCACTATTTAACCCTTCGCACTTGGTCAAGCCTTGCGAGGTTCAGCACTGCGTCCCGGCGTACGGGATTCGCAGAGCGGACTGGAGAGGTTGATGCCCCAGGTGCGTATCCAGGTCCTGTGCGGACCGGCCTCGGTGCACCCGCACCGGATGGCCTGGCCGGCGGGGGCGACCTGGCACGGCGAGTGGTACGCCTGGCGGCTCATCGGCACGAACAACCATGAGCTCGGGCGCAGCGCGCTGAGCTTCCGCAGCTACCAGTCCGCCCTCGCCGCCTTCGCCGAGCTGCGCGGCGGCCTCGACCGGCTCGTCCAGCAGCTGGTCCCCGAGCGGCCCACCGGCCGCTGGGGCTGGCGGCTGGAGCTGGACGGCGCGGCCGTCGCGGTCAGCGGCCGGTGGTACCAGCGCAACAAGCTGAGCCTGCTCGGGGCGGCCAAGTTCGTCGCCCTGTGCGCCGAGGCGGAGCCGGCCGAGGGCGTCGTGGCCCGGCCCGACCGGGGCCCGCGATGAGCGGCGACGTGACGGCCCGCCAGGCGCGGCGGAAGCTGGTCGACAACGCCGGCCCGGCCGACAAGATCTACCGCGGCGTGGCCCGCGGCGGCGGCAGCCTCGTGCTCGTGCTCATGGTGCTCGTCGGCACCTTCCTGGCCTACCGGGCCTGGGAGGCGCTGAGCGAGGCCGGGCCCGCCTTCATCACCACCGAGCAGTGGAACCCGGACGGCGGCGGCTTCGGCATCGCCGCGGTGATCGTCGGCACCGTCCTCATCGCGCTCGTCGCGGTAGTGGTCGCGGTGCCGCTGGCCATGGGTGCCGCGCTCTACATCTCCGAGTACGCGCCGCGCTGGCTCAAGCGCACGATGGTCGCCATGGTCGACCTGATGGCGGCCGTGCCGAGCGTGGTGTTCGGCCTGTGGGGCGCGTTCTTCCTGCAGTGGAAGATCGTCGACCTGTCCCGGTGGATCTCCGACTGGTTCGGCTGGATCCCGATCTTCAAGGTCGGCGGGGTCGAGCGGCACGACCCGCTGGCGACGGCGACGGCGTACACCTCGTCGACCTTCATCGCGGGCGTGGTCGTGGCGCTGATGGTGGCGCCGATCGCCTGCTCGGTGATGCGCGAGGCGTTCGGCCTGGCCCCGATGGGCGAGCGGGAGGGCGCGTTCGCGCTCGGCGCCACCCGGTGGGGCATGATCCGCAGCGTCGTGCTGCCGTTCGGCCGCGGCGCCGTCGTCGGCGGCACCATGCTCGGCCTGGGCCGGGCGCTGGGCGAGACGATCGCCGTCGTCATGATCATCTCGCCGCGCTTCGAGATCCAGCCGCGCGTGCTCGAGCACGGCACCAGCTCGGTCTCCTCGCTGATCGCGCTGCGGTACGGCGAGGCCAGCCCCTTCGGCATCTCGGCGCTCATGGCGGCCGGCGTGGCGCTGTTCGTGCTGACCCTGCTCGTCAACTTCGCCGCGGCCTGGGTGGTCTCCCGGTCCCGGTCCGGCGCGATGAGCGAGGTGTGACGGTGCTGCACCAGGTCGAGCCCGACACCCGCGCCACCGTCGTGCCGGCGCGCCCGGCGGCGCCGGGCGCGCAGACCCGGCGCCGCACCAGCGGGCTGCGGCGCACGGACTGGTTCGCCATCATCGGCGCGTTCGCCGCCGGCAGCGCCACGACCGGCGTGCTGTGGACGCAGCTCGGGCCGTTCACCGGGCTGCTCGGCTACGTCGTGGTGACGTGGCTGGTGACGGTCGTCTGCTACGCGGCGCTGGTCTCCTTCGACGAGAACCGCGCGGCGGTACGCGACCGGATCAGCGCGTTCGTCGTGCACTCGCTGGCCTCGGTGCTGCTCGCCGCGCTCGTGTTCGTCATCTTCTACACGTTCTCGCGCGGCTGGCGGGCCGTGATCCACCTGAACTTCTACACCCAGGACATGCGCTCGACCAAGGCCTCGGACCCGCTCACCGAGGGCGGCATCCTGCACGCCATCGTCGGCACGCTCTGGGAGCTCGGGATCGCGCTGGGCGTCGCGGTGCCGCTGGGCCTGATCGCGGCCGTGTACCTGCACGAGGTGCCGGGCCGGTTCTCGCGGTTCGTCCGGACCGTGGTCGAGGCGATGACCGCCCTGCCGGACATCATCGCGGGCCTGTTCATCTACGCGACCCTGATCCTGATCTTCCACCTCGGGCCGTCGGGGTTCGCGGCCGCGACCGCGCTCGCCGTCACGATCCTGCCGATCATCATCCGCGCGGCCGACGTGGTGCTGCGCCTGGTGCCCGGCTCGCTCAAGGAGGCGTCGCTGGCGCTCGGGGCCAGCCGGTGGCGTACCACCTGGCACGTGCTGCTGCCGACGGCCCGCTCGGGCCTGGCCACCGCCGTGATCCTCGGCGCCGCCCGGGCGATCGGCGAGACCGCGCCGGTGCTGCTGACCGCCGGGGCGACCAACTACCTCAACCTCGACCCGATGCACGGCCCGATGATGTCGCTGCCGCTGCTGGCGTTCACCGAGGTGCAGTCGCCGGAGAAGAACGAGATCGCCCGCGGCTTCGGCACGGCGACGGTCCTGCTGGTCCTGGTGCTGCTGCTGTTCATGGTCGCCCGGATCATCGGCGGCCGCGGACCCGGCGAGCTCACCGCGCGCGGCCGGCGACGCCGCGCGGCCGCATCCCGGCGCGACGTGCAGCGCATGTCCCGGCCGTACCCGCCCACCGGACTTCCGCCGGAAACCGCACTTCAGCAGGGAATCGCACTTCAGCAGGGAACCGAACCCAGGCAGGAAGAGGCCTCACCATGAACCCCCGATGGCGTCGCCGGTCGGCCACGATCCTCGTCGCGCTCATCGCCGCGATGGTGAGCGTCCTCGCCCCCGCCCGCCCCGCGGCCGCCTACGTGCCGATCACCGGCGGCGGGTCCACCTGGTCCTACAACGCCTTCCAGGCGTGGATCGGCAACGTGGAACAGAACCACATGCACGTGGACTACGACCGCAGCGGCTCGACCGTCGGCCGGCAGCGGTTCCGCGACGGCACCCTCGACTGGGCCGCGTCCGACATCCCCTACGGCGTCAAGGACGGCAACAACAACGACCTGCCGCCGGATCGCGGGTACGTCTACATGCCGGACACCGCCGGCGGCACGACCTTCATGTACAACCTGAAGATCGGCACCAAGCGGGTCAACAACCTGCGGCTGTCCGGCGAGAACATCGCGAAGATCTTCACGGGCGTCATCACCAAGTGGAACGACCCGGCGATCAAGGCCGACAATCCGGGCCTGAACCTGCCGGGCATCTCCGTCATCCCGGTGGTGCGCTCGGACGGGTCGGGCTCCAGCGCCCAGTTCACCCAGTGGATGGTCGCCACCCAGGGCAGCTACTGGACGGCGTACTGCGCCAAGGTCGGCAAGAACCCGTGCACCCAGACCTCGGCCTACCCGGTGCTCGGGGGCTCCTCGATGATCGGGCAGCCGGGCGACCTCGGCGTCTCCGGCTACGTCTCCCAGCCCGGCGCGGCCGGCTCGATCGGCTACGTCGAGTACTCCTACGCGATCCAGGCCGGCTTCCCGGTGGCGAAGGTGCTCAACCCGGCCGGGTACTACACGGAGCCGACGGCCGGGCACGTGGCCGTGTCGCTGATGGCGGCGAAGATCAACAACGACAAGAACAACAAGGCCTTGTACCTGACGCAGGACCTCTCGGCGGTGTACACCAACCGGGACCCGCGCACCTACGTGCTGTCCTCGTACTCGTACATGATCCTGCCGACCACGACCGCCGATCCCTTCAACACGGACAAGGGCCAGACCCTCGGCGACTTCGGCAAGTACCTGCTGTGCGAGGGCCAGTCCCAGGTCGACACGCTCGGCTACTCGCCCCTGCCGCTCAACCTGGTGCAGGCCGGCTTCGGTCAGCTCGCCCTCGTGCCCGGGGCCAACGTGCCGCCCCCGACGGACATGCGCAGCTGCAACAACCCGACGTTCTCCACCGACGGCACCAATACGCTGGCCAAGCGGGACGCGAACCCGCCGGACTGCGACAAGCAGGGCCCCCAGCAGTGCACCACCGGCACCGCCGGGACCAGCACCGCCGGCAACGGCAACGGCAACGGCGGCGGGAACAACAACGGGAACAACGGCGGCAGCGGCAACGGTGCCACGACCGGCGCGAGCACCGGCGCCTCGGGGGCCCCGACCGGCAACGCCGGGGCCGCCCCGACCTGCGACGCGGACACCGGCATCTGCTCGGGCGGCAGCGGCGGTGGCGCCGGCGGCGAGGGCGCGCCGGGGCAGGTCGACGCGGCGGCCGTGGAGACCTCGCCCGCACTGTTCGACGGGTTCGAGACCGCCCTCATGGTGGTGGCCGCGGTGCTGCTGCTCGGGCTGTGCCTCGTCCCGCCCCTCGCCGTGCAGCTGGCCACGAACCGGCGGGCGCGGCGCGACGGATCGAGAGGTTTCTGATGCTGACCCAGGCCGCACGCCGGCGCCTGGCGAGCGGGCTCGCCGCCGCCGTCGCCGCGCTCGGGCTGTTCGCGCTCGGCCCGGTGGACCCGGCGCGCGCGGCGGACCCGTCCGACCAGATCACCGGCAACGGGATCACCGACTCCGCGGTCACCGTCCGCTGGAAGGACGGCCTCCTCGGCGCGGACAACAAGACGGTCGTCAAGGCGCGCGACTCCGCCGACCCGTACGCCTTCATGCACGACGACTTCAAGGACCTCGAGGTCACGGTCGGCCAGACCCGCAACCTCGTGCACCAGGCCATCAAGGTGACCTGGAAGGGCAAGCCGATGAAGGGCCTGTTCAACGCCAACTACCTGCAGCTCATGGAGTGCTACGGCGACGCGGCCGAGGGGCCGCAGCCGGAGCAGTGCCAGTTCGGCGCCGAGGGCCTCAAGCAGGACAAGACCGGCGGCGCCAACATCGGCACCCGCAAGGGCAACGTCTGCGACATTCATCGGCCCAGCACCACCGAGCCGCCGGCCGGCGTGGGGCTCGCGCCCTTCCTGGGCTGCGACCCGGCCGAGGACCCGGCGGCGCCCGGCTACAGCCACCACGACCCGGCCGGCAGCACCGACACCTACACGGTGCCCTTCGTGCCCGTCGGCACCACCAACAAGCTCTACCAGCCGATCAAGTGGCCGTTCAGCAAGTCCAACAGCAACGAGATCCAGGAGGCCGGCACCCGGACCGACGGCACCGGCGACCTCTACTTCAACGCCCTCACCCAGACCGAGGCGCCCGGGCTCGGCTGCGGCGAGGCGCTGAACGACGGCAAGGCGCGGGACTGCTGGCTGGTCATCGTGCCGCGCGGGGAGTACGAGCCCAACGGCTGGAAGCTGCAGGACATCGACGCGGCCTCGATCATGCAGGAGTCGCCGCTCGGCGCGGCCTCCTGGGCCCAGCGCATCCAGATCCGCCTCGGCTACAGCCCGATCGAGCGCGCCTGCGGCATCGGCGGCGTCAAGCAGCGGCAGACCCAGGGCACCGAGCTGATCTCGCACGCGTTCTACTCGTGGCAGCTGGCGCTGAACACCGGGGCGAACTGCCAGAAGGTCTACGGCTTCACCCGCGCCCCGGAGGCGTCGAACACCTCCCAGCTGGGCAGCGATACGGGCAAGGGCCTCGCCTTCACCACCGTGCCGATCGGCAGCGAGGCCGAGCGCGCGGGCGACACCCCGCCGCAGTTACCGCCGCTGGCCTACGCCCCGGTCGCCGTATCGGCGGTCACGTTCGGCTTCCACGTCAACCTCACGGACGGCTACGTCAGCACGCCGATCAAGCTGACCCCGCGGCTGGTCGCCAAGGGGCTGACCCAGTCGTACAAGAGCGACCTGACCGACAGCCGGGACAACGGCGGCCAGGGCCCGGACTGGGCCAGGCAGAACCCCGCCTTCATGACGTCGGACCCCGAGTTCATGAAGGTCAATCCCGGCCTGCCCTTCCGGCCGGGCAGCTCGCTCATGTCGCCCCTGCTGACGGCCGAGCACTCCGGCGTCATCCGGCAGGTCTGGGCCTGGGTCCTGTCCGACGCGTCGGCGCGCGCCTGGCTCGGCGGCGAGCGCGACGAGTACGGCATGATCGTCAACGACGATTACCGGAAGCTGAACCTGGCGGCGAGCCCGACCGACCTGTTCCCGCGCGTCAACACCTGCTTCAACACCGGCGCGCCGGGCGAGAAGATCCCGGACCGCTGCACGCTGAATCTCCTGCCGTACATGGAGAACTACGACGAGAGCGCGAGCCGGGTGCGCGCGGCGAACAACCCGCAGGGCGCCGACTGGAACCCGAACATCTCCTCGCCGCAGAACACCGCGGGCTGGTGGGAGGTCGGCCAGCCGATCGAGTTCCCGGGCCAGATCTTCATGTGGGGCGTCATGGACTCCGCGAGCCTGGCCAACTACGGTGTCGTGCCGGCCCAGCTGTGCAAGTCGGACGGCACCGGCTGCGTGTCACCCACGACGACGTCGATCTCCACCGCCGTCGGCGCGGCCAAGGCCGACGGCAGCGGGCTGCTGCAGGTCGACCCGGCGGCGGCCGGCAACGGCGGGTACCCGCTGGTCGCGGTCACCTACGCGGCGGTACGCAAGACCCAGGACGCGGAGGCGCTCGCCGACTACGCGGCGCTGATCAAGTTCGCGGTAAACGAGGGCCAGACGCCCGGCGTCGAACCCGGCCAGCTGCCGCACGGGTTCCTGCCGCTGCCGCAGAGCCTGCGCACCACCGCCATGAGCGTCGCCACGGCGCTGACCGTTCCCGCCGGCACGTCGGAGGCGGCGAACACCGGATCGGGCGGCGGCAACGGCAGCGGCGGCAACTCGAGCACCGGCGGCGTGCCCGACACGGGTGTGCGCCCGGTCGCGTCGAGCTCGTCCGGGCCGGCCTTCGTCACCACCTCGGCGAGCCCGGTCCCGGCCGCCCTGTCGACCTCGCCGCTGAGCATCGGCGCGATCCGGTGGGCGCTGGTCATCGTCATCATCGCCGGCCTCGGCGGGGCGATCGGCGGACCGTTGTTGCGCTTTGCGCTCAGTCGCCGACCGCCGGGAGCCGGGGGATGAGTGCACACATTCCCGTAACCCTCCCTTAATGCTGGCGTATCCGCACATATCCCGACCTTCTATGCAGATCCGGTATCGGCCTCGGCGCTCAGATCCACAAGATGTTGTCGCTCCCCTCATCGCAGGAAAGGAAGCACATGAACAACACGAAGCGCCTCGTGCAGCGGTTGCTGGTCGGCGGCATCGCCGCCGCCACCGTTGCCACGGGTCTCATCGTCGGCGTGGCCGGTCCCGCCTCCGCCGACCCGGTGGGCGACCTGGTGGGCGTCGGCTCCGACACCACCCAGGACGTCCTGAACGGCGTCGCGGACAGCATCGGCCTCGGCCTCATCGGCTCCTGGGACGCCATCGACCCGAACAGCAAGGCCCAGCACCTGGCCATCTCGCCGAAGCGTGGCTGCAGCCTCAACCGGCCGAACGGTTCCGGCCAGGGCGTCACCGCGCTGCGCCAGTCGGGCAACGTGGCGGCCGCGATCGCCGCCCCGTTCGCCGACGAGACCGACCTGCCGGAGGCCGGCTGCGTCGACTTCGCGCGGTCCTCAGGCGACCCGGGCACCTCGCAGTCCAACACGGGCCGGTGGGCCTACATCCCGTTCGCGCTGGACGCGGTCGGCGTGGCGAGCCAGCACTTCGGCGACGCCACCGCCATCAACTACAACGAGCTCGGCTACGACCCCAGCAACGCCGCGACGGGCACGGGCACGCTGCAGAAGCTGTACCGCGACGGCCAGCCGGTGGTTCTCGGCGGCGTCACGTACGACCCGCAGTGCAACGTGGCCCCGTGCACCGGTGGCGCCACGCCGATCCACCTGTACATCCCGCAGAACGGCTCCGGCACGCGCTCCTTCTGGCTGAGCAAGATGGGCATCGGCACGGTGCCGGCGTGGCTGCACGACCACGCCTGGACCGGCACCGACTACAACGGCGCCCTGGTCGAGGAGCACGACGGCACGGTCCTGCAGGGCGACGCGAACGGCATCGCGCCGTTCTCGATCGCGCAGTGGGTCTCGCAGCGCAACGGTCACGGCGACCGTCGTCACGGCGCCCACCTGCACAGCCTCGTGAACGTCGGCGTCACGCCGAACGTCACGGTCAACCCGCTCAGCGGCGCCTTCCCGACGGTGGAGACGGGCAACCTGAACGCCTCCTTCATCATCCGTCGCGAGGTCTACAACGTCGTGGAGTGGAAGAAGGTCAACGTCGGCAACGCGGCCTTCGACGCGAAGCTCTACTCGGTCTTCGGCCCGGGCCAGGGCCTCTGCGGCAAGTCCGCGGTGATCCTGAGCTACGGCTTCGCGCTGCTCAACTCCGCCCCGCTGGGTCACACCTGCGGCGCGATCGTCGACGGCCTGCGGGCGTTCGGCACCGACTGATTTCACGAACGGGCCGGTGCCTGGCCGATCGATGAACCGGCCGGGCACCGGACCTCGCACGGCGTCCTGGACTGATCCACCTTCGCAGACTCCCTGGGGGGCCATCCCCAGGGTCGTCCAGGGCTGTGCAGCGGGCATTGCCCTCTATCAGAAAGGTCAGTGTAGCCCCTGATGAAGACCACTTCCCTGAAGCGCCGGGCCCTTACGGCCGGTGTGGTGCTCGGGGCGATGGGTGCGACCCTGCTCGCGCCCTCGATCGCCCAGGCCGAGGTCCCGAACCCGCTTCCCGCGGGCATCAACCTCGGTGGCCTCCACCTCACCCCGACCTCCGGCGACGCCGGTGTCACCCCGAGCTTCACGGCCGCCTCCGCCTGCCCGGCGGGGACGAACCTGGCGAACGTCAACACGATCGACCTCGGCGGCGTGGAGCAGACGATCTCCACCAACGTCGCCGGTGTCATCGCGGTGACGCCGGGCTTCGGCGCCGCGTTCAACACCGACATGGGCACGGTTCAGGCGCTGGCCGGCAACGGTGGCCAGGAGTCGTTCCTGTTCCTGGTCGACTGCCGCACGGGTGCCGGTCACGGCACCTACACCGACGCCGTGCAGGTGGACTACGCCGCCGACGGCAGCTGGCAGGTCCACGGGTCCGGCCCGGTGCAGCAGCAGACCACCACGACGGTGTCGCCGGCCACGCAGACCGTGGCGCCGGGCACGAACGTGACCGTGACGGCGTCGGTCTCCCCGGCCGCCGCGACGGGCACGGTCGAGTTCAAGGAGGGTGCGACCACGCTGTTCACGACCCCGTCGGGCAGCGGCACCTTCACGTACTCGACGACCGGCCTGGCGGTGGGTTCGCACAGCATCACCGCGACGTTCCACGCGGCTGACACGGCGGCGTACTCGAACTCGACCTCGTCCGTGGCCACCGTCGTGATCGCCAGCAACACGCTGACGGCCACGGAGAACATCCAGGTCGGCGTTCCGCAGGAGCAGGGCGTGTTCACCCTGACCGTGGACCCGGGCCTCGTGGACATGGGCACCGCCCACCTCACGGGCACGGGCGACGCCCGCCACTTCCACGCCGAGGGCAACCTCAAGAACGTGAACATCTCCGACGGCCGTGACCAGACGGTTCCCGGCTGGTCGGTCACCGGCCAGGTCGGCGACTTCACCAACACGGCCGACGCCACCAAGAAGTTCTCCGGCTCCAGCCTCGGCTGGCAGCCGGCCGTGGTGGCGAACAACGCGGCCGCGAACGTCTCCGCGGGCCCGGCCGTGAACACCGGCTCGACCCCGGGCCTGACCAGCGCCACCACCCTGGGCGGCGCCCAGGCCGGCAAGGGTCTCGGCGACAGCAAGCTCGGTGCGGCCCTGTCCCTCGACTTCCCGAAGGGCACCACGCCGGGCACGTACGCCGCGACGATCACGATCACCGGCCTCGGCGGCACCCCGCTCGCCTAAGGCCTCTCGCAACACGGGGGGAGCGCGTGGCGCCGTCCGCGCGCTCCCTCCGGAACCTCCGTCGACCTGAATGGACGTGCTGCGATGACCACTCCGCGCCCCTCGCGCGCGATCAGTGCCGTGCTCGGCCTGCTGTTCGCCGCCGCCGCGATCCTGCTGCCGGGCCACCCGGCCGGCGCGGAGCCCACGCCGGGTTCGATCACGTGGGCGGTGCAGCCCTCGGGCGCGAACGGGCCGGACAGCCGCAAGGAGTTCTCGTATCTCGACATCAAGCCCGGCACCGTCGTGCACGACTACGTCGCCGTGACCAACTTCAGCGCGATGCCGGTGACGTTCCAGATCTACGCGACCGACGCCCTCAACGGCAACAACGGCGTACTCCAGCTGCAGCCGGCCGCCGAGAAGCCGCGCGACATCGGCTCCTGGGTGACGATGCAGAAGACCAGCGTGACCCTCAAGCCGAACGAGCGGGCCATCGAGCCGTTCACCCTGACCGTCCCGGCCACCGCGACCCCCGGCGACCACACCGGCGGCATCCTCGGCTCGATCGGCGTCGAGGAGAGCAGCGCCAACGGGCCCGTCAAGGTCGACCGCCGGCTCGGCGTGCCGATGTACCTGCGCGTCGCGGGCCCGCTGAACCCGGGCATCGCCGTCGACTCGGTGAGCGCCAGCTACCACGGGACCGCCAACCCCGTCGGCGGCGGCAGCACCGACGTGACCGTGACCGTGCACAACACCGGCAACGTCCGGCTCAACGTGAACCCCGAGATCGCGGTGAACGGCCTGTACTGGCTGAAGGTCGCGAGCGCGAGCCAGTCGACGCTGCCCAACCTTCTGCCCGGCTCGACGGTGCAGTTCACCGTGCACGTCGCCGGCGTCTTCCCGCTCGGCCCGATGACCGTGAAGGTCCGCGCCGTGCCCAGCCAGATCACCGCGCTCGGGCTGCCCAAGGCGCCCTCGGAGCCGCAGACGGTCGAGGCCGAGGCGTTCCTGTGGGCCACGCCGTGGACGCTGCTGCTCGTCATCCTGCTGCTCGCCGGCGGGTTCTTCGCGGTCCGCTGGCTGCGGCGCCGGCGCACCGGCCGCCAGCAGCGCGTGGTCGCCGACGCGGTCGCGAAGGCGCGCCAGGAGACGGTCGAGGAGCTTCGGACCAAGGCGCTGGCGGCCCGGTCGTCCGCCGGTGGCGATGGGGAGTGACCTCCTCATGACCGCGACCGACCTGCTGCCGCCGCCCGTCCTGCCGGCCGCGCCGCCGCCGCGCCCCCGGCGTCAGGCGCCGCCGGCGGTCCAGGTGGTCTCGACGGCGATCACGATCCTGTCGCTGATCCTGCTGGGCTTCGGCGTCTACGCCGGCTGGGTGTCCCGGCTGCACCACGACCGCGCCCAGCTGACCGCCTACGCCGACTTCCGCAAGGACCTCGCGCTCGGCACCGCGCCGACCGGGCCGACGAAGCCCACGGACCCGAAGCGGCTGCTGGACTTCGGCACGCCTGTCGCGGTGCTGGACATTCCCAAGCTGCACCGCAAGGAGGTCGTCTTCGAGGGCACGACCGGCGCGGTACTGCAGGACGGGCCGGGCCACCGGCGGGACACACCGCTGCCGGGGCAGTCCGGGGTCAGCGTGATCATGGGGCGGGCCACCATGTACGGCGGGCCGTTCGGCGCCCTCGCGACGCTGGTGCCCGGCGACGAGTTCAGCGTCACCACCGGCCAGGGCGTGAGCCGCTTCAAGGTGCTCGACGTCCGGCACGGCGGCATGCCCCAGCCGCCCCCGCCGGCGACGGGCGCCGGGCGGGTCGTACTGACCACGGCGTACGGCGGGCTCCTCGTGCCCTCCGACGCGCTGCGGGTCGACGCCGACCTGGTCTCCGAGGTGCTGCCGAAGCCGCAGCAGGTGGTGAAGAACTCGCAGCTCGCCCCGGCCGAGCAGGTCATGGCGGTCGACACCCGGGTGTGGTTCCCGCTGGTCTTCATCGGCGAGGCGCTGCTGCTCGCGGTCGCCCTGCTCTCCGCCGCCCGCGCGTTCTGGGGCCTCTGGCAGACCTGGATCGTGGCGGTGCCGGTGGTCGGGTTCCTCGGCCTCGCGACGGCCGACCAGGTCTCCCGGCTCCTACCGAACCTGATGTGACCCGACGGCCGAGGACGGCATGGTGACCCTTCCAATCGACGACACCGCGTGGGCGAGCCCGCAAGAGGCGCTCGCCGCATACGACGACTATCTCGGCATCCATCGCGAGCTGCCCTCGCTCGCCGGGCTCGACGCGCGCGACATCAGCGCGTGGTTCGGGGACCACCAGGTGCTGGACCGGGTGACGCTGTCCATGAAGGCGGGCCGGGTGACGGCGCTGATCGGCCCGTCGGGCTGCGGCAAGTCGACCTTCCTGCGCATCCTCAACCGGATGCACGAGCTGGTGCCGGGCGCGTCCCTGGCCGGCGAGGTGCTGCTGGACGGCGTGGACGTCTACGACCCGGCCCGGCGCCTGACCGACGCCCGCCGCCAGATCGGCATGGTGTTCCAGAAGCCCAACCCGTTCCCGGCGATGTCCATCTACGACAACGTCTGCGCGGGGCTGAAGCTCACCGGCCGGCGGCTGGCCCGGTCGGCGCGGGACGCCCTCGTCGAGGAGTGCCTGACCAAGGCCGGGTTGTGGCGTGAGGTCGCCGAGCGGCTGCGCCAGCCGGGCGGGGCGCTCTCCGGCGGCCAGCAGCAGCGGCTGTGCATCGCCCGGTCGCTCGCGATACGCCCGCGGGTCCTGCTGATGGATGAGCCGTGCTCGGCCCTGGACCCGACGTCGACGCGGGTCATCGAGGAGACGATCCAGGAGCTCGTCGCCGAGGTGACCATCGTGATCGTCACGCACAACATGCAGCAGGCCCAGCGGATCAGCGACCACTGCGCGTTCTTCCTCGCCGAGCAGGGCACGCCCGGCTACATCGTCGAGCACGGCCCGACCGACGCGATGTTCTCCACCCCGCAGGACCCGCGCACCTCCGACTACGTGAACGGCCGCTTCGGCTGATGACGGCCACGGCCTCGACACCAGAAAGGTCAGCGGACCCCTCATGAAGACCACGCTCTCGAAACGGATGGGCCTCGCGTTCGCCGCGCTGCTCGGCGCGATCGGGGTGAGCCTGCTCATCCCCGCGGTCGCCCGGACCGCGGTGCCCAACCCGGCCCCGGCCGGCATCAACCTCGGCGGTCTGCACCTGACCCCGAAGTCCGGCAACGGCGGCGAGACGCCGAGCTTCAAGGCGGACACCGCGTGCCCGGCGGGCACCAACCTGGCCAACGTCAACACGATCGACATGGCCGGCGTCGAGCAGACGATCTCCAACAACGTCACCGCCGTCCTCGCGGTGAAGCCCGGCTTCGGTACCACGTTCAACACCACCATGGCCACGGTCCAGTCCCTGGCCGGCAACGGGGGCCAGGAGTCGTTCCTGTTCATGGTCGACTGCCGGACCGGGGCCGACCACGGCACGTACACCGACGCCGTGCAGGTGGACTTCGGCGCGGACGGCAGCTGGGTGGTGCACGGGACCACGCCGGTGCCGCCGACCTCGTCCGCGACCCCGACCGCCTCGGCGCCCCCGTCGAACGGCGCGTCACCCGAGGCGAGCGCCACGCGGACCGCGACGCCGGGGCCGTCGGACTCCATCTCGCCGACCCCCGCCTCCAGCTCCGGGAACCTGCCGGTCACCGGGGGCGCCATCGCCACCATCGCCGGCGTCGCGGTCGCGCTCATCGGGGTCGGGGTCGGTCTTCGGTACGCCGCGCGCCGCCGCGATTCGGAGTCCTCGGCCTGACGCATGATCGCACTCGGCTGACTATTGACCGTTCGGTCAATGGTTGCTGCTGAATGGATCGCTCGTCGTTTTCTGATGTTCATCTCGTGCATGTCCGGTGTGCGGTCAGGGACGCGCGAGGTGTCATCGCCGGAATCGAGGGTCAGCACGGTGGCCTGCGCGCCGGACGGGCTACGAGCCTGCCGGCGCGCCGGTGACGAACATTCGGGGAGGAATGTCCAAATGCTGCCGCCGCGGTTCATTTTCCTGGCAATCGTCACACCTGACGACGAAGAGTCCATCGTGGACCGGAAACAACGGACCGCGTGGATGCTGTGCTCGCCCAACAACCGGATCCTCGGCCGTGGAAAACAGACCTTCGACACCGAGGCGGAGTGTCGCGAGGCCGTCCGCGGGCTGGTACAGGCGGCCGACCGGCTCAATCCCGTCTCGACCGCGCTGGGCTCCAGCGGGCACTGGGTGTGGCGGGTCGAGCTCGACGGCGTGCCGCTCGCGGTTTCGCACCGCGCGTATCTGCGGGCCCGGGAATGCCAGTACAACGTCGGGCGATTCCTGGCCGCCCTGCCCGCCGGGCTGCTGACCGAGGGCCGGCGGCTGCTGCGCGAGGCCCCCCGGACGGTCGAGCGGCTGACCCGCAGCGAGACGCCCTGGCGAATGATCTCGACCGCGTGAACAAGTCGTCCTCCATTCGGATCGGAACATTCATGAGATTTGCCCTCGTATTGGTGAGCGTCATTGCCCTGCTGCTGGTGGGCGCACCGGCGCGCGCCGACGACGGGATGCCCATCGTGGTCGTGGTGAGCGGCAGCCCGGAGCCGACGACCCCGGCACCCGGCGGCGGCGGTGGCGGCGGCGGCGGGGGTGGGCTCGCCCGGACCGGCCTCGACATCGTGCTCATCGCGGGCGTCGGCGTCGGCCTGGTCGCCCTCGGCGCGGCCGTTCTCGTCGCGGCGAGGCGGCGCTCCGGCAGTCGTACGATGGGCGCGTGAATCCCGAGTCCCACCTGGACCTGGAGCTCGTCGCCGAGCGGCTGCGGCGGTGCACCGACGACCTCTCGCTCTACGGCGGCATGCTCCTCACGGTGCTCTCCGCCGCGCTGCCCGCCCACCTCGTCGAGGTGCGGCGGGAGGGCCGGCTCAAGGCGCGCCTCGGCGGGCGGGAGCCGGCGGTGCTCGGGGTGACCGTGCGCCTCGACGGGCGCCGGTTCGAGCTCGACCGCACCGGCGTCGGCGCCCGCCCGGTGACCGTCATCCGGCACGAGTCCCGGGGCGTGGTGCTCTCCTCGGAAGCGGTGAGCGCCGACGAGTGGTGCCGGGCGCTCACCCCCGAGCTCGTGCGGGTCGCGGGGGCCGATTCGGCCGCGGTACAGGCGCTGCACCGCCTCACGTCAACGGCATGACCATCGTCGGGTGCTCCGGCTGCGCGTCCGGGTGCAGGCGCGCCACGGCGGTGCCCATGGCGAAGAACTCGATCGCGTGCTGCCCCCACTCCCACGCGGACTCCTCGACCGTCACGCCCACGATGCCGTCGGCCTGCAGGAGTTGACCCTCGTACTGCATACGGTCCATGGCGATCTCGCGTGCGTCGTACGCGGCCTGGGAGAAGTTCGTGAGCTCCACGTTCTGCCCGGCGTTGGCCAGCATCTGGCGGAACGTCAGGTGCGCGATGTGGTAGACGCACGTGCCGAGCACCAGCCCGCGCGGCAGCCAGCCGTGCCGGTGCAGGGTCCAGAAGTCCTGGCCGCTGAGGTGCGAGGTGAACGGCCGGCCCTGCGGCGTGCGGTAGTTCTGCCCGCTGGTGGACCTGACCGCGGTGCCGACCGCGACGAACTCGAGCACGTCCGAGGCAAACTGGTAGTTCAGCGAACGGATGCGCACCCCGATGACGCCGTCGGCGCCGAGCGCCTCGGCCTCGCTCTCCATGCGGGCCATCGCCAGCTCGCGGCACTGGTACATGGCCTGGCTGAGCACCTGCAGCTCCTGGCTCACGCTCCACTTGGACTGCTGGAGACCGACGTGGTAGATGCAGGTGCCCATCACGAGCCCGAGCGGCTCGAACCCGGTCTGCGTGGTCAGCACGAACTCGTTCACCGATAAGTCGGACGTGAAGAAGGGCTTGCCCTGCTGGGTGCGGGCGAGCCGGGCGCGGGCGCTCTCGGGGAGCGGCTGGGGCTGCTGGGAGACGGGTTCGCTCATGTCTGCGGACCTTAACCGGATCGTCCGGCTCCGGTAAGCGTTGCCACGGCCCCGCGCGTGGGCGGGGCCGACGGCGGACGGCCAGGCGGAGGTCAGTGAGAAATGTTGCATTGACAAATTGGCATGCCACGTAACGTATTGGCGGCGGGCCCGCTGAGCTGGGACATGTGGCCGGAGCGTCACACTTTGTGCGGCGTGTGTTGGAGTGGTTACCCGGGGTCGGCTTAACGTTTTCTTGACTCGACTCACAGCTGACTCCTAGCGTTCCCCCGCACCGATCAACTGGATCATGGGGGAGTGGCGGGCGTGGATACTCGGCTGCCTGTTTGGCATGCTCACATTCGGCCCGGCGCCATCGCCGCGCTGCTCGGTCTGGTGGTCGCGCTGCTGGTGGCGCCGCCCTTTGCGGGTCCCGCGTCGGCCGCGCCCAAGCCCGTCACCTGCCCGGCGACGGCCAAGGACGCGGTGAGCGCGCGGCAGCAGGCGGCGGCGTGCAAGGGGCGGGTCGAGGTCCTCGACGGTCGTACCGAGCGCGCTCAGGTCTTCGCCAACCCGAACGGAACGTTCACCTCCTCCGAGGCGATCGTGGTGCAGCGGGTCCGGACCGCGAACGGTGGCTGGACCGCCCCGGACCCGACGTTGCGCAAGACGTCGTCGGGTGGCTTCGCGCCGGCGGCGAGTTGGCTGGGCACGACGTTCTCGGGCGGTGGCAGCGGTCCGCTGGTGTCGCTGCGGCGCGGCTCGGGTGAGTTGTCCCTGTCGTGGCCGACGGCGCTGCCGGCGCCGAAGGTCGAGGGCCGCACCGCCACCTACCCGGAGGTGCTGCCGGGCGTGGATCTGCAGCTGACCGCGGAGCTGGAGGGCTACTCCGAGGTCCTGGTCGTGAAGACGCCCGAGGCCGCCAAGCAGCGGGCCCTGGAGAACGTGCGCTTCCGCACCGGGACCAAGGGACTGACCGCGAAGACGGGCGGCAACGGCTCGGTGTCCTACGTGGACGGCGGCGGTGCGACGGCGTTCGCGTCGGGGACGCCGGCGATGTGGGACTCCTCCGGCGACGTGCCCGCGGACGCCAAGGCGGTCGGGGTCCAGAGCCGCACGGCGCGGATGCCGGTGGCGGTCGAGGGTGGCGACATGGTCGTGCGCCCGGATCTGCAGGTGTTGCGTGGGGCGTCGACGAAGTTTCCGGTGTTCATCGACCCGGCGTTCAACGCCTCCGCCTGGACGATGATCAACAGCCGGTTCACGACCCAGTCGTACTGGAGTTACGACCGTAACGGGTGTCCGTCGCCCTACACGGCGGTGCCGTGTGCGAAGGTCGGGTACACCGACGAGGGCCAGACGATGATCTACCGGTCGATCTTCCTGTTGCCGACGTCGTCGTATGTGGGCAAGCACGTGCTGGACGCGAAGTTCTCGATGGATCTGCTGCATTCGTGGACGTGCAGCGACACCCGTACGAGCCTGTGGTGGGTCGGTGGGATCGATGCGAACACCACGTGGAGCAATCACGCCGGTTCGTGGGGTTCGCTGCAGACGTTCACCGACAACCACACGTGCAACAAGCAGCGGGTGCGTAGCGAGTGGGGGATCACGGGCCTGATCCAGTCGGCGGCGGGGCAGTACTGGAACGGGGTCACGATCGGGCTGCGGGCCGGCGATGAGGCGAACCACAATGCGTGGAAGAAGTTCGACGCGGGTACGGCGTTGCTGACGGTGACGTACAACTCCTACCCGAACGCCCCGGACCAGCTGACCGTCTCCGGCAGCGCGTGTGCGACGGGCGCGGGGCGGCCGGTGGTGAAGACGCTGCAGCCCGAGCTGCGGGCCCGCACCAGCGACGCAGACGGCACGGCGCAGGTGCACAACGTGTCGTTCTGGTGGTGGCCGCTGGGCGGTTCGCGCAACGACAACGACCGCGTCACCCAGTCGTCCGTCACGCCCGGCACCACCGCCATCGTGAGCATCCCGCCGAACAAGCTGGTCAACGACGGGGTGTACCAGTTCCAGGCCCGCTCTTACGACGGGACCGACGACGGGCAGTTCTCGCAGGTGTGCGAGTTCAAGGTGGACACCGCACCACCCGGCGCACCGTCGCAGATCACCTCGACAGACTATCCGGACGACGGTCAGCGTTACGGTGGCGCGGGGGTGGCGGGGACCTTCAAGTTCTTCCCGCCGGCCACGGTGCCGTCGGACTTCGCCGGCTACGCCTACACCCTGGATACGGGCACGACGGCGCCGAACGCGGCGCAGGTGGCGCCGGCCGCGGACAACACAGCGACGGTGACGATCACCCCGCCGACCGACGACGCGTTCATCCTGCGCGTGTGGACCAAGGACACCGGCGACACCTATTCGGCGGTCCCGAAGACGTACGCGTTCAGCGTCAAGGCCGGTACCGGCCCGGACGGTCGATGGGACATGGAGGAGGGCACCGGCGCGACCACGGCCGACAGCTCGGACCACGGCAACACCCTGACCTTGTCGAACACCACCTGGACGGCGAGCCGGGGCGGCACCCGTCATGCGCTGGCGTTCAACGGTTGGGCACAGGCGGTGGCGGCGGGGCCGATCAAGACGAAGTCGCCGACGACGGGCGCGGCGACGACGGTGCGTACCGACGCCAACTTCACGGTCACCGCCTGGGTCAAGGTGGACACCCTCGATCCGACGACCGCGTACGTCGCGGCCAGCCAGGACGGGACGCAGACGGCGGCGTGGGCGCTCACCTACCACGGGCCGACGGGCCGGTGGCGGTTCACCATGGCCGGCTCCGACGTGCATTCGCCGGCGATCTATGCGGTGGTGTCCGACAACCCGATCACCGCCGGGCGATGGACCTACCTGGTGGCCACGTACGACGCTTCCACGCACCAGATGCGCCTCTACGTCGACGGGGCCGTCCAGGCGGCCACCGCCACGGTCGTCGGCGGCTTCAACGCGACCGGCCCGTTCGTGATCGGCCGGCACCTGTGGGACATCGGGCCGAACAACTTCTTCAAGGGCAGCATCGACGATGTCCGGCTCTACGGGCGCCTGGTCGCGTCGACCGAGGCGGAGTTCACCGCGCCGCTCAAGCCCGAGAAGCCGATCGTCACGTTCCCCAACGGCAACACCGCCACGGTGGGCCAGCCGCTGCAGGTGACCCTGAGCGCGGGCGGTGACACGACCGTAACGGCGATCAAGTACAGCCTCGGCAATGTGGGGCTGGGCCAGACGGCAACGCTGCCGACGCCGGGCGGCCAGCTGACGGTGACGGTCACGCCGCCGGCACCCGGGCCGGTCCAGCTGTGGGCGCAGGCCGTTGCCGGTTCGCGGCTCAGTGAGATCGTCGGCGCGTCGATCACGGTCGGCACGCCGCCGGCGATCAGCGGGCGGGTGATGGACCCGTTCACCGGTGACGTGGTGGTCGGCGTGACGGTGACGCTGCGGCCCGGTGGCGCGACCCGGGTGACGAACGGGTTGGGTGAGTACGAGTTCACCGGCCTGACCGCCGGGACGTACAACGTGTCGGCCGCGGTCGGCGGGGCCTGCGGGGTGTACGCCGGCACCGACGTGGAGGTCACCGGGCACCAGTACGTCGACCTGCAGCTCTTCCCGCAGTCGGACATCTTCGGGTACACCTGCCTCACGCAGACCCAGGCGTTCGATCCGGCCGATGGTTCGGTGCTCAACCTGACCGGCGACGACGCGGCGACCACGGTGGCGCTGCCGTTCGTGGTGCCGTTCTACGGCCACAACCAGTCCTCGGCCTGGGTGTCGACGAACGGCTTCATCGCCTTCGCCGATCCGAGCGAGGCCGGTGATGCGTCGGCCGGTTCGGCGATCCCGCAGGCGGCGGCGCCGAACGCGATCGTGGCGCCGTTCTGGGGTGACCTGATCGTCGACGGCAGTGCCAGCGTGCGGACCGAGGTGGAGGGGGTGTTCCCGAACCGGCGGTTCGTCGTGGAGTGGCGCAACGTGGAGATGTGGGGCACGTCGAAGCGGGTCACGTTCGAGGCGATCCTCGCCGAGAACGGCGACATCGCCTTCAACTACGCCGACCTCGACGCGGACGACGCCGAGCGCGGCGGCGGGGCGACGGTCGGCATCGAGAGCACCGGCGGCGAGTACGGCCTGCAGTACCTCTACAACCAGCCGATCCTCGACAACGACAAGGCGGTGCTGATCGACTACCCGCTCGACGCGCAGCCGATCGGCACCGGCACGGTGACCGGGACGGTGACGCGTGACGGTGCGCCGGCGGGCGGGCTGACGGTGTGGCTGCAGCCGGCCGGTCTGAGCACGATGACGGCGGCCGACGGCACGTACGCGTTCGCCGCGGTCGAGGAGGGCGAGTTCGGCGTGTCCACCGTGGACGGTTGCGCGACGGCGTCGGCGAGCGGGCACGTGTCGGTGGAGACGGTGGCGAATCTGGTGCTGGAGGCGGTGCCGGACGAGTTCGGGTACACGTGCACGACGGCGACGCAGACGTTCGTGCCGGCGAACGGCACCGTGTTGTCGCTGACCGGCGACGACGCGCACACGTCGGTGCCGTTGCCGTTCCCGGTGACGTTCTACGGTCAGACGTACTCGACCGTCTGGATCAGCACCAACGGCCTGGCGAGCTTCGCGGATCCGATGTCGGACAACCCGGAGGGCCGGACCGGGGTGCCGGATCCGGCGGGCCCGAACGCGGCGTTGTATCCGTACTGGCACGACCTGGTAGTCGACGGCTCGTCGAGCATCCGCACCGCGGTGGCGGGTTCGACGTTCGTGATCGAGTGGCGCAACGTGTACATCTTCGGCAACACGTCGCAGCGGTTGAGTGTCGAGGTGCTCATCGCGCAGAACGGCACCATCACGTTCAACTACAGCGGCCTGGACGGTCCCGCGGAGCGCGGCACCGGCGCGGTCGTGGGCCTTGAGAACGCCGACGGGACCATCGGGCAGACGTACTCGTCGTTCCGGGATGTGCTCGCGGACAACCGGGCCATCATCTACACCCCGCCGGCCGCGTGATCGCCGTGCCCAGCTTCGAGTCCCGGAGGTCGTTGGTGCGTTACCTGCTGCTCGGTCTGCCCTTGGCGCTGGTGGTGTCGCTGGGTGCGCAGGCGCCGGCGTTCGCGGGTCCGGCCAAGCCGTTCACGCCGGCGGCGGCGGCGAAGGTGTCGAGCGTCAAGACCAAGGCGGTCGCGGCCGGCAAGCCAGTCAAGGACACCACGCGTAAGGCGCAGGACAGCCCGCCGCCGGTGTGGCCGGCCGCGTCGGCGGCGGACGTCGATGTCACCGCGGCCTCAGGCGGCCCGGTGTCGATCACCGCGTCGACGACGACGCGGCAGGCGCGGACGATCGGGGCGGCGAGCGTGCCGATCCCGGGCAAGGTGCACGTCGAGGTCCTGGACCAGCAGGCGTCGAAGCGGGCGAACGTGCAGGGTCTGCTGTTGAAGGTGGGCCGGGCCGACGGCGGGCAGGGGACCGGCGCGGTCGGCGTGAAGGTCGACTACCGGCAGTTCGCGACGGCGTATGGTGCGGACTGGTCGTCGCGGTTGAAGCTGGTGGACCTGCCGGCGTGTGCGTTGAGCACGCCGGACAAGGCGGAGTGCCGCGGCACGGATCTGCCGAGCCACAACGACACGAAGGCGGGCACGGTTACGGCCGACGTCACGGTCGCGTCCACCGCTACCCGGATGGTGGCGTTGACGGCGGGGACCTCGGGTGCGTCGGGTAGTTACGGGGCGACGAGTCTGGCGGCGTCGAGTACGTGGTCGGCTGGTGGGTCGGCGGGTGATTTTTCGTGGTCGTTCCCGATGCGGACGCCGCCGTCGTTGGGTGGTCCGTCGCCGACG